>DATHCI010000101.1:0-24133 GCA_035319645.1 Methylocystis sp. | reverse complement strand
ATCGCCAGCGCCGCCAGGTGGCTCTCAGAGGCGCGCTGGCGCGGCCAGGCGGCCTCGCCGGCGAGCGCGCCGCCGATAGCCGCCGCCGGCGTCTGGATCGCCCGCGACGCGCCCGAATGGGGCCCATGGGCGGCCTACTGGCGCGCGACGAAGGGAAGCTCGCCGCCGACCGACAAACGCGACGGCTGGCGCTTTCCCGCGCTCGCGCCGCCGGCATTCGAAATCGCGGCCTGACGGGCGCGCCATGTCGGCATGGCCGTTCGGCGACCTTCCGCCGCTATCATTCGACGTGATCGCCGCCGATCCGCCATGGGACTTCGAATTGCGTTCGGCCAAGGGCGCAAAGAAGAGCGCTGTGGCGCATTATGCGACGATGAGCACGGCGGATATCTGCGCGCTGCCGGTTGGCCAACTGGCGCAGCGCGACTGTGTATTGCTACTTTGGGCGACCGCGCCGCGGCTTCCCGAAGCGCTCGACGTCATGAACTCCTGGGGCTTTGCCTATAAAACGATGCTGATTTGGCGCAAGACGACGCCGGCGGGCAAGGTGCGTGTCGGGACGGGCTATTGGGCCCGGACTATGCATGAGCCGGTGCTCATTGGCGCGCTCGGCAGCCCCGCCAAGGCGAGCGCGTTCCCATCGCTCTTCGATGGCGTCGCGCGCGAGCACAGCCGCAAGCCCGATGAATTTTTCGATCTTGTCGAGCGCTGCACGACGGGCGCGCGCCGACTCGACTTGTTCTCCCGTCAGCGTCGTCCGGGCTGGACCGCGTGGGGTGACGAGACCGAGAAATTCTCGGCCGCCCCCGCTGCAAAGGGTGCTTGAAACGCGATCATCGCCCGCGTAGATACCGGGCAAGCCGACGGGCCGCTCCCGTCGCGATGGAGCGCCGCAAGCCCGGATGAACGGCTGCGGCGCTTTGTGTCTATTCTCGTCCTTTGGGCTTGTACCAGGGGACAAACATGCCGAAAATCCCTGACAGCACTCCGAATACAATCGTCGTCGCGAAAATGATCGGTATGTCCGACGTTCCCCACGCCGCGAGGATTAGTCCCAAGACCGCGCCCGCAATCCCGCATATGAGCACGCTCGGGGTCAGGGCGAAATCAATGGCGGCCATGCCGGTGTAATGGTCGGGCTCTTTTTCCGGGACGCTGGGTTTGCCCTTGTTCGAATCATCTTGCGCCATCGCGGTTTCTCCCTTCGCCGCATTGCGGCGACTTAGGGCGACCGACGCGAGTTGCCAGCGGCGGCTCATGTGATCAGCTTCATATGAGCCCCAGAGTTTGCGAAGCCTCTGCTTTATCTATCGCGAATCTCTTATCCTCCCAATATGTCCTGCCAAGTTGACGCCCCCGCGATGGATCTCGATAACATGCGCGCAGCGGCCTCCGCGCGATCATCGCCGCCTGCTGCTGCGGCCACAGCGCGGTCCTCGACGTCTCGGCGCTCGCCGGCGCGATGCAGCGCGCGAGCCTGGCGCGGGCCCCCGGCGCATCGAGCGCGCCGATCGCGTAACCGCGGCGGAGCCGCGTCGATTTGCTACCTATGTGCTACCTAGCGCGCAATTCGAGCTCGCGCTGCATTTGCCTATCTTATTGAATTTATTGGCGCGCCCGAGAGGATTCGAACCTCTGACCTCTGCCTTCGGAGGGCAACGCTCTATCCAGCTGAGCTACGGGCGCTGACTGAAGCGTTGTATCATCGGCCGCGGGCTTTGCGCAATCCCGCCGCTTTGGTAAACACTCTCCATGCCTGCCTCCAAGCCTTCCGCGGCGCCGTCGTCGGGCGTAGCCGCCGCCATCGTCTCAGAGGAGGAGGACGGCATGCGGCTCGACCGCTGGTTCAAGCGCCGCTATCCGACCCTGAGCCTCGCCCATCTCGCCAAGATCTGCCGAAAGGGGGAGGTGCGCGTCGACGGTCGTCGCGCCGAGACCTCGACCAGGGTCGAGCGGGGCCAGACCATCCGCGTCCCCCCGTTGCGGCTCGAGGCGCCTCCGCCGAGACCGGCGAGCTTTGGCCCCGACGACGCCCGCGCGCTCAAAGACATGATCCTCTATGAGGACGCCGACGTGCTCGTGCTCAACAAGCCTTATGGCCTCGCGGTGCAGGGCGGCTCGGGGACGACCCGTCATATCGACGGAATGCTCGCCGCGCTCGCCGAGGGAGACCGGCGCCCGGCGCTCGTGCACCGGCTCGACCGCGACACGAGCGGCGTGCTGCTCGTCGCCAGGAACCGCCGCGCCGCCGCGGAGCTCGGCGAGGCCTTCCGCTCGCGCCAGGCGAAGAAAATCTACTGGGCGCTCGTCGAGGGCGTGCCGAAGCCGGCGCAGGGGCGGATCTCGCTCTATCTCGCAAAGGGCGCCGGCATGGGCGACGAGCGGGCGCCGCGCAAGCCCGGCGCCGGCGCCCATCGTGACTTGGAGAAAATGCGCGTCGCGCGTCATGGCGAGACCGACGCGCAGCACTCGCTCACCTATTACGCCATCGTGGAGAAAGCCGCGCCCCGTTGCGCCTGGCTCTCCATGAAGCCCTTGACCGGGCGCACGCACCAGCTGCGCGCGCATGCCGAGGCGATCGGCCATCCGATCTTCGGGGACCCGAAATACGGCCATCGGCCGGAAGACGAAGTGCGCCGCCGCGATCCGCTACGCGCGATGCCGGACGGGCTGGAGCGCAAGCTGCACCTGCTGGCGCGGCGGCTCGTGCTGCCGCATCCGCGGAGAGGCGTCATCGACGTGACCGCGCCGCTGCCGGAACATATGCGCCGAACGTGGGAGGCCTTCGGCTTCGATGTTTCGCATTACGATCCGATCGAGGACGCCCCGGAGGAGTGACGCCATGCTTCGGCTTCACGAGCCTGTGAACGGCATGAGCCGGAGGCTCGCGCTCGCGTCGCGGGCGCTCTATGCTCGCCGCCACGAATCGAATCACGCCCGGACCGCATGAAGCAAGGCGATCTCTTCGACCTCGATCCCCAGCCGGACCTCTTCCCCGAGGAGGAGGCGCCGCCGGTCGTCGTGCGCGCCGATCCCGAAAAGGTCCGCGCGAAGCTGCTTGGAGCGATCGCCGAGATGCGCGCCGCGTCAGTTATGCCGTGGGGCGCCCGCAAGCTGTTGTACTGGCGGACGGTCGTGCCGCAGATGAGTCTTTGGCTGCCGGAAGAGGAGCGTGCGCAGTTGCTGCTCGCCTTCGAGGCCGAGTTCAAACGGCTCGACGGCTGACTCGCCGTCCTTCAGGAAACTCGATTTGTCCCAAGGCTCGGGCGCCCTTCGTCTTTTCGCCTCTAGCGGTCCAATAGCGGGGGCTTGTGCAGAAGCCGACATTCGCCAGCGTTGTCTCGACTTTCGGGGCATCCGCAAAAGCCAAGCTCGCGAGCCTTGCGATTTCCGGGGCGCCGGAGGATCAGTTGCGCGCGCCTCTGGAGCGCCTTGTTGTTGACCTCGCCTTGCTCGAAGGCCTCGCTCCGGGAGGCGTCGACCTCATCGGCGAAACGAGCCTCGCGTATCTGCAGACGCGGCCGGACTATGCCGTCAGTGTGAACAGCGCCCTCGTCGGCTTCATAGAGGTGAAGGCCCCCGGCAAGGGGTGCGATCCGCGCAAGTTCGCGGACGAGCACGACAAGACGCAATGGGCGAAGCTCAGGTCCCTCCCCAATCTCGTCTATACGGACGGCAATGGTTTCAGCCTCTGGCGCGATGGAGAGCTGGCTGGCAGGATCGTGCTGCTCGACGGCGACATCGAAACGGCGGGCGCGAAGCTCGGGGCGCCCGAAACGTTGCGGGCGCTTTTCGCGGATTTCCTGACCTGGGCGCCTCAGCCGCCGGCCAACGCCAAAGCGCTGGCCCAGGTGAGCGCGCGGCTCTGCCGCCTTTTGCGCGAGGAAGTGCTGGAACAGATGGCGCTTGGGCACGGGAGCCTGAACCATCTCAAGCAGGACTGGCGCCTCCTCCTGTTCCCGGACGCGAGCGACGCGCAATTTGCGGACGGCTATGCGCAGGCGGTGACGTTCGGGCTGCTGATGGCGCGCGCTTTCGACATTTCGCTGGCGGACGGCGTCGAACTCGCGGCGCTGAAGCTCAAGAAATCGAACACGCTGATCGGCGCGGCGCTCAACCTGCTCACGGAGGACGCCGCCAACCAGGAATCGCTGAAGACGTCGCTCGGGACGTTGCTGCGCGTCTTGAACGAGGTGAATTGGCCGACTGTCAGCAAGGACAAGCCCGACGCCTGGCTGTATTTCTACGAGGATTTTCTCGAGGTCTACGATAACAGGCTGCGCAAGCTCACCGGCTCCTACTACACGCCGCCGCAGGTCGTGAACGCGATGGTCGGACTCGTCGACGAGGCGTTGCGCGGACCCCTGTTCGAGCGGACGGCGGGGCTCGCCTCTTCTGACGTGACCGTGGCTGATCCCGCGGTCGGAACGGAGACAAGACGTCGGTCAAACCGAGCAGGACAGGATTGGCGGGCCACGAGTTTCGATCGCATGCGGTAGCGAGCGACAGGGCGGCGGTCATCCAGCCGACGCGCTATGCGTTTCGTAGTTTCGACCGTCAATGGATCATTCCGGATAACCGTCTGATCAACCGCGCCAATCCGACTTTGTGGAAAATATATTCGGCCAAGCAGATTTTCGTAACAGCGCCGGAAGACCGTTCGATTACAATTGGCCCCGCTATCACCATTTCAGCGCTGATCCCCGACCTGCATCACTATCACGGACGTGGCGGTCGCGTGTACCCGCTCTGGTCCGACGCCAAAGCGTCGCAGCCCAATATCTGTGCGGAAGCGCTCGCAACGCTCGGCGAAGCCTATGGCGCGTCCGTCGCGCCCGAGGACGTCGTCGCCTATATCGCCGCCGTCATGGCCCATCCCGCCTTCACCAAGCGCTTCGCGCCGGACCTCGTGCGTCCGGGCCTTCGCGTTCCGCTGACAGCCGACACCGCGCTCTTCGCCGAGGCGGTCGCGCTTGGCCGCGAGGTCGTCTGGCTGTACTGTTACGGCGAGCGCTTCGTCGACGCCGCGGCCGGGCGACCGAAGGGGCCGCCGCGCCTGCCGAAAGCCAGCGCCCCGCGCATTCCCTCCGACGGCGCCATTCCGCCCGCGCCGGAGCCGCTTCCGGCGCGCATGGACTACGACGCAGCGAAACGGCGGCTTATCGTAGGCAAGGGCTATATCGAGAACGTCACGCCAGCCATGCGCGCTTATGAGATCTCGGGCAAGAACGTGCTCGACCAGTGGTTCGGCTACCGCCGTCTCGACAGCAAGCCCATCATCGGCGACAGGCGGCCGCCATCGCCGCTCGAAAAGATCCAGCCGGAGGGATGGCTCGCCGAATACACCGAGGACCTGTTGAACCTCTTGAACGTGCTCGGCCGGCTGATCGCGCTCGAAGCGCGGCAGGCAGACCTGCTGACGCGAATTTGCGACGGCGCGTTGATCGAGCGGGAGCCGGTCGACGGCGAGAACGATCTCGACCATTCCGCGGCTCATTGATAGGGGGACGGGTCTGGTTCGACGCATGTCGCCGCGTCCGTGCGGAGGGCGCATTGGAGGAGCAGCTGGATGAGCAATGCAGGCGACGGCTTCGAGCAGGATGTCTTCGTCGGCGCCGAGGAACGAAAGCCGGTGCGCAGCGCGCCCCAGCCCGGAGAAAAGCCGCGGGTGCGCCGCTTCTTCAAGGAGGTCGCGACCGCCCCGATTGAGGGCGGTTTCGCGGTACTGCTCGACGGCAGGTCGCTGCGCACGCCGGCGCGCGTGCAACTGATCCTGCCGACGCAGGCGTTGGCGGAAGCCGTGGCGCAGGAGTGGGCAGGGCAAGGAGAGACGCTCGATCCCGCGTCCATGCCTTTGACGAAGATGGCGAATTCCGCGATCGACGGCGTGGCGCAGCGCCTGGCCGAGGTCGAGGCCGACGCCGTCAAATATGCGGAGTCGGATCTCGTCTGCTATCGCGCGGGCGAGCCGCAGTCCCTGAAGCGCGCCGAGGCCGCGGCCTGGGATCCGCTTGTCCGCTTCGCCCGCGAGACGTGCGGGGCGCGGCTCAGCCTCGTCGAAGGCGTCATGTTCCAGCAGCAGCCTCGGTCCGCGGTCGCAGCGCTCGCGGATGCGGTCCGTCGCCATGTGAGCTCCGACGCCAGCGCGCCGTTCCGCCTCGCAGCGCTGCACGCCCTGACGACGCTCTCCGGCTCGCTGGTCATCGCGCTCGCGGTGGCGCTCGGCGAGATCGACGCCGAGGCCGGATTCACGGCGGCGCAGGTCGACGAAGATCATCAGATGCGCCAGTGGGGCGCAGACGCCGAGGCTCTGGCCGGACGCGAGCGGCGCCGCAGCGAACTGCTCGCCGCGGCGCAGATGGGCCGCTTGCTCAGGGATGACTAAGCTGAGCGAACCTCTCGGGTTGGCGACCTGTCGAGGCTTTGCGGCGTCGCCGCAATAAATTGAGGCAGCGGCGGTCTGGCCCTTGCGTCGCCGGCTTCGCTTTGTTACGGAACCCCCGCCCAAGGGCGTCTGAGCCGGATCGCGCGACTGGCGTCGACGCCGCCTGATCGCTGGCGCATGGCGCCGACGACCGCATCATTGGACGGACAAACATGCCGGCCCTGCTCGAAAACTACCTGCCGCTCGTCATCTTCATGGCCGTCGCGGCGATCATCGCCGGCGCGCTTCTCGTCGCGCCGTTCCTGCTTGCTTTCAAGGCGCCAGATCCCGAGAAGCTCTCGGCTTACGAGTGCGGCTTCAACCCGTTCAACGACGCGCGCATGAAGTTCGACGTTCGCTTCTATCTCGTGACGCTGCTGTTCATCATTTTCGATCTGGAGGTGGCCTTTCTGTTTCCTTGGGCCGTCGCCTTCAAGCAAGCCGGCGCCTTCGGCTTCTGGGCCATGATGGCGTTCCTCGGCGTGCTGACCATAGGCTTCGTCTACGAGTGGCGCAAAGGAGCGCTTGAATGGGATTGATCGGGAGAGAGGGCCAGACGCTCGTCGCGCCGAAGGCGACCGGTCTCATCGATCCTTCGACCGGCAAGCCCGCAGGATCGACGGATCCTTATTTCGTCGAGATCAACAACGAACTCGCCGACAAGGGCTTTCTGGTCACGGCGACCGACGATCTCATCAACTGGGCGCGCACCGGCTCGCTGATGTGGATGACCTTCGGTCTCGCTTGCTGCGCGGTCGAGATGATCCAGGCGGCGATGCCGCGCTACGACCTCGAGCGCTTCGGCTTCGCGCCGCGCGCGAGCCCGCGCCAGTCCGACGTGATCATCATCGCCGGCACGCTGACGAACAAGATGGCGCCCGCGTTGCGCAAGGTTTACGACCAGATGCCCGAGCCGCGCTACGTGATCTCGATGGGATCCTGCGCCAACGGCGGCGGCTATTACCACTACTCCTACTCTGTGGTGCGCGGCTGCGACCGGATCATCCCCGTGGACATCTATGTGCCCGGTTGCCCGCCCTCCGCGGAAGCGCTGGTCTACGGCGTGCTGCTGCTGCAGAAGAAGATCCGCCGCACCGGCACGATCGAGAGATGAGGGGCAAGCGGCGCGTGGCGGCCAGCGAGCGGCGCCGGCTGCTGATTGCTCGCCATGCGCTCAATATACGGCAAGGACGCGAATGAGTTCGGAACTCGAGGCCCTCGGCGCCAAGGTCGCCGCCGCGCTTCCCGGCGCCGTGACCGGCGTGAAGCTCGCCTTCGGTGAGCTCACGCTGACGATCGCGCGCGACAAGTGGCTGGAGACGGCGACGTTTCTGCACGACGATCCCGACTGCCTGTTCGTCAATTTCATCGACGTGACGGCCGCGGATTATCCGGAACGCGAGGAGCGTTTCGAGGTCGTCGCGCATTTGCAGTCGCCCAAGCGCAACCTGCGCATCCGTCTCAAGACTCCAACGGACGAAACGACGCCGGTCGCCTCGCTCACGTCGATCTGGCCCGGCGCGGACTGGTTCGAGCGCGAGACCTACGATCTCTTCGGGGTCGTGTTCTCGGGACATCCCGACCTGCGGCGCATCATGACGGATTACGGCTTCGACGGCCATCCCTTGCGCAAGGACTTTCCCATGACGGGCTTCGTCGAGGTGCGCTACGACGAAGAGCAGAAGCGCGTCGTCTACGATCCCGTGAGGCTGACGCAGGAGTTCCGCCAGTTCGACTTTCAGTCGCCTTGGGAGGGGACGGGTTACGAGCTGCCCGGAGACGAGAAGGCGAGAGGGCAGTAGGCGGTCGGCAGTCGGCTGTGACAGAACGGTCGGATTTGGAGAAAATACGATCCTACCGTGATCTGCGGGTGTGGAAGGAAGCGATGGACCTGGCGGTGGACTGCTATCGAGCGACGAAAGGGTTTCCTCGGGAGGAGACCTTTGGACTGACCTCGCAAATTCGGCGAGCCGCCTCTTCTATTCCGGCCAATATCGCTGAGGGATACGGGCGCGACAGCGCTGGACATTACGTCAATTTTTTGCGAACGGCGCAGGGCTCGTTGAAAGAGCTCGAGACGCACATACTGCTCTCCGCTCGGATCGGGCTCCTGTCCGAACGCGAGAACGCGCCGCTGATCGAGAGATCGGAATCGGTAGGCAAGATGCTGAGAGGTTTAATCCGCTCGATCCAAAATTCAGAAAGACCTGCCGACTGCCGACTGCCGACTGCCGACGGACTCGACAAATGACCGACCAGCAACCGCTCCGCAACTTCTCGATAAACTTCGGCCCGCAGCATCCCGCGGCGCATGGCGTGCTGCGTCTGATCCTGGAGCTCGACGGCGAGGTCGTCGAGCGCGTCGATCCGCATGTCGGTTTCCTGCATCGCGGCACCGAGAAGCTCATGGAGGCGCGCACCTATCTCCAGAACGTGCCCTATTTCGACCGGCTCGACTATTGCGCGCCGATGAACCAGGAGCACGCCTTCTGCCTCGCCATCGAGCGTCTGCTCGGGATCGAAGCGCCGCGCCGCGGCCAGCTCATCCGCGTGCTCTATGCCGAGATCGGGCGGTTGCTGTCGCACTTGCTCAACATCACCGCGCAGGCCATGGACGTCGGCGCGCTGACGCCGCCGCTGTGGGGATATGAAGAGCGCGAAAAGCTCATGGTGTTCTACGAGCGCGCCTGCGGCGCGCGCATGCACGCCAATTATTTCCGCCCCGGCGGCGTCGCGCAGGACATCCCGGACAAGCTCGTCGAGGACATCGGCGCCTTCTGCGATCCGTTTCTCAAGGTCTGCGACGACTTCGACGTTTTGTTCATCGAGAACCGCATCTTCAAGCAGCGCAACGTCGACATCGGCATCGTCACGCTCGAGGAGGCGTGGCGGCGCGGCTTCTCCGGCGTCATGGTGCGCGGCTCCGGCGCCGCCTGGGATCTGCGCAAGGCGCAGCCCTACGACCTGTACGAGGAGATGGAGTTCGACATCCCGGTCGGCAAGCATGGCGACTGCTACGATCGCACGGTCGTGCGCATGGAGGAGATGCGGCAGTCGATCTCGATCATGCGCCAATGCGTGAACAAGCTGCTCGAGCAGCGGGGCCGCGGCCCGGTCGCCACCCAGAACAACAAGATCACCAAGCCCTCGCGCGCCGAGATGAAGACGTCGATGGAGGCCCTGATCCATCATTTCAAGCTGTTCACCGAGGGCTTCAAGGCGCCGGCGGGCGAAGTTTACGCCGCGGTCGAGGCGCCGAAGGGCGAGTTCGGCGTCTATCTCGTCTCCGACGGCGGCGACCGTCCCTATCGCTGCAAGATCCGGGCGCCCGGCTTCGCACATCTGCAGGCCATGGACTTCATCTGCCGCGACCACCTGCTCGCCGACGTCTCGGCGATCCTGGGCTCGCTCGACATCGTCTTCGGGGAGATCGATCGGTGAGGACGTCGACGAAGCGGCGCGACGTGCTCCCTCCCCCTGCAAGGGGGAGGGTCGGGGTGGGGGTCCGCCTGCGCCGGGACGGAGAAGCGATGATGACCCGCTTCGATCGAACGCACGCCAAGACGGAACGCGCCCGTCGCTTGCGGCGCGAGATGACCGACGTCGAGAAGAAGCTGTGGCGACGGCTTTGCGGCGATCAACTCGGCGTTTCTTTCCGCCGCCAGCATCCCATCGGCGCCTATGTCGTGGACTTCTATTGCGCGCCCGCCGGGCTCGTCGTCGAATTGGACGGCGACCAGCACGGAACCGAGGAGGGACTCGCCTCCGACGCCCGTCGGACGGCGTTCCTTGCGAGCAAGGGGCTGCGTGTGCTGCGATTCTGGAATCATGAAGCCAGGACCAATTTGGACGGCGTCGTCGAGACCATCTGGATTACGGTTCAGAGCGCCGGGGGAGAGACCCCCACCCCGGCCCTCCCCCTTGCAGGGGGAGGGAGGCGGCCCGCGACGGAGAGCTGTGGATCGACGCGGCGGGACGCGCGCGGAGAATTTCCGGCTGAGGAGGATCGATGATGGCGGTCGCAGAAACGACCCTCACCGTTGCGAGGGGAACGCGCCAGCCGCGGCTCGACGTTCTCCCTCCCCCTGCAAGGGGGAGGGCCGGGGTGGGGGTCCTCCCGCGCCACGTCTCCATCATCAGCCCCGTTTCCTCCCGGGCAAGCGCCCTGCATCTGGATTGATCTCCCATGTCTGTCCGTCGCCTCGCCGATCAACAGCCCGAGAGCTTCGAGTTCACGCCCGAACGCGACGCGTGGCTCGCGAAGCAGATCGCCAAATATCCTGAGGGAAGGCAGGCGTCCGCGGTCGTGCCGGCGCTGTGGGAAGCGCAGAAGCAGAACGACTACTGGCTGCCGCGCGCGGCGATCGAGAAAGTCGCCGAAAAGCTCGGCATGCCGCACATCCGCGTGCTGGAGATCGCGACCTTCTACACGATGTTCAATCTGGAGCCCGTGGGGAGGTTCTACGTGCAGCTCTGCGGCACGACGCCCTGCATGTTGCGGGGCTCCGACGATCTCATCAAGGTGCTGGAGCGCAGGATCGGACCACAGCGCAAGGTCACGGCGGACGGTCTGTTCTCTTGGGCGGAGGTCGAGTGCCTCGGCGCCTGCTGCAACGCGCCGATGGTCCAGATCAACGACGATTTCTATGAGGACCTCGACGCCGAGATCCTCAAGAAGCTGCTTGACGACCTCGCCGCCGGGCGCCCGGTCAGGACCGGCTCGCAAACGGGGCGCGTTTCCTCCGAGCCCGCCGGCGGCCTGACAAGCCTGACCACGCTTTATGGCCAGGGCGCGAAACCAGAGGCTGGATAGACGATGCTCTCCGACGCAGATCGCATTTTCACCAATCTCTACGGGCTTGGCGACCGCTCGCTCGCGGGCGCGAGGAAGCGCGGACAGTGGGACAACACCAAGGCGCTGCTCGACCGCGGGCGCGAAAACATCACCAACGAAGTCAAGGCCTCCGGCTTGCGCGGGCGCGGCGGGGCGGGCTTCTCGACGGGGTTGAAGTGGTCCTTCATGCCCAAGGAGGTCGATCCCAAGCGCCCGCATTATCTCGTCATCAACGCGGACGAGTCTGAGCCCGGCACATGCAAGGACCGCGAGATCATGCGCAACGACCCGCACACGCTGGTCGAGGGCGCGATGGTCGCCTCCTACGCCATGGGCGCGCACGCCTGCTACATCTACGTGCGCGGCGAGTTCATCGCCGAGAGGGAAGCGCTGCAGCGCGCGGTGGACGAAGCCTATGAGGCGAGGCTCATCGGCAAGGACAACATTTACGGCTATCCCTTCGACCTCTATGTGCATCACGGCGCCGGCGCTTATATTTGCGGCGAGGAGACGGCGCTGCTCGAAAGTCTCGAAGGCAAGAAGGGCATGCCGCGCCTGAAGCCGCCGTTCCCGGCCAATGTCGGACTCTATGGCTGTCCGACGACGATCAACAACGTCGAGTCGATCGCGGTCGCGCCGACCATCCTGCGCCGCGGGGCGGCCTGGTTCGCCGGCATCGGCAAGCCCAACAACACGGGCACGAAGCTCTTCTGCATCTCGGGCCACGTCAACAAGCCCTGCAACGTGGAAGAGGCGATGTCGATCACCTTCCGCGAGCTCATCGAGCGCCATTGCGGCGGCGTGCGCGGCGGCTTCGACAATCTGCTTGCCGTGATCCCCGGCGGCTCGTCGGTGCGCTGTGTGCCGGCCGATCAGATCCTCGACTGTCCGATGGATTTCGACAGCCTGGCGAAGCTCGGCTCCGGCCTCGGGACCGCGGCGGTCATCGTCATGGACAAGTCG
This sequence comes from Methylocystis sp., assembly GCA_035319645.1. Taxonomy (GTDB): domain Bacteria; phylum Pseudomonadota; class Alphaproteobacteria; order Rhizobiales; family Beijerinckiaceae; genus Methylocystis. The sequence goes on along the minus strand of DATHCI010000101.1, from coordinate 11,912 downwards.
ACCGACATCATCCGCGCCATCGCTCGGCTCTCCTACTTTTACAAGCATGAGAGCTGCGGCCAGTGCACGCCCTGCCGCGAGGGCACGGGCTGGATGTGGCGCGTCATGGAGCGCATGGTCGAGGGCCGCGCGCACAAGAAAGAGATCGACATGCTCTTCGACGTGTCGAAGAAGATCGAGGGCCACACGATCTGCGCGCTCGGCGACGCGGCGGCGTGGCCGGTGCAAGGGCTCATTCAGCACTTTCGCCCCGTAATCGAGCAGCGCATCGACCAGTATGCGGCCAATCCGCATCCGGAGCCGATACGCGTGGCGGCGGAGTGAGGACGAAATGGCTAGCGACCGCCAAGAGTTCATCGAGAGGCTTCTACGCGACGTCCGCTTCGATGTGAGCTACCTGCGTGAGAAGTCGGAAGAACATTCAAGGATGTTTCTGGAGCTCCGCAAAGAAATCCACGATTGGCAGGAAACCACCGCCACTTCGGCAGGCTTCGCGATGCACGCCAATTTGCGCAACGGCGCCATTGAAGCCGAGGTGGAAGCGCTGAAGCAGCGGGTCGAGAACTTGGAGAAGACGAAGTGACAAAAATACTCGTCGACGGCGTCGAGGTGGACGTCCCGCCCGAGTTCACGCTTCTCCAGGCGTGCGAGGAGGCCGGCGCCGAGGTGCCGCGCTTCTGCTATCACGAGCGCCTGTCGATCGCCGGCAACTGCCGCATGTGCCTCGTCGAGGTGAAGGGCGGGCCGCCGAAGCCGCAGGCCTCCTGCGCCATGGCCGTGAAGGACCTGCGGCCGGGACCCAATGGCGAGCCCCCGCAAGTCTTCACCAACACGCCGATGGTGAAAAAGGCGCGCGAAGGCGTCATGGAGTTTCTGCTCGTCAACCATCCGCTCGACTGTCCGATCTGCGATCAGGGCGGCGAATGCGATCTGCAGGATCAGGCGCTCGCCTTCGGCGCCGACAGCTCGCGCTACATCGAGAACAAGCGCGCGGTCGAGGACAAATACATCGGGCCGCTGGTCAAGACCGCGATGACGCGCTGCATCCATTGCACGCGCTGCGTCCGCTTCACGGCGGAGGTCGCCGGCACGGGCGACATGGGCGCCATCGGGCGCGGCGAAGACATGGAGATCACGACCTATCTCCAGAGCGCCATGACGAGCGAGCTGCAGGGCAACGTCACGGATCTTTGCCCCGTGGGCGCGCTGCTGCCGAAGCCCCAGAATTTCCGCGCCAGACCCTGGGAATATCAGAAGACCGAGAGCGTCGACGTGCAGGACGCGCTCGGGTCGGCGATCCGCGTCGACTCGCGCGGCCGCGAGGTGGTGCGCATTCTGCCGCGCGTCAATGACTCCGTGAATGAGGAGTGGATCTCCGACAAGACCCGGCAGGTCGTGGACGGGCTCGCCCGCCAGCGGCTCGATCGTCCCTATGTGCGGGAAAACGGGCGCCTGCGCCCGGCGACGTGGCAAGAGGCGCTCGGCGTCGCCGTGGAGCGGCTCAAGGCGACGCCGGCGGCGAAAATCGGCGCCCTCGTCGGCGATCTTGCGGCGGTCGAGGAGATCTACGCGCTGAAGCTTTTGTGCGAGAAGCTCGGCGTCGGAAGTCTCGATTGCCGTCAGGACGGCGCGCATCTCGATCCCGCGTTCGGACGGGTTTCCTATCTATTTAACGCGACGATCGCCGGCATTGACGAAGCCGACGCGCTGCTGATCGTCGGCTCAAACCCGCGCCGCGAGGCGCCCGTCCTCAATGCGCGCATCCGCAAGCGTTGGCTCAAGGGCGGCTTCAAGGTCTCGCTCGTCGGCGAGCGCGCCGATCTGACCTACGACTACGACTATCTCGGCGCGGGACCCGAATCGTTGCTGCGCTTCGTCCAAGACGAGAAGTCGGAAGCGAAGAAGCGCATCGTGCTCGTCGGGCAGGGCGCGCTGGCGCGCCGCGACGGCCTGGCTGTGCGCGCGCTCGCGGCGCAGGCGGCGCAGCGGCTCGGAGGCCTTGGCGACGGCTGGAACGGCTTCAGCGTGCTGCATACGGCGGCTGCCCGCGTCGGCGCGCTCGATCTCGGCTTCGTGCCCTCCGAGCACGGTCTGCCCGCGCTCGACATGGTCAAAGCCGGCGCGCTCGACGCGATCTTGAACCTAGGAGCGGACGAGATCGAGATCGAGCCCGGCGCTTTTGTCATCTACATCGGTTCGCACGGCGATCGCGGCGCGCATCGCGCCGACGTGATCCTTCCCGGCGCGGCATACACTGAGAAGTCGGCGCTGTTCGTCAACACCGAAGGCCGCGTTCAGCTGGCGTCGCGGGCGGTCTTTCCGCCGGGCGAGGCGCGAGAAGATTGGGCGATCGTCCGCGCGCTCTCGGGCGCGTTTGGCGATCCGTTGCCCTTCAATACGCTCGCCGAACTGCGCAAGGCGCTCTTCGCCGCGCATCCGCATCTTCTGCGCCTCGACGCGATCGAGAAGGGCGACGCCAAGGGCATCGCGGAGCTTGCGAGGCTCACGGGCATCGCCATGAGCGACGCGCTCGGCTCGACCGTAAGCGACTTCTATCTCACCAATCCGATCGCCCGCGCTTCCGCCGTCATGGCCGAATGCTCGGCGCTGGCGCAGGGCCGGCTGCGTCAGGCGGCGGAATAGGAGCGACGAAATTGTTCGACTGGGTCCTTCACTTGGCTTTGATCGCGGTGCTCAGCGCGCTGTTGCTTATCGGTCTGCTCGTCTATGTCGCCTATGCGATCTGGGCCGACCGCAAGATCTGGGCGTCCGTGCAGCTGCGCAAGGGCCCGAATGTCGTGGGGCCCTACGGTCTTTGGCAGCTCTTCGCCGATTTCATCAAATTCGTCCTCAAGGAGCCGGTCATCCCCGACTCCGCGAGCAAGAGCGTGTTCCTCGCCGCGCCCTTCATCACGGCCTTCCTGGCGCTTGCGGCCTGGGCGGTGATTCCTATCGCCGACGGTTGGGCCATCGCCGACATAAATGTCGGCGTGCTTTACATTTTCGCGATTTCGTCGCTCGGCGTCTACGGCATCATCATGGGGGGGTGGGCGTCGAACTCGAAATACCCGTTCCTCTCGGCGCTGCGCTCGGCGGCGCAGATGGTGTCCTACGAGGTCTCGATCGGCTTCGTCATGATCACCGTGCTTCTCTGCGCCGGCTCGCTGAACCTGACCGACATCGTCCGTGCGCAGGACACGGCCTACGGCGTCGCGGGCTGGTATTGGCTGCGCCTGTTTCCGATGTTCGTGATCTTCTTCATCTCGGCTCTGGCCGAAACGAACCGTCCGCCCTTCGATCTCGTGGAAGCGGAATCGGAGCTCGTCGCAGGCTTCATGATCGAATATTCGGCGACGCCCTATCTGCTGTTCATGCTCGGCGAGTATGTGGCGATCATGACGATGTGCGCCCTGCTCACGATCCTGTTCTGCGGGGGCTGGCTGCCGCCGCTGAAGATCTACCCTCTGACGCTTGTTCCTGGAGTCGTCTGGTTCGTGCTGAAGGTGAGCTGGTTCTTCTTTCTCTTCGCGATGGTGAAGGCCTTCGTGCCGCGCTATCGCTACGACCAGTTGATGCGGCTCGGTTGGAAAGTGTTCCTGCCGATCTCGCTCGTCGCTGTGGTGCTGGTCGCCGCAGTGCTGCAATTCGCGCCGAGCGTGCTGGCGGCGCAGTAGGAGACGCCCCGATGAGACTGGATCTGGCGGCCAAATCCCTGTTCCTGAGCGACTTCGTAGCGGCCTTCTTCCTCTCGTGCCGCTACCTGCTGAAGCCGAAGGCGACGCTCAACTATCCGCACGAGAAGAACCCGCAGTCGCCGCGCTATCGCGGCGAGCACGCGCTGCGCCGCTATCCGAACGGCGAGGAGCGCTGCATCGCCTGCAAGCTCTGCGAGGCGATCTGCCCGGCGCAGGCCATCACGATCGAGGCGGGGCCGCGCCGCAACGACGGGACGCGGCGCACGACGCGCTACGACATCGACATGGTGAAATGCATCTACTGCGGCTACTGCCAGGAGGCCTGCCCCGTGGACGCCATCGTCGAGGGGCCGAACGCCGAATTCGCCACCGAGACGCGCGAGGAGCTATACTACGACAAAGAGAAGCTCTTAGAGAACGGCGCGCGCTGGGAGCGCGAGATCGCCCGCAATATCGCGCTCGACGCGCCCTATCGCTGAAGAAATCGTCGCGCCTCCGAGCGCGCAAGCCCACCAAAGAGGACGAAGCCGTGGCCGCCTTCTTCTATCTCTTCTCCATCGTGCTCATCGCTTCGGCCGTCGGCGTCATCACCGTTCGCAACCCCGTGCATGCGGTGCTGCTGCTGATCCTCGCCTTCTGCAACGGCGCCGGTCTGTTCCTGCTGCAGGGCGCCGAATTCCTGGCGATGATCCTCGTCGTCGTCTATGTCGGTGCGGTGGCGGTGCTGTTCCTGTTCGTCGTCATGATGCTCGACGTGGACTTCTCCGAGCTGAAGGAAGGCTTCCGCAAGCATATATCCTTCGCCGCGGGCGTCGGCGGCGCGGTGCTGATCGAGCTGAGCTTCGTCGCCTGGCATTGGACCTTCGCAGCGACCGCGAGCGAGTCGGCGGCTGCGCCGATCGCGCCGCAGGTCACGAACACGGTCGCGCTCGGCGAGGTGCTCTACACCAAATATGCGATCTTCTTCGAGGCGGCGGGGCTCGTGCTGCTCACGGCCATGCTCGGCGCCATCGTGCTGACGTTGCGTCACCGTCCGAACGTCAAGCGCCAGAGCATCGAGGCGCAGAACGCCCGGACCGCGAAATCCGTCGTCGAGCTGAAGAAAACGCCCTTCCGGGCGGGCGTCTGAAGGAGGCGCGCAATGTTTGAACCCGGCCTCTCGCACTATCTCGTCGTCGCGGCGATCCTTTTCACGCTCGGCGTCGCCGGCGTCATCCTGAACCGCAAGAACATCATCGTCATCCTGATGTCGGTCGAATTGATCCTGCTGTCGGTCAATCTCAACCTCGTCGCCTTCTCGACGAGCCTCAATGACCTGACGGGGCAGGTCTTCGCGCTCTTCGTGCTCACCGTGGCGGCGGCGGAGGCGGCCATCGGCCTCGCCATCCTCGTCACCTTCTATCGCAACCGCGGCACGATCGCCGTCGAGGACATCAACGAGCTGAAAGGGTGACCTTAACGATGATCGAGGCAATCGTCTTCCTGCCGCTGCTCGGGTTCCTGATCGCGGGCGGCTTCGGACGCTGGATCGGACCGCGGCCGTCCGAGCTCGTCACCTCCGGCCCGCTCGTCGCCTGCGCCGTGATGTCCTGGCTGCTCTTCTTCGGCGTCGGCCTCGGCGACGAACACGCGTTCCTCAGAACGCTCGGCGAGTGGTTCTCCTCCGACGCCCTGAAGGTCAATTGGTCGCTGCGCGTCGACACGCTGACCGTGGTCATGCTCGTCGTCGTGACCACGGTGTCGAGCCTCGTGCATATCTATTCGATCGGCTACATGAGCGAGGATCCGCATCGTCCGCGGTTCTTCGCCTATCTGTCGCTGTTCACCTTCGCGATGCTGATGCTGGTGACGGCGGACAATCTCGTGCAGCTCTTCTTCGGCTGGGAGGGCGTCGGCCTCGCGTCCTACCTGCTGATCGGCTTCTGGTACGAAAAGCCTTCGGCCAACGCTGCGGCGATCAAGGCCTTCGTCGTGAACCGCGTCGGCGACTTCGGCTTCGCGCTCGGCGTCTTCCTCGTCTTCAAGCTCACGAATTCCGTGACCTTCGACGAGGTGTTTGCCGCCATCCCCGGACTCGAGGGACTGAAGATCCACATCTTCGGTTTCACCGCAGACGCTTTGACCGTCGCAGCCGCATTGCTTTTCGTCGGCGCGATGGGCAAGTCGGCGCAGTTCTTCCTCCATACATGGCTGCCCGACGCGATGGAGGGACCGACGCCGGTCTCGGCGCTCATCCACGCGGCGACCATGGTCACCGCCGGCGTGTTCATGGTGGCGCGGCTATCTCCGGTCTTCGAATATGCGCCCGATGCGCGCACGATCGTGACGATCATCGGCGCGACGACCGCGTTTTTCGCGGCGACGGTCGCGCTGGTGCAGAACGACATCAAACGCGTCATCGCCTATTCGACCTGCTCGCAGCTCGGCTACATGTTCGTCGCGGAAGGGGTCGGCGGCTATTCGCTCGGCATTTTCCACCTGTTCACGCACGCCTTCTTCAAGGCCTTGCTGTTCCTTGGCGCCGGCTCGGTCATCGTCGCGATGCACCACGAACAGGACATGCGCAAGATGGGCGGCCTGCGCAAGAACATCCCGTTCACCTTCTGGATGATGACGATCGGCACGCTGGCGCTGACCGGCGTCGGAATTCCGCACACCCCGTTCGGCTTTGCGGGCTTCTTCTCCAAGGATGCGATCATCGAGGCCGCTTATTCCGCCGGCGAGCACGATCGCTCGGCCTTCTACGGCTTCGTCGCCACCGTCGTCGCCGCGGGACTGACTTCCTTCTATTCCTGGCGGCTCGTGTTCATGACCTTCTTCGGTCCTCGGGCGGCCGTGGCTCACGCGCATGAAGATCACGCTCATGACGCTCACGCGCACGCAGGCCACGGGCATAAGGATCATGCGCATGAGGATCATGCGCATGGGGATCACGGGCATGATCATGAGCCGCGTGAGTCGCCGGTCGTCATGCTGGCTCCGCTTGCGATCCTGGCGCTCGGAGCCATCGCCGCCGGCTTCGTGTTCGAACGATACTTCGCCGGCGAGGCCTATGGCGAATTCTGGAAGGAGTCGCTGTTCACGGGCGGTCACAACCACCTGCTTCACGAGATGCACGACATTCCAGCCTGGGTGTCCTACAGCGCGACGATCGCGATGGTCCTGGGGTTCGTCGTCTCGCTCTTCGTCTACATGCTGCGCCCGGGCACGGCGCATCAGCTCGCGCGCGCCTTCCCATGGCTTTACCAGTTCCTGCTCAACAAGTGGTATTTCGACGAGCTGTACGACTTCCTGCTCGTGCGCCCGGCCTTCGCGATCGGGCGGCTGTTCTGGAAGGGCGGCGACGGACGCATCATCGACGGCCTGGGGCCGGACGGCGTCGCCGCGCGCGTTGTGGACGGCGCGAAAGTCGCTGTGAGGCTTCAGACGGGCTACATCTACCACTACGCCTTCGCGATGCTCGTCGGCGTCGCCGCAGTCACGAGCTATTTCGTCATCGGAGGAACGCACTGATGTTGGGCTTCGGTCTTCTCTCCGGCGTGACGTTCCTGCCGCTCGTCGGCGCGGCCTTCATTCTGACGCAACGCGGCGAGGATGAGGCGACGCTGCGCAACATCCGCTGGGCGGCCTTCGCCACGACGCTCGCGACCTTCGCGCTATCGCTCGTCGCCTGGCAGAGGTTCGACGCCGCGAGTCCGGAGTTCCAGCTCGTCGAGGAGCACGCCTGGTTCGGGGCCGGCCTCGTGTACAAGATGGGCGTCGACGGCTTCTCCATTCCCTTCGTGCTGTTGACCACCTTCCTGACGCCTATCGCGATCTATGCTTCCTTCGAGTCGGTCACGAAGCGGGTCGCCGCCTATATGGTCGCCTTCCTCGTCCTCGAGACGCTCATGATCGGCGTGTTCTGCGCGCTCGATCTCGTGCTGTTCTATCTCTTCTTCGAGGGCGGCCTCATTCCGATGTTCCTCATCATCGGCATCTGGGGCGGCAAGCGCCGGGTCTATGCGAGCTTCAAGTTCTTCCTGTATACGCTGGCCGGCTCGCTGCTCATGCTCGTCGCAATTCTCGCCATGTATCGGCAGACGGGAACGACCGACATCACCGTGCTGCTGAAGTCGCATTTCGCCCCGCAATTGCAGACCTGGCTGTGGCTCGCCTTCTTCGCCTCTTTCGCGGTGAAAATGCCGATGTGGCCGGTTCACACCTGGCAGCCCGACGCGCATGTCGAGGCGCCGACTGCGGGCTCGGTCATCCTGGCCGCAATCCTTCTGAAGATGGGCGGCTACGGCTTCATCCGCTTCTCCCTCCCGATGTTTCCGGACGCGTCCGCGCTGTTCGCGCCGCTCGTCTATGCGCTCTCGGTCATCGCCATCATCTACACCTCGCTCGTGGCGCTGGTGCAGGAGGACATCAAGAAGCTCATCGCCTATTCTTCGGTGGCGCATATGGGCTTCGTCACCATGGGGCTGTTCACGCTCACGCCGCAGGGCGTCCAGGGCGCGATGTTCGTCATGATCTCGCATGGGCTCGTTTCCGGAGCGCTCTTTCTCTGCGTCGGCGTCATCTACGATCGCATGCACACGCGCGAGATCGCCGCCTACGGCGGACTCGTGAACCGCATGCCGCTATACGCCTTCGTGCTCATGGTGTTCACGCTGGCCAATGTGGGGCTTCCGGGAACTTCGGGTTTCGTCGGCGAGTTTCTGGCGCTCGTCGGGACCTTCAAGGCCAACGACTGGGTGGCGCTCTTCGCGACGAGCGGCGTGATTCTCTCCGCAGCCTATGCGCTCTATCTCTATCGCCGCGTCATCTTCGGCGCCTTGGAGAAGGCGAGCCTCAAAGACATCGCCGATCTCACGCCGCGCGAGATCGCGATCTTCGCGCCGCTCGTGCTGCTGACGATCTATTATGGCGTGCACCCGCAGCCGGTCATCGACGCCTCGGCGAGCTCTGTCGCCCATCTCATCTCCACCCATTCCGCGCTGCTCGACGCGGCGAGGCTCGCCAGCGCCCACTGACGGAACCGCAAAGATGTCCTTCTTCCCGCTGCTTGCGCATCACTTCCTGCCGGAGGTCGTCCTGTTTGTCGGCCTGCTGGCGCTGATCCTCGTCGGCGCGTGGCGCGGCGACCGAGCTTTCGCTCTCGTCACCGAGCTCGCCGTCGGCGTTCTCGGCTTGGCGATCATCGCCATCGTTTTTTCGACGAGACCCGAGGAGAGCCTCTTCGAAGGCGCCTATATGGACGACGCCTTTTCACGCTTCCTCAAGGTGGTGGCGCTGGTCTCGTCGCTCGGGACGCTGCTGCTTTCAGTGGACTTCCTGCGCCGCGCCAGGCTTGATCGCTTTGAATTTCCGATCCTGGTCCTCCTCGCCACGCTCGGCATGCTGCTGCTGATCTCCGCGGACAATCTCATCGCGCTCTATCTCGGCCTCGAGCTGATGTCGCTCGCGCTTTATGTGCTGGCGGCCTTCGCGCGCGACGACGGGCGCGCCTCCGAGGCCGGCCTAAAATATTTCGTGCTCGGCGCGCTTTCCTCCGGCATGCTGCTCTACGGCGCCTCGCTCCTCTATGGCTTCGCCGGCACGGTGTCGTTCTCGGGCATCGGCGCGGCGCTGACGGGCTCCGCGCCGCTCGGCGTCATTTTCGGCCTCGTCTTCGTGCTCGCGGGTCTCGCCTTCAAGATGTCGGCGGCCCCGTTCCACATGTGGACGCCCGACGTCTACGAAGGCGCGCCGACGCCGGTCACGGCCTTCTTCGCCTCAGCCGCCAAGATCGCGGCTGTCGCGGTGGCTGCGCGCATCCTCGTCACGGCCTTCCCCGGCATCGCCGGCTCCTGGAAGCAGATCGTCGTCGCGCTCGCGATCATCTCCACCGTGCTCGGCGCCTTCGCCGCCATCGGCCAGCAGAACATCAAGCGGCTCATGGCCTATTCGTCGATCGGCCACATGGGTTTCGTGCTGATCGGGCTTGCAGCCGGCACGCCCGGGGGCGTCAAGGGCGTCGCGATCTACCTCGTGATGTATGCGGCGATGACGCTCGGGGCCTTCGCGGCGATCCTCAACATGCGCGTCGATGGCAAGCCGGTCGAAAACATCTCCGACCTCGCAGGCCTCTCGCGCCGCGACGGGACGATGGCTTTCTTCCTCGCCATGCTGATGTTCTCGCTGACCGGCATCCCCCCGCTCGGCGGCTTCTTCGCCAAATATTTCGTGCTGCTGCCGGCGGTCGAAGCCGGGCTCGCCTGGCTCGCCGTGATCGGCGTTCTGGCGTCGGCGGTCTCCGCATACTACTATCTGCGAGTCATCAAGATCATGTATTTCGACGAGCCTGCGCCGGCCTTCGACCCCGCGCCGCTGACGCAGAGCGGCGTGCTGGCGCTCTCGACGATCTTCCTGCTGGGCTTCTGGCTCTATCCCGCGCCGCTCATGGAAGCTGCGGGAGCAGCGGCGCAGTCGCTGTTCTGATCATGGGCTTCGAGCTCGGGCCAGTCGCGCGCGCACGCGGCGTCGGCCTCGTCGTCTTCGGCGCAATCCCATCTACGAACGACGAGGCCAAGGCGCTCGCCCTCGCGGGTGAACGCGGTCCCCTGTGGGTCGTCGCCGCGCGCCAGACCGCGGGACGGGGACGGCTCGGGCGGTCCTGGATCTCTTCGCCCGGCAATCTCTACGCCAGCCTCATCCTCTCGGGCGCGTTCCGCCCCGAGGTCGCGCCGCAGCTCGGCTTCGTCGCCGGCGTCGCCCTGCTGCAGGCGCTCGCGGCGGCGGCGCCAGGCGCGGCCTTCGCCTTGAAATGGCCGAACGATTTGCTCCTTGAGCGCGCCAAGCTCGGCGGCATTCTGGTCGAGGGCGCGAATGGATCCGGCGGCTTCGCGGTCGTCGTCGGCATCGGCGTGAACTGCGCCAGCGCGCCCGAAGGTCTGCCCTATCCGGCCCGCGCCCTGAGCTCCCTCGGACCGGCGGCCCCGTCCGCTGGCGATGTTTTGACTCGCCTATCCGACGCCTTTACTCTGCTCCTCGACATTTGGGCGGAAGGCTCAGGTTTTGCAGAAATTCGCCGGCTCTGGCTCGGCGGCGCGGCAGGGTTGGGCGAGACCGTCCGGCTGAGCCTCGCCGGCGGCGAGGAGGCCTTAGGGCGCTTTGAAGGCCTGGATGCTGGCGGACGGCTTATTCTGCGTTCCGAAGCGGGCGAACGGGTCATCGACGCAGGCGACGTGTTTCTGGCGCATGGAGAGGCGGGGGTTTTGGAGCCTTCAGGCAAGAATTCATGACGACGGAGCCTGGAGAACTCGTCTTCGCGCCTCTCGGCGGCCTCGGCGAAGTCGGCATGAACGCGGCGCTCTACGGCTATGGGCCGGCGCGCGGCAAGAAGTGGATCCTCGTCGATTGCGGCCTGGGCTTTCCAGGGCCCGATCTCCCGGGGGTGGAGATCGTCTATCCCGACCTTTCCTTCGTCGAAAAGCTCGGGCGAGACCTGCTGGCGATCATCATCACCCATGCGCATGAGGATCACATCGGCGGTCTGGCCGAGCTGTGGCCGAGGCTGCGCTGTCCCGTCTTCGCGACGCCCTTCGCGGCGGGCCTCGCAGAGTCGCGCCGCCTCTCCGAGCCCGGCGCGCCGAAAATCGAGATCACGCGGGTCGGAGCCGGCGGCGTCGTCGATCTCGCTCCCTTCTCGATCGAGTATATCGCTGTCGCGCACTCCATCCCCGAGGCCTGCGCGCTGGCGATCCGCACGCCGGGGGGGCTCGCGATCCACACCGGCGACTGGAAGATCGACGCCGAGCCCGGCATCGGCCATCGAACCGACGAGACGCGTCTGCGGGCGCTCGGCGACGAGGGCGTCGACGCGCTGATTTGCGACTCGACGAACATATTGCGCGAGGGCGACAGCTTTTCCGAGACCGACGTGGCGCAGGCCCTGAAACCGCTCATCGCCGAGGCGTCGGGACGCGTGCTCGTCACGACCTTCGCGTCGAACGTGCAGCGCGTGCGCGCCGTCGCCGAGGCGGCGCAGGCCGCCGGTCGAACAGTCGTCATTGCGGGCCGCGCGCTCGACCGCACCATCGAGGTCGCCCGCGAGTGCGGCTATCTCGATGGAATTCCCGGCTTCTACTCCCTGGAGCACCTAGCCGCCCTGTCCCGCGACAAGACGCTCATTCTCGCCACGGGCAGCCAGGGGGAGCCGCGCGCGGCCATGGCGCGCGCCGCCGAGGGCGA
>DATHCI010000100.1:0-7596 GCA_035319645.1 Methylocystis sp. | reverse complement strand
GGAGCGGCTGCGGCGCGCGATCACCAACGAGGAGGCGCGGCGCGCCGGACTCGACCAGCAGGTGCTCGACCGGCTCATCACCGACGCCACCCTCGACCAGCGCGCCAAGAGCCTCGGCCTCGCGATCGGCGATGACGACGTGCAACGACAGCTCAGGGCGGAAAAAGTCTTTCACGGGCCCTCGGGCGAGTTCGACCCCGCCCGGTTCCGCGACATCATCGCCAACGCCGGCTTCACCGAGCGCAGCTTCCTCGTCGACCAACGGGGCGCCTATCTGCGCAAGGAGATCGCCGACGCCCTCGTCTACGGCATAGAGCCGCCGAGGCTCATGCTGGAGGCGATCCACCGTTTCCGCGGCGAGACTCGCACGCTGGAGGCCTTTCTGCTGCCGGTCTCGGCGCTGCAAGGCGTCGCCGCGCCGAGCGCCGAGGAGGTCAAAAAATTCTATCAAGAGCACGAATACGCCTTCCGCGCCCGCGAATACCGCAAGCTGAACATCCTCGCCGCGACGCCGACGACGCTCGCGCGCCCGGACGAGGTCTCAGATGACGAGGTCCGGAAACGCTTCGATGAGGTCAAGGACCGCCGCTACGGCAAGGCGGAAAAACGCGACGTGAAGCAGATGGTCTTCCAGTCGGACGCGGAGGCCAGGGAGGCGCTCGCTCGCCTGAAAGGCGGACTTTCCTTCGACGCGCTCGCCGCGGAGCGCAAGCTCAACCCCAAGGACGTTAATCTCGGCGTCGTCTCGGCGGCGGACTTCGGCGACCCCAAGGTGGCGGCGGCTGTCTTCGCGCCGAAGGAGCCGGGCTTCGCCGAAATCGTCTCCACGCCCTTCGGGCGCATCATCTCGCAGGTGCTCAGGATCGAGCCCGGCGTGCTGACCAAGACCTATGAGCAGGCCGCGCCGGAATTGCGCGCCGAGATCGCCGCGGCCAAAGCGGGGCCGAGGCTCGCCCCGTTGCGCGACAAGATCGAGGACCAGCGCGCCGCCGGCAAGACCCTGGCTGAGACGGCCGAGGCGGTGGGACTGAAGACGCGCGAGATCGACTTCGTGGACGAGCTGGGCGTGGACAAGTCCGGCAAGTCCGTTCTTGCCGAGATTCCGGGCGGCGCAGAGCTTCTCAAGGCGGCCTTCGCCTCGGACAAGGGCGTCGACAATGAGGCGGTGGCGAGCCGCGACGGCGGTCATGTCTGGTTCGACGTGACCGAGATCGAGCAGTCGCGAGCCAAGACCTTCGATGAAGTCAAAGGCGACGTCGAGGCCGCCATCCGGCGCGACGCCGAGCGGCAGGCGCTGAGCGCCAAGGCCGAAGAGCTCGTGGGGGCGCTGCGCGCCGGCAAGCCGATCGACAATCTGGCCGGCGAGCTCGGCCTGCCGCTGCGCGAGATCAAGGACATGAAGCGCGCCGACCGGGCGGACTACACGCCGGCGACGATCCTGCAATTCTTCGAGGTCCCCGTGAAGGGCGCCGGCGCGACGCCGGTCGACGGCGGTCAGCTCATCTTCTACGTCGCCTCCGCCATCACGCCGCCGTTCGAGCCGGAGTCGGCCGCCACGCGCGCGGTGGCGCAGCAGTTGCGGCCGGCCCTCGCCAACGACCTGCTCGAACAATATGTCGGCGGCCTCGAGAAGGCGCTGAACGTCGACATAAACCAGAAGGCGCTGCAGGCGGCCGTCGGCGGCGACAACGAGCGGTGAGCGGCGAGCTTTCCGAGCCCTCCTTTGCCGATTTCGCGAGCGCCTACGAAGACGGGCGCGCCTGCCTCGTCTCCATCCGGCTCGTCGGAGATCTGGAGACGCCGGTTTCGGCCTATTTGAAGCTCTCGCGCCATCGGGCGGGCAATTGCTTCCTGCTCGAATCCGTCGAAGGCGGCGCCGCGCGCGGACGCTATTCGATGATCGGCCTCGATCCCGACGTGATCTTCCGCGTCGTCGGCGACCGCGCGGAAATCAATCGCGACGCGCTGGGCGACGTGGCGGCCTTCTCGCCCTGCGACGCGCCGCCCCTCGCGGCGCTGCGCGAGCTGATCGCCGAGTCGGCGACAGGGACGCGCGACGACCTGCCGCCGATGGCGGCCGGCGTTTTCGGCTATCTCGGCTACGACATGGTCCGGCAGATGGAGCGCCTGGGGCCTGCCAAACCAGGCGGGCTCGAAACGCCCGACGCGATCCTGCTGCGCCCGACCGTCATCATCGTGTTCGACAGCGTCAAGGACGAGCTCACCGTCGTGACGCCGGTCCGCCCCAGGCCCGGCGTCTCATCGCAAGCCGCCCATGCGTCCGCCGTCGCGCGCTTGCAGGCCGTCGCCGAGACCTTGGACGCCTCGCTCGATCACCGTGAGGCGGGCGCTGAGCCCGCCCCGATCGTCTCGCAGTCGAACACGCCAAAAGAGCGCTTCCTGGCGATGGTCGAGCGGGCCAAGGAATATATTCGCGCCGGCGACATCTTCCAGGTCGTGCTGTCGCAGCGCTTTTCCGCGCCCTTCACGCTGCCGGCCTTCGCGCTCTATCGCGCCCTGCGTCGCATCAATCCCGCGCCGTTCTTGTGCTTCCTCGACTTTCGCGACTTCCAGATCGTCTGCTCCAGCCCTGAGATCCTGGTGAGGCTCAGGGACGGCAAGGTCACGATCCGCCCGATCGCCGGCACGCGCTGGCGCGGCGCGTCCATCGCCGAAGACCTGCGTCTGGCGCAAGACCTCCTGGCCGACGAGAAGGAGCGCGCGGAGCATCTCATGCTGCTCGACCTCGGTCGCAACGACGTCGGCCGCGTGTCCAGAACCGGCACGGTGAAAGTCACAGACAGTTTCGTGATCGAGCGCTACAGCCACGTCATGCACATCGTCTCGAACGTCGAGGGGGAGCTCGGCGACGAGTTCGATTGCATCGACGCGCTTGCCGCGGGCTTTCCCGCCGGGACCGTCTCGGGCGCGCCCAAGGTGCGGTCCATGGAGATCATCGACGAGCTCGAGTCCGACAAGCGCGGGATCTATGGCGGCTGCATCGGCTATTTCGGCTCTTCGGGGCAGATGGACACCTGCATCGTGCTGCGCACGGCCGTCGTCAAGGACGGGCAGATGCATGTGCAAGCCGGCGCGGGCGTCGTCTATGACAGCGACGCCGACTATGAGCAGCGCGAGTGCGAGAACAAGGCGAAAGCGCTGTTCCGGGCGGCGGAGGAAGCCGTGCGCTTCGCGCGCGCGCGCCGGCCCGGGTCCGCCTGACGCCGCTTCAGAACGGCTTCACGATCACGAGGATGACGATCCCGATCATCAGCAAAGTTGGAAGTTCGTTGTAGTAGCGAAAAAACCTTGACGGCCGGTCATTGCGGTCGAGCCTGAACCGCTTGGCGAGCGCCTCGTCATAGCCGTGGACCGCGGTCAGCGCCAGAACGAGGGCGAGCTTGCCGTGGAGCCAGCCCTCGCGCAGAAGACCGCCCTGCAAGGCCATGTAAAGGCCAGTGATCCAGGCGATCACCGCCATCGGCCGCATGATGATCGCGAGAAGCCTGCGCTCCATGATTTTGAAGGTCTCGGACGTCGCGCCCAGTCCGGCATCGGCGTGATAGACGAAGAGACGCGGCAGATAGAGCAGGCCCGCCATCCAGGAAATGACGGCTATGACGTGCAGGGCCTTGATCCAAAGATACATCGTCTGCTCTCTTGGGAAAGCCCGAGGCTCGCGGCGGCGCGCCCGCCATGCGACCGGCGTGGCGGCTTCAGTCTCAACACGCCGTTCTGTTTCAAGAACGGAGCCAGCGTTAGCCGAAACCCTTTTCAAAAGAAAGAAAATCTTAAAAAATCTATTACTGATTTCCTAAAGGAGGCTGCAAAGCGACGGCGAAATTTCGTTGAGCGCTTGTCCACAGATCAGAGGCGAGACGCGGAATTGCCCAGGGGCTGTCGATATGTGGAAACCTGCGGAATTTTGACGCCGCCGCCGCAAGTTGGCGAGGATGCGCCCGGCGCCAGCGCTGTGGAAGAAAATGGCGCGCCGGTTTATGAAGCGCAAGGCGAAGGCCGAGCCCACCGCCGCTTTGCTGTGGAGCGGCGCGCGGGCTTTTCCCCTCTTTTCGCCGCACGACCCGAGAGGCGGGGACTTCTCCCCAGTTCCCTTGACCCCACGCCCGGTCCTGTTGATGGAGAGCCGATGTCCGACGCCGTGAAAAACGAATCGGAGAGCCAATTCTGGCGCGCCTCGGCGCCGCTGATTCTCGCTTCAAAAAGCGTGGGCCGACGGCTGGCTTTGGAGCAGACCGCGATTCCCTTCGTTGTTTCGCCGGCCGACGTCGACGAGCGAGCGTTGGAGGCCGAGATCGTGGGTTCCGGGGGTGGCGCGGATGCCGTGGTGCTGACGCTCTCGAGCGCCAAAGCGCTCGCTCTCTCCCGAAGGAACCCTGAATCCTATGTGGTCGGCGCCGACCAGGCGGCGAGCTGCGAGGGTGAGCTGTTCGGCAAGCCGGAAAGTCTCGAGGCGGCGGAGCGGCAGCTGCGGCGCCTTTCTGGGCGCCGGCATCGGCTGCATTCGGGTTTCGCGCTCGCGCTTGGCGGAAGGATCCTGTTCGAGACCGTCGCCTATGCGGATCTGAAGACTCGGGCGCTGAGCGAGGAATTTCTCGCCGCCTATCTCGCGGCGATGGGTGAGGCGGCGCTGACGAGCGCCGGCGCCTATCAGATCGAAGGGATTGGCGTTCATCTCTTCGAGCGGATCGAGGGCGACCATTGGACGGTCCTCGGACTGCCGCTTTTGCCGCTGCTTGAGGCTCTGAGACGCGAAAGGGCGCTGCTTGGCTGAGGCGCGCTGGCCCTTCCTGCTCATAGGTCTCACGGGCTCAATCGGCATGGGAAAGTCCACGACCGCCGAGTTGTTTCGGGCCGAGGGCGCGCCGGTCTACGACTCCGATCGAATCGTGCATGAAATATACAACGGGCCGGCGGCCCGGGAGATCGAGCGCGCCTTCCCTGGGGCGCTCGCCAACGGGAAGGTGGATCGAGCCAAGCTTGCAGCCTTGACGCTCGGCAAGCCGGATGAGCTTGCCCGGCTCGAAGCCATCGTTCATCCTCTGGTGCGCGCCGGTCGTCGAGAGTTTTTGCAACAGCAGGCGGAGAGCGGAGCCAAAGTCGTCGTGCTCGATATTCCTCTCCTGTTTGAAACGGGCGCCGAGAAGGACGTCGATGCTGTCGTCGTTGTCACAGCGGCGGAAGAGGTCCAGCGCGCGCGCGTGCTGCAGCGACCCGGGATGACACCGGAAAAGCTCAACTCGATCCTGGCGCGTCAGCTCCCCGACGCGGAAAAGCGTCGGCGGGCGGATTTTCTCGTTCATACCGATCGGGGGCTCGATGCGGCGCGCGACGAAGTGCGTGCGATCCTCGAAGCGCTTTCAGCGGGAGCTTTCCAAGACAAACGCCCGGGCTTGGCGCGCAGCTAGAATGGAGCAACCGCTGCGGCGAAGCCATCGCGCCGCCTCGCCGGGCTGTGCGCTAGCGCACGGATTGGCGAACCTGGCTGGGGTTTCTTCTCGCCACGCCCGCAGGGCGAAAAGGGGAGGAGCTGAACATGCTGACGCGCGCCTTGATCCGTCGCTTTCTCATTGCAGTCGCTTTGATTTCCTTGGTCGCGATTCTCGCGGCGCAGCGCGCCGCGCCGGCGAGCGCGAGCTTCCCGGAGGCCAGGCATGCGGCCGCCAAGGCGCATAGCGTCCCCCTATAGTTTTTCTCGCGCCAGCGGCTTATGAACGGCCGACGAACCGCAACGAAAAGGACGATCTTGCTCGCCGCCGCCCCGCGTCTCGCGCCAAAGCCGTTGCGCGCCTTGCGCGCCAGGGCGCTGAAAGGGCGGCTGCGCCCTCCCGGCGACAAGTCGGTCTCGCACCGAGCGCTCATCTTCGGAACGCTGACTGTCGGCGAGACGCCAATCGAAGGCCTGCTTGAGGGCGAAGACGTGCTGCGGACGGCTGAGGCTTGCCGCGCGCTCGGCGCGACCATCGTTCGCCATGGCGACGGCCTCTGGAGCGTCAGCGGGCTTGGGATCGGCTCCCTCCTGGAGCCGCGCGATACGCTCGACTTCGGCAATGCTGGCACGGGCTCGCGGCTCATGATGGGGGTCGTGGGCGGGCATGCGATGACGGCCCGTTTCGACGGCGACGCCTCGCTGCGCAAGCGCCCCATGCGTCGCATTCTCGATCCGTTGCTGCTGCAGGGCGCGCGCGTGCTTGAGGAGGCGGAGGGCGGGCGTCTGCCGATCGTGCTGCAGGGCGCGAGCGAACCCTTGCCCATCGTCTACACGACGCCGGTCCCGTCGGCTCAGATCAAGTCCGCCGTGCTGCTCGCGGGCCTGAACTCGCCAGGCCGCACGACGGTCATCGAGACCGAAGCCTCGCGCGACCACACAGAGAAAATGCTGCGCCACTTCGGCGCGCAGGTCAGGGTCGCGCCGCATGGCGCGCATGGGCGAGAGATCACGCTCGAGGGGCGGCCCGAACTCGCGCCAGCGCCGGTGCGCGTTTCCGCAGACCCCTCATCGGCCGCTTTCCCGATCGCCGCCGCGATCCTCGTCGAGGGCTCGGACATCACTGTCGAGGGCGTCATGACCAATCCGCTGCGTAGCGGCTTCGTCGCGACGCTGCGCGAGATGGGCGCGGAGCTCAGCTTCGAAAATTTGCGCGTCGAGGGCGGCGAAGAGGTAGCCGACATCCGGGTCCGGCAAGCGTCGGGGTTGCGCGGCGTCGACGTTCCGGCGGCGAGGGCGCCCTCGATGATCGACGAATATCCGATCCTCGCCGTCGTCGCGGCCTTCGCGTCCGGCGAGTCGCGCCTGCGCGGCTTGTCGGAGCTGCGCGTGAAGGAATCGGACCGGCTGGCGGCGATCGCCGCGGGGCTCGAAGCCAATGGCGTCGCGTGCCAGATCGTCGGGGACGACCTTCTGGTGCGTGGCGGCGCAGGAAAAGTGAGAGGCGGCGGACGCGTCGAGACGCATCTCGACCATCGCATCGCCATGAGCTTCCTCGTCATGGGCCTCGCGGCGGACGAGCCGGTCGCTGTGGACGACGCCACGATGATCGCCACGAGCTTTCCGAATTTTCAGCCTCTCATGGAGAGCCTGGGGGCGCAGTTTGGTCGGTAGGCTCGTCATCGCCATCGACGGGCCGGCGGCCTCGGGCAAGGGCACGATAGCGCGGCGTCTCGCGGCGCATTTTGGCCTGCCGCATCTCGACACCGGCCTGCTGTACCGCGCCACGGCCTGCGCGCTGCTCGACGAAGGCCTGCCGCTCGACGACGCGGCCGCCGCGGTGGCGGCGGCGCGAGGCCTGTCGCTGACGAATTTCGACGATGCGCGCTTGCGTTCGCGCGAGATGGGCGAATCGGCCTCGATCGTCGCCGCGCTGCCGGAGGTCCGCGCGGAGCTCGTGGACTTGCAGCGGCGCTTCGCGACGCGCGAGGAGGGCGCCGTGCTCGACGGACGCGATATCGGCACCGTGATCTGCCCGGACGCGGCGGTGAAGATCTTCGTCGTCGCTTCGCCTGAAAAGCGCGCCCAGCGCCGCGCCGTGGAGCTGCTGGCGCGCGGCGAGAAGGCCGACTATCAGGCGATACTGGAGG
>DATHCI010000099.1:0-27532 GCA_035319645.1 Methylocystis sp. | reverse complement strand
GCAAGGCTTTTTTAACCCTAAAGGACCAAGCTCGCGGCCAAGCGGCGCGGCTTGCGCCCGGAGGCTTTCGAAATGAGCGACGCCGATCCTTCCTTCCGCCTCTCACGCCGATCCGTGCTGCAAATTGCGGCGAGCGGCCTCGCGCTTTCGGCGCCGCGCGCGCTGGCGCGCGACCTGCCGAGCAATACGCCGCCGCCCGAAAGCTATTCCAACAACGAGGTCATCGACAGCGGTCACCGCTTCTTCGGCTCGATCTCGCGCGGCCTGGGCGAAGGCGTCGAGACGCTGACCAGCCGCTGGGGCCGGCCCAACGCCTATATTCTCGGCCAGGAGGCCGGCGGCGCCTTCGTCGGCGGCCTGCGCTACGGCGAGGGCGAGATGTTCACGCGCAATCAGGGACGCCGCCGCGTCTACTGGCAAGGCCCGTCGCTTGGCTTCGACGCTGGCGGCGACGGCGACCGCACGATGATGCTCGTCTATAATCTGCCGTCGGTCGAGGCCATCTATCAGCGTTTCGGCGGCCTCGACGGCTCGGCCTATCTCGTGGGCGGACTCGGATTCACGGCGCTCAACGCCGGCGACGTCGTTCTGGTGCCGATCCGCACCGGCCTCGGCGCGAGGCTCGGCCTCAATCTCGGCTACCTGAAATTCACCGATCGCCCGACCTGGAATCCGTTCTGACGTCGCTTGGCGGCTCCAGCCGGCAGGCGTCGAGCCGAGCCGCCGCTCGCGCCGTCTCGGCCTGCGTCGCCTCGCGGTCGGCCTTCGGGCGACCGAAGCGCGCGCGATTGGCGCCGCTTTCCGCCTCGCGAAGCCGCCGGTCTCGCGCCTTGCGCGCGCGCCGCAGATTGACGACCTCGTCCGTCATGCGAAGGCTCAGTGCTTCTTGCGGAAGGCGTCGATCGACACGATCTTGTCGCCCCCTTCGGAGCCCGCCTCCGCGCGGGCAGGCGGCGCGGGCTTCGGCTCTGGCGCAGGGGGCGCAGGCGACGCGGACTTGTCCCCCACCGCCTTCACCGGTCCTCCCCGCCGCGGCTGCGGCGCGGGCGCCGACGCGTCATGCTCGTCGTCGACGTTGAACTTCACCCCGAAAGATCCCGTAGGATCGGAAAACACCGTCACGGCCTCGAAGGGCACGTAAAGCGTCTCGGAGACGCCTCGAAACTGCAGCTTCACGCTGAAGCCGAGATCGTCCACCATGAGATCGGAAAATTGATACTGCAGGATGATCGTAAGCTCGTACGGCCATTGCTCCGCGAGCCGGCGCGAGATCCTGACGCCCGGGGCGTCGGTGCGGAAAGTGATGGTGAAATGATGCTCGCCCGGCAGCTGGCCGGTTTCGGCGACTTCGCCCATCACGCGTCGCACCACGGAGCGCATGGCCTCCTGAACGAGCAGATCGTAACGAATGAGGTCGACCATTTGCGAGCGCTTCTCGAGCCGGTGAAGCCGCGCCCGAAACTTGAACGAAGCCCCTCGCGGCGGGAAGAAAAGTGGAGGCTTCTGTTGCCAGGCGCCTCCGAGCCCCGCCTGAAGGCGCTAACCCTCAGGACTTGGATCCCAGCAGGATCGCCGCATTACGCAGCGAGCGCCACCGGAGCATAGTTGTCGTTGGCAACTATAAGTTTGACCCGATAACGGCGGTATCATGCCGAGCGAAAAAGCACCCTTTACACCCTCGTCGATCCTATTTCGCCCCCGCCCCAGGCCGCTCCTGCAAACGGCCTCGGGTGGAGGCGCCGGGTACCGCCCCCGGGTCCGATAGGTTTATTACGATGTTCGTTTATCGCCATAGCCGCCGCAAGCGACGGCGATTGAATTATATACGCGTTATCGCGGCTTTTGGAAGGGGAGATTGCGCTGCCGCGCACGATCGCATCCTGCCGCGCAATCGGGCTCGCCCGGCGCTCAAGGCCTCGCGCGCGTGCAGCGCGGCTCGCGCGCGAGACAGGCGACGCCCGGCGTCGAGCAGGCGGTCTCCTCCCCACGCCGCTTGCAGACGACGCATTCGTCGGTCCACTCCAGACAATCGGGATTGTCGCGGCCGAAGGCGAGCACGTGCTTGACCTCCGGCGCGGGCGCAGGCGCAAGCTCCGGCGCCTGAGCGAGCGCCGTCGCGGGAGCGGCCAGAATCGCCGCGGTGAGAAACGGCCTCATGGTTCACGGACCCTTTTCACTGCGCCGAAGCCCGCGGCGGCCATCGCCAGATGGACCTTGTTCTGCAAGCTGGCGTCGTCGCCCTTCGCGAGCAGCTCGGCGTTCGCCGCGATCGTGTCGCAGAGCGCCTCGACCCACGGCTCGTCCGATTTCGCGAAGTCGTTCAGCACATGCCCATGGACTCGCGCCTTGTCGCCTGGATGACCGACGCCGAGCCGCACGCGCTTATAGGCGCCGCCCATATGCGAGGTGATCGAGCGCAGGCCGTTGTGTCCCGCGTCGCCGCCGCCCGTCTTGATCCTGAGTTTCGCCGGCGCGAGATCGAGCTCGTCGTGGAAGACGACGATGTCGCCGACCGCAATCTTGTGAAAGCGCGCGGCCTCGGAGACGGCCCGGCCCGACTCGTTCATGAAGGTTTGCGGCAGCAGAGCGAGCACGCGCGCGTCGCCGATCGCGCCCTCGCAGAGCAGGCCGTGGAATTTTGCGCGTGGTGCCGAGAAGCCGTGCCGGCGCGCGATCGCCTCGACCGCGCGAAAGCCGATGTTGTGGCGATTCTTTGCGTATTCCCGGCCTGGATTGCCGAGTCCGACGAAGAGCAGCATGACGGCTCGCGATCGAAAAGCGGCTCGATCTCGCAATGAGGGGTCCCGCGACTGTCGCCGCGGGACTTTGCAAAAACTTTACTTCTTCGCGGCGGGCGCGGCCTTGCCGCCCTTGGCGGGCGCGGCGGCCGTAGCGGCCGCGGCGGCAGGTTCTTCGGGCGCGACGAGCGGCGGCGAGATGCTCGCGACCGTGAAGTTCTTGTCTGGGTTCGTCGGCTTGCAGCCCGGCGGCAGCGGGATCGCGCTGATGTGCAGCGAGTCGTTGAAGTCGAGGCCCGCGAGATCGCCGGTGATGGCGTCGGGGATGTTGTCCGCCGGGACCCACATCTCCACCGAGTGGTAGACGACGTTGAGCGATCCGCCACGCTTCAGGCCCGGCGCCGCCTCGTGATTGACGAAGTGGACCGGCACCTCGATGCGCAGGCGAGAGCCCGGCTTCAGGCGCAGGAAGTCCACGTGCAGCGGGAAGTCCTTCACGACATCGAGCTGGTAGTCGCGCGGAATCGCGCGCTCGGCCTTGCCCTCGACGTCGAGCTCGAAGATCGTCGTCAGGAAGTGCCCCGCGAAGATGAGCTTCGACACCTCGCGGCTGTCGAGCGACAGAGGGGTCGGCGCTTCTCCGCCGCCATAGAGCACGGCGGGCGTGCGGCCTTCACGGCGCGTTGAGCGGGCGGCCCCCTTGCCTGTCCCGCCGCGAACCGTGGCCGCGAGTTTCTTTGTCTCGGCCATGAGTGCGTTTCTCCAAAAGAAAAGCGCGCCTCTCGCCTCCAGGGGTGTCGGAAACACGGCGCGCGGGAGGTCTATAGGCGAAGCCCGTGAGGCTGGCAAGGCGGCGCCGACGGCGGTCTCAGAAGCCGCGGCGCGACGCGGGGACGCAGTGGAGGATCGCTATCTGGTCGCCCTCGTCATATTTCAATTCGCCCGTCGCGACGTCGAGCGTGTTGCGCACGGACTGGTCCGCGCATTTGCGGTTCGTCCCGCTCTGCAGGCAGACTCGATCGGTCCCGAAGGTGATGACGTTGCGGCTCGCCTCGAAGACATAGGTGACCTTCTGCTTCTCGCCGAAGCTGTCGGGGCCGGAGACATAGGACTGGCCATCGGCGAACTCCTCGGCGACGGCCTCGCTCCAGAGAATTTGCAGGAAGCGGCGGTCCGTGTCGAGGTCGATCTTCGCCGTCTGATCCGTGCGCGCGCAGTCGAAGTGGAGCTCGGTCGCGACGGCGGGAAGCGCGCAACATATCAAGGGCGCCAGGGCGAACGCGATGACCTTGGCGCCGCCCTGCGCCGCCGTCTCGCAAGCCGAAATTGCGCTCCTTCTCGACATGCGCCTCATTCCCCTATCGCCGGTCGTCAAGCTCGGCCTTCCTGGCCTTGCACGCCTCGATCTGTTCCCTGGTCGCGAACCAATAAGTGATGTTGCAGAGCGCCTGATAGCGGCTGGAGACGAAGAAGGACCACACATAATAAGCGCCGAGCAGCGAACACAGGATGAGAAGGAACAGGTTCAGCCGTCTCACGCCGCCAACGCCTTCTTGGCGGCAATCGCGAGAAACCCCGATCTCGTGTAGCCGTTGGCGGACGCGTAGGCGTCGATCTTCGCCAGCACGTCCTCCGGCAATGTCACATTGATGCGGACGCTCCTGACGGCGCGTTCCGGCGCGGCGACCAGTATCGCCACGCCGTCCCGGTTCGCAGCGTCCGCCATCACAGACTCCAGCGACGAGGGCTCAGGGATCGCTTCGTCGTCCTCGATCATGCCCTCGATATGAAGCGCCAAAGCCTCGGCCGCCATATCGCGCGCTTCGTCGAGCGTCCCGCCTGCAGTAACGCAGCCCGGCAAATCGGGGAACGACACGCCGAAATCGCTATCGGCGTCCTTGTGAATCAGAGCGATGTATTGACGCATGGTCTACCTCAGCTTGAGACCCGATTGCTTCTCGATGCTTCGCAGCGTGCCGGGCGGCAGATCCCGCTTGGGGTGAGGAACGGTGACTCGGCCCGGCGTCGCGCCGTGCTTGAGCTGAACGTGGCTTCCCTTCTGCGCGACTTTCCGCCATCCGGCGGCCTCGAGCGCCAATATCACGTCCCGACTCCGCATGTGTGTATTTATACACACATGCACTCGAAAGCAAGCTATTTTCCGTGTTTCGGGTTCACCTGTGACGCGCCCATAGGGTGTTGAGAGCTGAACAAAACCTATTTTTGGAATGCTCGGCTGCGCCGGCTAATCCAGCGTCTGGCGGAACCGGCGGATCGCCACCGTCATCGCCGCGAGCGCGAACAAGGCGAGCGCGCCGCCGTCAGCCGAAAGGTCGGAAAAGCCGGAGCCCTTCAGCATCACCGAGCGCACGATGCGCAGATAGTGCGTGAGCGGCAGGATCGATCCCAGATCCTGCGCCCAGAGCGGCATGCCGCGGAAGGGGAACAGAAACCCCGACAGCAGCATGCTCGGCAGAAAGAACATGAAAGACATCTGGAACGCCTGCATCTGGTTCGTCGCGATCGTCGAGAACGTGTAGCCGATCGAGAGATTGGCGACGATGAAGAGCAGCGTCAGCGGCGCGAGCGTCGACAGAGAGCCGACGATCGGCACGCCGAACAGAAAGCGCGCGACGGTCAGCACGATCGTCATCTGCAGGGCGCCCACCGCGACATAGGGCATGATTTTTCCGAGCATGATCTCGACGGGGCGCACCGGCATGGCGAGCAGCGTCTCCATCGTGCCGCGCTCGACTTCCTTCGTCACCGAAAGGCTCGTGTAGATGAGCATGGTCATCGTCAGAATCGTGCCGATGAGTCCCGGGACGATGTTGCGTCGCGCTTCCGCTGCGGGATTGTAGCGCTGCTGCACGATGAGATCGAAGGGCGGCGGACCTTGGACGAGTCGTCCGAGAGGGCCGGTCAGCTCGCGCTCCAGCGCGCGCGTCATCGCGCCATTGGCGCCGGCGACGGCGCCGACGGTCGCCGTCGGGTCGGTCGCGTCGGCGATCAGCAGCACTGCGGGCCGCTCGCCATGCGCGAGGCGCGTGCCGAAATCGGGCGGGATCTCGATGACGAATTGGGCCTCATTGGCGCGTATCATGCGATCTGCGTCGGCATCGTCGCGCGCCTCGCGCAAAATCGCGAAATAGTCCGTCGCGCGCAGGGCCGCCACGACGCTGCGCGCGAAGACGCCATCGTCATGGACGAGCAGCGCCGTCGGCAGATGCTTTGGGTCGGTGTTGATCGCATAGCCGAACAGCGTGAGCTGAATCAGCGGAATGCCGACAATCATCGCGAGCGTGCCGCGATCGCGCTTCAGCTGAAGAAACTCTTTGAGAAACATCGCGAGCGTGCGTTGCAGGGCGATGCGAAAGCCCTTGCGGCTCGCGGCGCTCATGCCGGCGCCCCGCCGGCCTGGATCATGAGGTCGATGAAGACGTCCTCGAGCGACGGCTCCCCCTTGGTCCAGTTTTGCGAGGCGCCGGAGGAGAAGTCGCGCGCGATCGCGTCGAGCCGGACGGGATCGCGTCCCGACACATGCAGCGCGAGGCCGAAAAGAGCGACCGTCTCGACGCCCTGCGTCGTCTCCAGGCGCTCGGCGAGCCCCGCGAGATCTGGGCCGGTGACGATGTAGGTCGCAAGACGCGAATTTGCGATGATCTCCCGCGTCGTTCCCGAGACCATGAGCCTCCCGCCGGCAATATACGCGATCTTGTGGCAGCGCTCGGCCTCGTCCATGTAATGCGTCGAGACCAGCACGGTCAGGCCGTGGCCGGCGAGCCGGTGGATCTCCTCCCAGAAATCCCGGCGGGCCTTGGGGTCGACGCCGGCGGTCGGCTCGTCGAGCAACAGCAGCGCTGGGTCCGGCAGCGTGCAGGCGCCAAGCGCCAGACGCTGCTTCCAGCCGCCTGAGAGCTCGCCCGCGAGCTGATGCGAGCGGTCTGCGAGCCCCAGGCGCTTTAGCGCCGCATCCGCCGCGCGCCGCGGCGCGGCGACGCCATAGATGCGGGCGACGAACTCCAGATTCTCGCGGATCGTCAGGTCGCTGTAGAGCGAGAATTTCTGGGTCATATAGCCGACGCGCGGCTTGATCTCGTCCTGCTGCGTCAGGATGTCGTAGCCAAGACAAGTCCCGCGCCCGGCGTTGGGCGTGAGCAGCCCGCACAGCATGCGGATCGTCGTCGTCTTGCCGCTGCCGTTCGGACCCAGGAAGCCGTAAATCGAGCCGCGTTCGACGCGCATCGAGAGATTGTCGACGACCTTCTTCGCGCCGAAGGATTTGGTCAGGCCCTCGACGTCAATCGCGACCTCGCTCATTTCGGCGCCTCCTCGAGGCGGATGCGCAGCGGCAGGCCGAGCGGCAGCTCGCGCGCGGCGCCCTCCATGCGCGCCTCGATCTTGAACACGAGCTTCTCGCGCTCCTGATCGCTGAAGATGACGGGCGGCGTGAACTCCTCGCGCCCCGCAATGTAGAAGATCCTCGCAGAGAGGTCCGCGGCGCAGCCGTCACAGAGGACTTTCACGCGCTGGCCGAGCCTGACCGCCTCGAGCCGCGCCTGCGGCACGTAGAAGCGCGCCTTGCGGTTCTCGGGCGGCAGGAGGCTCAGCACTGGCTGTCCTGCGTTGACGGACTCGCCCTTGCGAAAGAACACGTCCTGCACGACGCCCGAGGCCGGCGCCACATTGTTCTTCTGGCGCGCGATGCGGATATCGAGCTGGCTGAGCTGCGCCCGCGCCTGCCGCAGCGCGGCTTCGGCGCCTTCGATCTCCTGCGAGCGCCCGGTGAGCAGCGCCGCCTCGACTTGGCGTTTGGCCTCGGCGAGCGCCGCCTCGTCGCGCGAGAGCGCCATCTGCGCATTGTCGAGGGTCGCTTTGGCGATGTCGCGGACGGCGTACAGCGCCTTCTGGCGCTGGAAATTCTGCTGCGAGAGTTTCAGCTCCGCCTCGGCGCGCTCGACCGCCGCCTCCAGCACGGCGACCTGCTGCGGGCGGTTCAGCGCCGCCCGCAGATTTTCGAGCTGCGCCTCCATCTGCGCGATGCGCGCCGCCGCCTCGTTGCGCTGGGCGTCGAGCAGCGGCGTCTCCATCGAGAACAGCGGCGCGCCGGCTTGGACCGCATCGCCGACCTCGACGGAAAGGCTCGCGAGCCGCTCGCCCTCGATCGGCGCGATATAGAGCAGGTCGCCCTCGACATAGCCGAGGAAGGCGCCGCCGTCGCTCCCCCGATTGCGGAAGATCTCGAAGCCGACGAACAGCGCCAGGGCGAGCGCGATGACAATGGCGCGCTTCATGGCGAAGCGCTCCTGGGGCGGGCCGGGCCGCGCGCGCCGTGGCTTCGTCCCGAAAAACTACTTCCCATGGGGGGCGAGCTCATAGATCGCCGTCACGCTCGCCGTCGTCGCCGGCATCGCGCCATAGGGATTGATCACCGAAGCCGACACCGTGAGCAGCTTGCACTCTGCGTCGAAGGCCTTCGACAGCACCGCGCATTCCGCCCGCGCATTCTCGTAAAGCTTTATGCGCGCCGCCTCCGCGATCGCCTTCTGCTCGTCGGGCGTCGCATTGGGCGCGACGGGTGTCGTCGCCTGCAGCGACACCTGCACGCGCACCGCGCCCGCGGCCTGCGGCGGCAACGCGCCGGTCATCGGCGTCGCGACCTGCGCAAACGCGCCCGTAGCGGCCAGGGCGCTCACTGCGACAAGGAGCAAGCTCGTCTTCGCCGACATGAAGACCTCCACTGTAAGCCTCGCGGCCCTTCCCTCACCCCAGCCCTCTCCCCGCAAGCGGGAGAGGGAGTCGAGATCGAGCAGTTCGTCCGTTCAGGGACGACGCCTTAGCGTGTGATCTCCCAGGTCGTCGTTCCATCCTTATTGTCCATCACCGCAAATCCCTTGGCCACGAGTTCGTTGCGCAGACGGTCCGACTCGGCCCATTTCCTTGCGGCGCGCGCCGCGAGGCGCTCCTCGATGGTGCTCTTGGCGCTCTGCTCATCCGGCAACAAAATCGGCGTCTCGACGCCCTCGCCGCGGACCGAGAATCTTCCCGGCGCCACGTCGAAAACATAGACCTTGCGCTCTCCCAGTCCGAGCAGGCCGAGCGACGCCTTCATGGCCGCGGCGTCCCCTTCCGCATGCAGCCGGTGCAGCTCGGCGATCGCCTCGGTGGTGTTGAGGTCGTCGCACAGGGCTTCCATGAAAGCTGCTGACGGCTCCAAAACCTCCTGGCTCTGCGTGTAGAACTTCGCCCAGTCGTGCAGCGTCGCCTCCGCCTCTTCCAACGCCTTCACGGTGAAGTCCATCGGCTGCCGATAGTGCGTCTTGAGCAACGCGAGGCGCAGGGTGTCGCCCCGCCACTTGCGCCCCCCAAACTCCTGCGTATTGAGCAGCTCGTTGACCGTCACGAAATTCCCCAGGCTCTTGGACATCTTCTCGTGCTCGACCTGAAGGAATCCGTTATGCATCCAGTAATTGGCCATGGCCTCATGGCCGAAGGCGCAGCGTGTTTGCGCAATTTCGTTCTCGTGGTGCGGGAAGACGAGGTCGATCCCGCCGCCGTGGATATCGAAGATTTCGCCCAGATGATTCCAGCTCATAGCCGAGCACTCGATATGCCAGCCGGGGCGTCCGGGACCCCAGGGGCTTTCCCAGGAGGGCTCACCCGGCTTCGACGGCTTCCACAGCACAAAGTCCATCTCGCTACGCTTATAGGGCGCGACCTCCACGCGCGCGCCGGCCAGCATCTCGTCGAGCGGACGGCGCGACAGCCGCCCATAGTCCGGCATCGACGGGACGTCGAAGAGCACGTGTCCGTCGGCGGCATAGGCGTGGCCCGAGGCCACGAGCCGCGCGATGATGGCGATCATGGCCTCGATATGCTCGGTCGCGCGCGGCTGCGCGTCGGGCGGGAGGCAGCCGAGCCCCGCGACGTCGGCCTGAAAGACCGCGTTCGTCTCCTCGGTCAACTCGCGGATCGATATGCCGCGCTCGGCGGCGCGGGCGTTGATCCTGTCGTCGACATCGGTGATGTTGCGAACATAACGCACATGCTCCTCGCCATAGACATGGCGGAGGAGGCGGTAGAGAACGTCGAAGATGACGAACGCACGGCCATTGCCGATATGGATGTAATCATAGACGGTCGGGCCGCAGACATAGAGGCGCACGTTGTCTGCGTCGATGGGCCGAAACGCCCCCTTGCTGCGCGTCAGCGTGTTGTATAGCCTGATCGTCATCGGGCCTTCCCTCGATCCAGGGCGTTGCGACGACTCAAGGCTTAATTAACCGAGCCGCGCTACACAAGTGTGAGACAAACCGCCCAGGTGAAAGGGCCAGCCGCCATGTTCATGCCGTTGAGCCGGTTCGAAGAGTCGCCGTGGATTCGCCTGCTCGCGCCGCTCGCCGCCGCTGCGGCGCTGGCGGCTGCGTTCCAGGGCGACGCACGCGCGGCCGAGTCGCCGGCGCCGGCGCAGTCCTCCGTTTATGTGCTCTCCGACTCGGAAGGCTACGGGCTCGTCGACTGCATCGCAGAAAAGCGCGAATGCGGCAAGATCGTCGCCGACAGCTGGTGCGAGGCCCATGGCCACGGCCCGGCGCTGTCCTATGGCGGCGCGGGCGACGTCACGGGCGCCGTCTCCGCGAAGTCGAGGCCGATCGCCGGCGCGGCGGTGGTGCGCTGCGCCGACTGACCCGCCGCCGCTATTTTATGAAGTCGGCGCATTTGGGCGCTTCGCTCCCGCCCCAGGGCTCGATCGGGAATGCGGAGGTCGAATTCTCCGGGCTGCCTTCGACGAGCTTGTCGGAATAGACCATGTAGACGAGCACGTTGCGCTTGGCGTCGCAGCCGCGCACGATCTGCATGCGCTTGAAGAACAGCGAACGTTTTTCGCTGAACACGCGATCGCCTTGCGAGGCCTTCTCCTTGAACTTGATCGGGCCATATTGCTTGCACGAGAGCGACACGTCGGACGTGTTCTCGGCCAGGCCCAACGCGCCGGATATGCCGCCTTTTTCATGCGCCGTGTAATAGCAGGCGACGCCGTCGACTATCGGGTCGTCGATCCCATAGGTGGCGAGCTTGTCGTTGGGCGTGAGCAGCTTGAAATCCGTCGACTGGCGAAAGATCAAGTCCGGGCCATCGGCGCGGGCGGGGCCTGCCGCGGCCAGAAGCGCAAACAAAGCGGCGACGCCAATTCTTCGCATGTGATGTCCTTTCCCTGCGAGAGGCGCCGACCGCGCTCGGCGCTACGCCCTGCGACGGGGCTTTGCGCCCCCCGCGCGACGACATATGGGGGATCTCGCGCCGCAGGGAAAGAGGGCCCGGCGGGGGCAGAGATGAGACGAGGAGCCCCGCGACTGCGAATCTCGCGAGGGCTAGGCGCGGGCTCGCTTCTTCCCCGCCGAGGCCTCGCGCGTCCTCGGCGAGGCCGCTCTCATGGAGGCGAAGTGCGCGCTCTCGGCGGCGGGCGCCGCAGTCGCATCCCGCGCGCGCAGCTCCTGCGCCACTTGCGCGGCAAGCTCCGCGAGATTGGTGCGTCCGCCGAAAAACCAGTCGATCTTCGCCCGGTTGGACCATCCGATTGCCGGATCGTCCGCCCATGCTTGCGCCGCGGCGCGAAGGCGCGCAACGGCTTCGGACGGCGAGAACGCCGGAAAGCTCCTGAGATTTTCGTGCAGGGCGCCGAGATCGCGGCTGCCGAAGCTGTTCGTGATCACCTGAACGCCCGCAGCCGCCATCTCCAACGGCGGGTAGCTCGGATGCGGCGAGAGCATCAGGGAAACCCCCAGCGCCGCGCATGAGGCGAGCTCGGCGTATTCGCCGATCGACAGCCGCCCCCGCACTTCGATGCGCGCGCAGGCGAGACGCCCATCCCTCTCGAAGTCCTCTCCGATCGCAATGAAGCGCCAGTCCCGCCAGAAATCCGGATCGGAGGTCACGGCGAGCTCGACCGCTGCGTCGAGGAAGCTCAGGCAGTTTCGCTCGGCGTGCGGACGCGCGTAGAGAAGGACGATCTTCTCCTTCGTCCGGCCGTGATCGATGCGCGCCGCGTATTCGGCGTTGATCGCCGGATTGAGGACGTAGCCGCTCTCGTAATAGCCGCTGCTCACGAAATGGTCGTGGAGCATCCGCGTGTTGAAGATCGGCAGCGTGCGCGCGGCTTGGCGATAGGTCGCCTCGGTCAGTCCCCATCTCGTCGACCAGGGATAGAAACCGCACTCGAAATCCTGGATCAGATAGACCATTCCGCGCTTGCGCTTGCCGAACAAGCGATCCTGCTGATCGAGCAGATCGAAGGCGTTTCGCGCCGTCCACCACGCCGTCGCGACGAAGACGTCATCGTCGCGCACCACAAAGGGATGCCTGGCGCGAGCGCAGCCGTCGACGACGAGGTCGCGTCGCTCGACGTCGGCCTCGAGCAAGTCGGCCATGTCATAGCCCTGCGGCGGACTGTATTGATTGCTCGGCGTGGCGTCGGTCGCGACGAGCCGCGCGTCGAACTCGGCCCCGAGCGCGTTGCGTATCGCATGAAAAACGTCGAGCGCCGTGGCGACGCCGGCGTAGCCGACCTTGGTGTCGACGGTCGGGATCAGCAGATTGAGGCGCGGGCGCGCGACGCGCGAAGGCCGCGCCAGAAAGCGCAAGCACTCGGGCAAATGCGCGCGCAGCTCGCCGTGATCGCGGCGGCTCGGAAAAATGCGGTTCGCGGCGCGCGAGATGCGTTCGACGGGCGTCGCAGTCTTGGCGGACGGGCGTTTGCCGACCGCCCAGCCGTAACCGGCGGTCTCGACGAAGTAGAAGAATGACCGCTCGATCGCATGAGCGAGCGTTCCGTCAACCTGTCCGAGCTCCGGATCGAAGTGGTGAAGGCTGAGATCGAGGTCGAGGAGCGGCTCGAGCGCCTTGCTCTTGAACCAGAACATCGAGCCCGAGGGGAAATCCAGGATGTGTTCCCGCGTGATCTTCTCCTGGCGCATGCCAAGAAGCTTTTCGATCACATTGAAATTGCCGCCCCATTGAATGAGGCTCTTTATCGGCGCGAAATGCTCGGGCATGTATGCGCCGATCTTCTCATCCGACAACAGGCCAAGGATGTTCTCGATCAGCGCCGTGCTGCCGAGGTTGCCCCGCAACAGATAGCGCCGCCATGCGGCGAACTCCTCCGCGTAGTGCGTCGATTTCTTGGTGTGAACATGCACGCCGTAGTCGACTTCGCGAATGCGGTCCGCGTAGCCGACGACGAAGGGCGCTATGTCGCGTCCGCGATTGGGAAAGACGCGAATCTCGAACGGATGCTTCGACTTCGCGCGGCAGATCTCCTCGATCGTCCGCGCCTTCACCGGCGCGTCGGTGCTCACATAGACCGCGCCATCGCCCGGAACATTCGCCGCTGCGTCGAGCAGCTCTTGCGTGAGCTCGGGGTAGAAGATGTGGGCGAAGACGCCGATCCTGGCCCGCCTCGACGCGCCGCTCTCGGGTCGCGGGTAGATGACGCGATCGTCAGGAACCTCGATCGTCGTGCGGAACGGCGGCAAGGGTCTCGGCGTCGTGTCCGGCGGCTCGCCCTGGCGGGGCGCGCAGCCGCTGCGGAACCCCTCGGTCACGTAATGCGTCAGCGGGTCCGTCCCCGCCGCGAGCCCGTTGGTTGCGCGATAATGATCCGCGTCGAAGAGCGGATGCGCCCTACGACCTTCGCGCTTGCCGCTCCGGAGATAATGCAGGAACGCGTCGACTCCCGCCGCGCGCACGTCCCCGGCGCATTGGTAGTAATATGGCTTCGAGAACATCGGATGGGGGTCGACGCCGGCTAGACGCGGGTTGATCAGATATTCGACGACGATGTTGCGCCTTAAGGCTTCGAGACCGACGAGCCGCGCGACCTGCCGCCTCACATAGTCCACGTCGAACAACGGATGCGGGCTGAGCTGATCGTCGTTTTCGAGCACGCGCTCCAGCAGCGTCCGCTCGGGCGGCGTGGGCAGCTGGCTGCGCACATGCGCCGGATCGAACATCGAGTGCGCGCGCAGGCCGGCCGCCTCGCCAACGCGGATGTAATGCGAGAGCGGGTCGACGCGTTCTTCGCGCGACGGATATTGCTCGCAGTAGAAGGATGTGTCGAAAAGCGGGTTGGGATTGTGCTGTCGCTGGCCCTTCGAAAGGTAATGATAGAAAGGATCGGCATAGCCCGCGAGCGAGCCGAGATAGGTTTTTGCGTACCAGTCGCTCCAGAACAGCGGATTGGGCCGCGCGCCCGACCGCCATCCCCGCGTGACGTAATGCGCGAGCGGCTCCGCCGCGCGCTCTTGCGCGAGATAGGTCTGCGCATACCAGCGCGCGTCGAACGCCGGATGCGGATTGCGGAACTCCGCGGCTCCATGACGAATGTAATGGGTCAGCGGATCGACTTGCGCCGCGCGTATGTCGGGATTGATCGCGAGATAATATTTGACGTCGAAATAGGGAGAGGGATTGAGTCCCGCCCGCCACCCATGCAGATAATAGTGATTGAGCGCGGCCTGCCGCCTGCTGAGCTTTCGCACTTCGGGAACGAGCTGCAGCTCGATATTCGCCTCCTGCGCGAGATAATAGTCAGGGTCGAAATAATTGTCATAGAGCGCGTAGTTCTCGATAGGCGGCGGGTCAGCCTGCCCAAGCTCGGTTGCTCGCGCCTTGCATGACGACGCCCCCGCCGCCTCGGCGCCCGACGCCAACATCCGTTCGGGAGCATCCGCCAATCCGCCTTGCGCCAATTTGAGCAGATAGTGCTCCAGCGGATTGGCCTTGGCGGCCAATCGGTTCGCCTCGCGATAGAGCTTCGGGTCGAAACCCTCGCATGGCTTGCGGCCTTCCCGATCGCCATACATGACGTAATGCTGCAGCGGCTCGATATCCGCGGCGCGCACGTCCTGATGCACGCTCATGTACCAGACGGGGTCGAAGCAGCGATTGGGACGCAAGCCCCGCCGCCAGCCTTGGGTGACGTAATGCGTCAGCGGATCCAGGTTCAGCGCGTCGAGCTCGGGCGCCTGCGACAGGTAAAAATCGACGTGGAAAAGCGGATGAGGATCCTTCCCGCTCCGCCAGCCCGTCGTCACGAAGTGGCGGAGGGGATTGACATCGGCCTCGGCGACCTCAGGATTTTGGCTCAGGTAATAGTCGATCGAAAACAGCGGATGCGGGGACCGGCGTGCGCGTGAACCCTCCCGCTCGTAATCGTCCATCGTGACGCTTTGCGGGTCGCCCCCCGGAGCCGATGCGGCGAACCAATCCTTGTGGAAGAGCGCGTCGCGCCAGCTCGTCTCGTTTGCAACATCCGATTCGGGCGCGGCGGGGGTGCTAGGCTCCACTCCTGTGCCCTCTCTCGGCTCTGCGCATGCGCGCGCGGCGGACGAAGGACGTCGATTTCTGGCTCGTTCCATCGTGCGAATCAGATTAACATTGTTTAAGAATCGCTTCAAGTTGACCTGCTGATTGTACAGGTGAAACATCACAATGTAGTTCGATGGTTCGCTGCTTGCGTCGGTCATGAAGCTCGACTCGGGCAACGACAATTTCTGTACGCAAGCAAGAGATGCGGGACTATGGGCCCTGCCGCTTTCCGCTACAACGCCTAAGCCGCCACCCCGCCGAGCGCCGTCTCGATCTGCCGCGACACCTCGTCGATCGGCGCCATGCCGTCGACCTGCTTCAGCTCGCCCTGCTCCGAATAATAGCAGGAGACCGGCGCGGTCTGCTTGCGATAGGCTTCGAGACGCGTCTTGAGGCTCTCGGGATTGTCGTCGGCGCGCACCGCGCCGCCCTTGGCCTTCGTCTCACGCACGCGGTTCTCGACACGCTTGAGCAGCGCGGCCTCGTCGACGACGAGCTCGATCACCGCGTCGAGCCCCAGGCCCTTCTTGGCGAGCAGCGCATCGAGCGCCTGCGCCTGCGCCACGGTGCGCGGGAAGCCGTCGAGGATGAAGCCGCCGCGCGCGTCCTCGGCGTCGATGCGCTGGTCGATGAGCTCGATCACGAGCGCGTCCGGCACGAGATTGCCGGCGTCCATGATCGCCTTCGCCTGGCGTCCGAGCACCGTGCCCGCGGCGACGGCCGCGCGCAGCATGTCCCCCGTCGAAAGCTGCACGATCCCGTGCCGCGCGACGAGTCTCGCCGCTTGCGTGCCCTTGCCGGCGCCCGGCGGCCCGAGCAGGATCAACCTCATCTGCCCCGCTTCCCGCGCAGCTTCGCCTTGCGGATGAGGCCTTCGTACTGGCCCGCCTGCAGATGGCCGTGGATCTGCGCCACCGTGTCCATCGTCACGCTGACGACGATGAGCAGCGACGTGCCGCCGAAATAGAACGGCAGGTTCGCATAGGAGAGCAGCATCTCAGGCAGCAGACAGATCACGGCGAGATAGGCGGCGCCGAACACGGTGATCCGCATGAGCACCGAGTCGATCTCCTTCGCCGTGCGCTCGCCGGGCCGGATGCCGAGCAGGAAGCCGCCGTGCTTCTTGAGATTGTCGGCGGTCTCCGTCGGATTGAAGACGATCGCCGTGTAGAAGAAGGCGAAGAACACGATCATGCCGACATAGGCGATCATGTAGAGCGGACGGCCATGGCTGAAATAGGCCGAGACCACCGCGAGCCAGTTGTCCGAGCCCTGCGTCTGATAGAAATTGACGATCGTCGTCGGCAGCAGCAGCAGCGAGGAGGCGAAGATCGGCGGAATGACGCCCGAGGTGTTGAGCTTCAGCGGAAGGAAGGACGTCTGCTCCTGATAGACGCGATTGCCATGCTGGCGCTTGGGATAGGTGATCAGCAGACGCCGCTGCGCGCGCTCCATGAAGACGATGAAGGCGACAACGACGAAGCACATCACGATCACGCCGAGGATGATGCCTGTGGAGATGGCGCCCTGGCGTCCGAGCTCCAGCGTCGAGACGATCGCCGAGGGAATGGCGGCGACGATGCCGGCGAAGATGATGAGCGACGAGCCGTTGCCGATGCCGCGCGAGGTGATCTGCTCGCCGAGCCACATCAGGAACATCGTGCCGCCGACGAGCGTCACCACGGTGCTGATGCGGAAGAACCAGCCGGGATCGGTCACGACGCCTTGCTGGCCCTCGAGGCCGACGGCCATGCCATAAGCCTGGAAGGTCGCGAGCGCGACGGTCAGATAGCGCGTGTATTGATTGAGGATCTTGCGTCCCGCCTCGCCCTCTTTCTTGATCGACTCGAGAGAGGGAATGACGCTCGTCAGCAGCTGGATGATGATCGAGGCCGAAATATAGGGCATGATGTTCAGGGCGAAGATCGCGCGCCGCTGCACGGCGCCGCCCGCGAACATGTTGAAGAGCTCCAGCACGCCTTTGGCCTGCCCGAAGAAGCTGCGCGCGAAGGCCTCCGGGTCGATACCGGGCAGCGGGATATAGGTCCCGAGACGGTAGACGACGAGCGCCGCCAACGTGAACAGGATGCGCTGCTTGAGCTCTTCGGCCTTGCCGAAGGCGGAGAGATTGACGTTGGCCGCAAGCTGCTCGGCTGCCGATGCCATGCTGGGATCCTTTTTCTTCCCCGCCCGCCGCCATTCGCCGGCGCGTCTTTTTATCTAGGCTTATTTGAAGACGCGCGGGGAGGCAATTCGCCTGCGCCGCGCGCTCCGTGCAAACATAAGCGGCGCCACGCCAGACACAAGGGCTGGCGCCCAGTCCAGCTCACGCCTGCGCGCGTTGCGCCGCGAGCAGCCTGACCGAACCGCCGGCGCCTTCGATCGCGGCGATGGCCGACTTCGACGCCGCCGCGACCTCGAAGTCGAGCTTGGCGGTGATCGCGCCCTGGCCGAGGATCTTCACCCCGTCGCGCGGCTTGGCGAAGACGCCGGCTGCGACGAGCGACTCGTTCGTCACGGGATTCGCGGGGTCGATCTTGCCGGCTTCGACCGCCTGCTGGATCCGCCCGATGTTGATCTCGTTGTAGTCCGTCGGAAAAGGGTTGTGAAACCCGCGCTTCGGCAGGCGCCTGTGCAGCGGCATCTGGCCGCCCTCGAAGCCCTTGATCGAGACGCCGGTGCGGGCTTTCTGGCCCTTGACGCCGCGCCCGCCGGTCTTGCCCTTGCCCGAGCCGATGCCGCGCCCGACCCGCATGCGGTTCTTGGTCGCGCCCGGATTGTCGGAGAGTTCGTTGAGCTTCATCTGCCGGCCCTCACTTCTCTTCGACGATTTTGATGAGATGCGCCACCTTGGCGATCATGCCGCGCACGGCGGGCGTGTCCTCGAGCGTGCGACGGCGTCCGATGCGCGTCAGCCCGAGGCCGAGCAGCGTCTTGTGCTGCCGCGCCGGGCGGCCGATCGCGCTGCTGGTCTGCTCGACGGTGATCTTGCTGGTCATGTCCGAGCCTCCCCTCACGCGTCGACGGCTTCGGCGTCGGCGCCTTGTCGGCGCGCCTGCAGCGCCGAGACCTTGAGCGTGCGGCGCGCCGCGACCGCGCGCGGCGCGTCCTCGCGAGCGAGCGCGTCGAAGGTGGCGCGCACCATGTTGTATGGGTTTGACGAGCCCTGGCTTTTCGCCACCACGTCATGCACGCCGAGCGTCTCGAACACGGCGCGCATCGGGCCGCCGGCGATGATGCCGGTGCCGGGCGGCGCGGCGCGCAGCACGACGCGCCCGGCGCCGTGGCGCCCGTTCACGTCATGGTGCAGCGTGCGGCCCTCGCGCAGCGGCACACGGATCATGGCGCGTTTCGCCGCGTCCGTCGCCTTGCGGATCGCTTCCGGCACCTCGCGGGCCTTGCCATGGCCGTAGCCGACACGGCCCTTCTGGTCGCCCACGACGACGAGCGCCGCAAAGCCGAAGCGGCGACCGCCCTTCACGACCTTGGCGACGCGATTGATGTGGACCAGACGGTCCACGAATTCGCTGTCGCGGTCTTCCCTGTCCCGATCGCGGCCGCGACCGCCTTCCGATTCACGCGCCATCTGTCTTTCCGTCACTTACGCGGCTCTGTGAGCCGCTCGCTCCGATTTCCCCTTCTCCCGCAAGCGGGAGAAGGAAATTAAAACTCCAGGCCGCCCTCGCGGGCGCCTTCGGCGAGCGCCTTGACGCGCCCGTGAAACATGTAGCCGCCGCGATCGAACACGACGGTCTTCAGGCCCTGCGCGACCGCGCGCTCGGCGATGAGCTTGCCGACGATCTTCGCAGCGTCGATGTTCGCGCCGGTCTTGAAGCTCTCGCGATTTACCTTCTCGAGCGAAGAGGCGGAAGCGAGCGTCACGCCCTTCTCGTCGTCGATGATCTGGGCATAGATCTGCTTCGACGAGCGGAATACCGACAGGCGCAAGCGCCCATGCGCATGCGCGCGAAGGGCGCGGCGCACCCGCGCCTTGCGGCGAGTCTGGAGTTCGAGGTCCCTGGCCATGGCCGGTTATCCTTTACTTCTTCTTGCCTTCCTTGCGGAAGATGAATTCGTCGACATACTTCACGCCCTTGCCCTTGTATGGCTCGGGGCCGCGCAGAGCGCGGATCTCGGCGGCGACCTGGCCGACCTGGCGCTTGTCGATGCCGCTCACGGTGACCTCCGTCGGCTTCGGCGTCACGATCGTGATGCCCGCGGGGATGGGAAAATTCACGTCATGCGAATAGCCGAGCGCGAGCTGCAGACTCTTGCCCTGCACCGCGGCGCGGTAGCCGACGCCGTTGATCTCGAGCTTCTTCTCGAAGCCCTTGGTCACGCCGACGACGAGATTATTGACCTGTGCGCGCGCGGTGCCCCAAAGCGCCCGGGCGCGCTTGGTTTCGCTGCGCGGGTCGACCTTGATCGCGTTGTTCTCCTGCGCGACCGAGACCTCGTCGGGCACGCGGAACTCGAGCTGGCCCTTGGCGCCCTTCACCGTCACGAGCTGGCCGTCGACCTTGGCGGTGACGCCCGAAGGGATGGAGACGGGCTTCTTGCCGATACGAGACATGGTTGCAAATCCCAGATTGAGCGTGCGCCGGCGTCAGAACACCTTGCACAGCACCTCGCCGCCGACGTTGTTCTCGCGCGCGGCATGGTCGGCCATGACGCCCTTCGGAGTCGAGACGATCGTGACGCCGAGGCCGTTGGCGACGCGCGGCACGCTGTTCACATCGGCGTAGACGCGGCGGCCCGGGCGCGAGACGCGCTCGATCTCGCGAATGACCGGCTGCCCGTCGAAATATTTGAGCTCGATCTCGAATTCGGTGCGGCCGTTGCCGAAGTCCGTCGTCGTATAGCCGCGGATGTAGCCTTCGTCCTTGAGGACGTCGAGCACATTGGCGCGCAGCCGCGAGCCTGGCGTCGTCACCTTGTCCTTGCGGCGCAGCTGCGCGTTGCGGATGCGGGTCAGAAGATCGCCCAAGGGATCGTTGATCGCCATTCTCTAACCCTTCACCAGCTGGACTTCACGAGACCGGGCACGAGGCCGCGGGAGCCGAGCTCGCGCAGCGCGATGCGCGACATCTTGAGCTTGCGGTAAAACGCGCGCGGGCGACCGGAGACCTCGCAGCGATTGCGCAGCCGGGTCGGGGCCGAGTTGCGCGGCAGCTGCGCGAGCTTGAGGCGCGCCTCGAAGCGCTCCTCGGCCGAAACGTTCTCGTCGGCCGCGATCGCCTTGAGCCTGGCCCGGCGCCCGGAAAGGGACTTCACGAGCTTCGCCTTGCGTTTGTTGTTCTCCACCGCGCTCTTCTTGGCCATATGATTCGCCTTTTTCGGTATCCGCGTCTGAGGGCTCTTTAAAGGAGCCTCACTGCCGGAACGGGAAATTGAACGCCCGCAGCAGGGCGCGCGCCTCGTCGTCGGTCTTGGCCGTCGTGCACACGATGACGTCCAGACCCAGAATGCTCTCGGTCTTGTCGTAGTCGATCTCCGGGAACACGATGTGCTCCTTGATGCCGAGCGCGAAGTTGCCGCGCCCGTCGAAAGACTTCGGGCTCAGGCCGCGGAAGTCGCGCACGCGCGGCAGCGCGATGTTGATGAGTCGGTCAAGGAACTCATACATGCGCGTCTTGCGCAGCGTGACCTTGGCCCCGATCGGCATGTTCTCGCGCACCTTGAAGGTCGAGATCGCCTTGCGCGCCTTGGTCACGACGGCTTTCTGCCCGGCGATGAGCCCAAGGTCGGCCGCCGCCAGCGTCACCTTCTTCGAGTCGTTGACGGCCTCGCCGACGCCCATGTTGAGCACGATCTTGTCGATGACCGGCGCCTCGAGCGGGTTCTTGTAGCCAAACTGCTGGATGAGCGCCGGACGAACGACTTCCTCGAAGTGCTTTTTAAGACGCGGCGTATAAGGGCCCGTCGGCAACTCCGCCTTCTCGGCGTTGACCGCGCGCGCGGCTTCCGCATGCGCTTCCTTGCCTTTGCCGCCCTTCTTGGCGTCGGCTTTCTTGGCGTCAGCGCCGGCTTTCTTGACGTCGCCCTTCTTGGCCTCGCCGCCCTTGGCCTTCTTGTCCTCAGCCATCGATCAATTCTCCCGAGCGCTTGGCGAAGCGAACCTTGCGGCCGTCCTCCAGAATCTTGAATCCGACGCGCGTCGGCTTCCCGTCCTTCGGGTCGAGATGCGCGAGGTTCGAGAGGTCGATCGGCGCGGGCTTCGTGACGATGCCGGCCTCGCGGTCCTTGGTCTGGCGCTGGTGACGCTTGACCTGGTTGATCCCATCGACGACGGCGCGGTTCTCGCTCGGATGGACGCGGATGACTTCGCCCTTGCGGCCCTTGTCGCGCCCCGCGATGACGACCACCTTGTCGCCCTTCTTGATCTTGGCGGCCATCACAGCACCTCCGGCGCGAGCGAGATAATCTTCATGTGGTTCTTGGCGCGCAACTCGCGCGGCACCGGCCCGAAGATGCGAGTGCCGATCGGCTCCTTCTGGTTGTTGATCAGCACGGCGGCGTTCGAGTCGAAGCGGATCGTCGAGCCGTCGGCGCGCTTGATGTCCTTGGCCGTGCGCACGACGACCGCCTTGATCACGTCGCCCTTCTTCACGCGCCCGCGCGGGATGGCTTCCTTGATCGAGACGACGATGATGTCGCCGACGCTCGCATATTTGCGCTTGGACCCGCCGAGCACCTTGATGCACATGACCCTGCGCGCGCCGGAATTGTCGGCGACATCGAGATTTGTCTGCATCTGTATCATAGTGAACCCGCCTCTGAAGCTCCGGTCTGGTTTCGGCTCTCAGGCCGACTTCGTCCGGGTTGAATGTCTTGAACCGTCAAGCCTTCGCCGCCTTTTCGAGCACCCGCCAGCGCTTGAGCTTCGAGATCGGCGCGGTCTCCTCGATCGTGACCTCGTCGCCGACCTTGTAGGTCCCGGCTTCGTCGTGCGCGTGATAGTTCTTGGTGCGGCGCACGGTTTTCTGGAACAGCGGATGCGTGAAGCGCCGCTCGACCTTCACGACCACGGTCTTTTGTTGCTTGTCGCTGACGACGACGCCTTGGAGAATTCGCTTCGGCATGGCGCTGCTCAATCCTGCTCTTTGGCGCGCTTCTGCGCGGCGATGGTCTTGATCCGGGCGATCTCGCGCCGCACGACGCGCACGCGCGAGCTGTTCTGGAGCTGGCCCGTCGCGCGCTGAAAACGAAGGTTGAACTGCTCCTTCTTGAGCTTCAGCACTTCGTCGCTGAGCTGGTCTTCGGTCATCGCGCGCAAATCAGAGAGACGATGGGCGGATTTCATGGGGCTTCGCTCCTCACTCGGCGATGCGTTCGATGAAGCGGGTCTTGATCGGCAGCTTGGCCGCCGCAAGCCGCATCGCCTCGCGGGCGAGCGGCGCCGGCACGCCGTCGATCTCGAACATGATGCGACCCGGAGCGACGCGCACCGCCCAGAACTCGGGCGCGCCCTTGCCCTTGCCCATGCGCACCTCGGTCGGCTTCTTGGAGACCGGCACGTCCGGGAAGATGCGGATCCACACGCGTCCGGCGCGCTTCATATGGCGAGTCATGGCGCGGCGAGCCGCTTCGATCTGGCGGGCGGTGATGCGCTCGGGCTCCAGCGCCTTCAGGCCGAACTGCCCGAAGTTCAAGGCGAATCCGCCTTTAGAGGCGCCGTGGATGCGGCCCTTGAACGCCTTGCGGAATTTGGTGCGTTTGGGTTGCAGCATGGGTCGAAACTCTCGGCTTCTTCAGGCGTCAGGCCGCGGAGCGCGGTTCGCGGCGCCGGCCGCGGTCGCCGCGATCCCGGTCGCGATCGCGCTCATGGTGATGGTCTCCGCCCGACGCCTGCTCGGCGAAGCGCTTGTCCTGGGCCATCGGATCATGCTCCAGGATCTCGCCTTTGAAGATCCAGACCTTGATGCCGCAGGTCCCATAGGCCGTGTGCGCGGTCGCAATGCCATAGTCGACGTCGGCGCGCAGCGTGTGCAGCGGCACGCGACCCTCGCGATACCACTCGAGGCGGGCGATTTCGGCGCCGCCCAGGCGGCCCGAGCAGTTGATGCGGATGCCCTGCGCGCCGAGGCGGATCGCGGATTGCACGGCGCGCTTCATGGCGCGACGGAAGGCCACGCGGCGCTCGAGTTGCTGCGCGATCGAGTCGGCGACGAGGCTCGCCTCGATCTCCGGCTTGCGCACCTCGACGATGTTGATCACGACCTCGCTGCCGGTGAGCCTGCCGACAAGCTTGCGGATCTTCTCGATATCGGCGCCCTTCTTGCCGATGACGACGCCGGGGCGCGCGGAATAGATCGTGACGCGGCACTTCTTGTGCGGGCGCTCGATGACGATGCGCGACACCGCCGCCTGCTTCAGCGCCTTCATGATCGCCTCGCGGATGGCGAGGTCCTCGTGCAGCAG
The DNA here is from genome assembly GCA_035319645.1 of Methylocystis sp. Classification (GTDB taxonomy): domain Bacteria; phylum Pseudomonadota; class Alphaproteobacteria; order Rhizobiales; family Beijerinckiaceae; genus Methylocystis. Next base: position 4,007 of record DATHCI010000099.1, on the reverse strand, counting down.
CTTGGCGTATTCGCCCTTGTTCGCGAACCAGCGCGAGTCCCAGGTGCGGTTGACGCCGAGGCGCAGCCCGATCGGATTGACCTTTTGACCCATTGGGCGCTCCTTAAGCCTCGGCCGGCGCGGCGACTTCGCGCACGATGATGGTGAGATTGGAGAAGGGCTTCTCGACGCGCGAGGCGCGCCCGCGCGCCCTGGCATGGAAGCGCTTCATGACCATGGCCTTGCCGACATAGGCCTGCGCGACGATCAGATCGTCCACGTCGAGATTGTGGTTGTTCTCGGCATTGGCGATGGCGCTCTCGAGCGTCTTCTTTACATCGAGCGCGCTGCGCTTGCGCGAGAACTCGAGATCCGCCAGCGCGCGCTCGACCTTCTTGCCGCGGATGAGCTGGGCGAGCAGATTGAGCTTCTGCGGCGAGACGCGCAGCATGCGGGCGACCGCGCGCGCCTCGTTCTCCGCCTGTCTCGGCAGGTTCTGGAGTTTGGACATCGGCCTAGCCTCTCTTCGCCTTCTTGTCCGCGGCGTGGCCGTGGAAGGTGCGCGTCGGCGCAAACTCGCCGAACTTGTGGCCGATCATGTCCTCGCTGACGCTGACCGGGATGTGCTTGTGGCCGTTGTGCACGCCGAAGGTCAGCCCCACGAACTGGGGCAGGATCGTCGAGCGCCGGCTCCAGATCTTGATGACCTCCGAACGCCCGGAGGCGCGCGACGCTTCCGCCTTCTTGAGCAGATAGCCGTCGACGAACGGACCTTTCCAAATCGAACGCGCCATGGATCAGCTCTTTTTCTTGCGATCGTGCCGCGAGGACACGATGAAGCGGTTGGTCGACTTGTTGCTGCGGGTCTTCTTGCCCTTGGTCGGCTTGCCCCAGGGCGTCACCGGATGGCGCCCGCCGGATGTGCGGCCCTCGCCGCCGCCGTGCGGGTGGTCGATCGGGTTCATCGTCACGCCGCGATTGTGCGGACGGCGACCGAGCCAGCGCGAGCGGCCCGCCTTGCCGATCTTGGTGTTCATGTGATCGGGGTTCGAGACCGACCCGATCGTCGCGTAGCACTGGCCATTGACGAGGCGCTGCTCGCCGGAGTTCAGGCGCAGGATCACATAGCCCTGGTCGCGTCCGACGATCTGCGCATAGGTTCCCGCGGAGCGCGCGATCGAGCCGCCCTTGCCGATCTTGGTCTCGACATTATGCACGATCGTGCCGACCGGAATGTTGGCGGCCGGCATGGCGTTGCCTGGCTTCACGTCCACCTGCTCGCCCGAGATCACCTCGTCGCCGACGCTCAGGCGCTGCGGCGCGAGAATGTAGGAGAGCTCGCCATCCCCGTAGCGAATCAAAGCGATGAAGGCCGTGCGGTTCGGGTCGTATTCGAGCCGCTCGACCTTGGCCGCAACGTCGACTTTGCGCCGCTTGAAGTCCACGAGGCGGTAGGCCTGCTTGTGCCCGCCGCCGCGGAAGCGCACGGTCACGCGTCCGTGATTGTTGCGCCCGCCCTTGGACGTCTGCCCCTCGGTCAAGCTCTTGACGGGCTTGCCCTTATAGAGATCCTTGCGGTCGACGATCACGAGCTGGCGAAGGCCCGGCGTGACCGGCTTGAATGTCTTCAACGCCATTGTTCTAACCCTCGAGCCTTTCTCACGCGCCGGTGGACACGTCGATCCTGTAGCCTTCGGCGAGCGTCACGATCGCCTTCTTCACGTCGCTCTGACGGCCGCGCACGCCCCGGAAGGCTTTGGTCTTGCCCTTGCGAACGAGCGTGTTGACGGCGGAGACCTTCACTTCGAACAGGGCCTCGATCGCGGCCTTGATCTGCGGTTTCGTCGCCTTGCGGGCGACGTCGAAGACGAACTGGTTGCGCTCGGCGGCGAGATTGGACTTCTCGGTCACGACCGGCGCGACGATGATGTCGTAGTGGCGCGGATCCCTGCTCATTTCAGCCGCGCCTCCAGCGCATCCACCGCCGCGCGCGTGAGCACGAGCTTCTCGCGGCGGATGATATCATAGACATTGACGCCTTCGATCGGCAGCACGTCGATCGAGGGCAGGTTGCGGGCCGCGAGCGCGAAATTCCGCTGGGGCGCCGCGCCGTCGATGATCAGCGCATTCTTCAGGCCGGACTTGTCGAAGCCCTGACGCAGGATCTTCGTCTTGGGTTCGGCGAGCTCCGCCTTCTCCCACACGAGGATGTCGCCGTCCTTGGCCTTCGCCGAGAGCGCGTGCTTGAGCGCCAGCGCCCGGACCTTCTTGTTCAGGTCGTGCTCGTGGCTGCGGACCTGCGGCCCGAAGGCGCGTCCGCCGCCGCGGAACTGCGGCACGCGCGCCGAGCCGTGACGGGCGCCGCCGGTGCCCTTCTGCTTATACATCTTCTTGCCGGTACGCGCGATGTCGGCGCGGTTCTTCACCGCATGCGTGCCGGCGCGGCGCTTGGCGAGCTGCCAGCGGATCACGCGATGGATCAAATCGGCGCGCGGCTCGAGGCCGAACACCTCGTCGGCGAGTTCGATCGAACCGGCCGTTTCGCCATCGAACGACGTGACGTCGATCTTCACGGCTCAGTCCTCCTTCTGCTCTTGTTGCGGCGCGGCGTCCTCGACCTGGGGCGCGATCTCGTCGGTCGCATTCAGGCGGAACTTGCCGGGCTGGGGCGCTTCCGTCGGCAGCTTGCGCTTGATCGCGTCGCGCACGAAAATCCATCCCCCCGCGTGGCCCGGCACTGCGCCCTCGACCAGCACGAGCCCCCGCTCGACGTCCGTGCGCACCACCTTCAGATTGAGCGTGGTCACGCGCTCGACGCCCATGTGGCCGGCCATTTTCTTGTTCTTGAAGGTCTTGCCGGGATCCTGGCGACCGCCGGTCGAGCCGTGCGAGCGATGCGAGATCGACACGCCGTGCGTGGCGCGCAGACCGCCGAAGCTCCAGCGCTTCATCGCGCCCGCGAAACCCTTGCCGATCGAAGTGCCGGTCACGTCGACGAATTGCCCCACGACGAAGTGATCCGCCGTGATCTCCGCGCCGACCGGCAGCAACTCCGACTCTTCGACGCGGAATTCGGCGAGCTTCATCTTCGGCTCGACCTTGGCGACTGCGAAGCGGCCGCGTTCGGCCTTCGACACGTTCTTCGCCTTGGCGCGGCCGGCCCCGAGCTGCAGCGCAGTGTAGCCGTTCTGCTCCTTGGTCCGATGCGCGACGACCTGACAGCCGTCGAGCTTCAGGACCGTGACCGGCACATGCTCGCCCGCATCGTTGAAGATGCGGGTCATTCCGACCTTTTGCGCGATGACGCCCGACCGCATGATCCGTTTCCTTCAAGCAGCGCGCCGCCCAGGGCAGCCGCGCCGCGCTCGTCTCGTTAAAGCTTGATCTCGACGTCGACGCCGGCGGCGAGGTCGAGTTTCATGAGCGCGTCCACCGTCTGCGGCGTGGGATCGACGATGTCGAGAACGCGCTTGTGCGTCCTGATCTCGAACTGCTCGCGCGACTTCTTGTCGATGTGCGGCGAGCGGTTCACCGTAAACTTCTCGATCTTCGTCGGCAGCGGGATGGGACCGCGCACTTGCGCGCCCGTGCGCTTCGCCGTCGAAACGATCTCCTTCGTCGACGTATCGAGTATCCGGTGATCGAACGCCTTCAGGCGAATCCGGATGTTCTGACCGTTCATTGGCTCTTCCTCGATGGACCGCGATCCTCTCCGGATCGCGCACCTGGACCGCGCGCCTCCAGGTGCGCAATCCGCGACGTTTCAAGTGCGAGCCTGGAGGCTCGCGGTCCATGAATCCTACTCGATGATCGACGCGACCACGCCCGCGCCGACCGTTCTCCCGCCCTCACGGATGGCGAAGCGCAGCTTCTCCTCCATCGCGATTGGCACGATCAAAGCGACTTCCATCGCGATGTTGTCGCCCGGCATCACCATCTCGACGCCCTCGGGCAGCGTGACGACGCCCGTCACGTCCGTCGTGCGGAAGTAGAACTGCGGACGATAGTTCGTGAAGAACGGCGTGTGG
>DATHCI010000098.1:0-15526 GCA_035319645.1 Methylocystis sp. | reverse complement strand
CTTCACGCCGGTGACAGGCCCGCGCCTGCTCGTTTCGAGCGACGCCCCTCCGGGCGCGCGCGACGCCTTGATCGCGGGCCTGCGCGCTTTGCGGGGCGCAGCTTCCGCCTCCTCGATCCACGTGACCTTCGCCACGCGAGGAGAGGCGCAAAGCCTCGTCGAAAAGGGCTTCCTGCCGCGCGCCGGCGAGCAGTTCCATTTCGTGCAGGAAGGCTATCGCGACTTCGAGGACTTTCTGGCCGCGCTTTCGTCGCGCAAGCGCAAGACCATCCGGCGCGAGCGCAAGGAGGCGCTGGGCTCCGACGTCTCGATCGAGCTGCTGACGGGCGCGGACATCGAGCCGGCGCATTGGGACGCCTTCTTCGCCTTCTACATGGACACGGGCGCCCGCAAATGGGGCCGACCCTACCTCACGCGCGCTTTCTTCGACGAGGTCGGCGCGACGATGGCGGATCGCATCCTGCTCGTCATGGCGCGCCGCGACGGGCGCCACATCGCCGGGGCCATCAATTTCTTAGGCGAGGAGGCGATCTACGGACGCAACTGGGGCGCGCTCGAAGAGCGGCCATTTTTGCATTTCGAGGTCTGCTACTATCAGGCGATCGACTATGCGATCCGTCACGGCTTCAAGCGCGTCGAGGCCGGCGCGCAGGGGGAGCACAAGCTCGCGCGCGGCTATCGCCCGGTCACGACCTGGTCCGCCCATGAATTCGCCGACGCGAATTTCGCCGCCGCGGTTGAAGCCTATCTGAAGCGCGAGCGCGCGGCCGTCGACGCGATGAAGGCGGAATACGAGGAGGCGCTGCCGTTCAGGCGGGAGTGATGTTGCGTCGGTCTGGAAAATGGGGGCTCTTCTGGTCCGCTGCGTCAGCGGCGTCCAAACTCAATCTCTCAATTCGCTAATTATTTGGTAAATCTCAGTTATGACAAAAGGGACGTTGATACCCGTAGCCAAGCTTTTGCCATGTGCGACCTGATTCCTTTGATTATAGTACCGAATTGTCTTCCGATAGGCGTCACTCTGGGTGTTGAACCGATCGAGTACGAGCGCCGCGCGATCTTCAAATTTGGCCCTGATGTTATCGGGATCGTGGGCGTCCCATGCTCGACGCGCACGCCAGCTCACGCTTTTGCGGTGTTTCCTGATTGCCTTCTCACATACACCATTTATCTTGGCCTCGAGTTGCCCCCACACGAGAATGAAATACGCGGAGTCATTAATAAGTTGTTGCTTCTCCGCCCAGTCGATAGCAGATTGGCTTCCGCGCTGGCGAGCGTCATCCAGCTTGCGGTCTAAATCAGTTGCAAGTTGTGTGTATGTACTCTCAATCGCTTGAAGTTCGTTCATAAGCCGATAGCCTTTATCCACATATCTGATGTCAGGGGTTTACTGTTACGACGTTTGTTCGCAGGCGCGATTTGCCAGCTCGGACTCTCGAAATTTTCGGCTTTGTCCACAACAATCGCTTGATTGTCACGAGTAAAAAGATCGAGGCGACCATTTGCGCCGATGATCCAAAGCCCGCGTGGAACTAGCTTTGCAACCCAGTCGTCCCGATCGTATATGTTTAGAACAGGCAGTTCCATCGCAGGAACGCCAAATTTCTTCATCACGTCTTCGTACATGCGTACGGTTTGACTTGTGTCCGTCGACAGCCGAGACGGAAGCCAAGCCTGAACTTGGTCGTAAAGGCCTGACACCCGCAATCTCCAATCTTCAACCCTGCGCTTAACGTGCGCTGCATCCAATTCACCGCTGTCGCCTGAGAGCTCCTCGATGACACTAGCCATAAACGCCGTCCTTTCTGAGAAGGGGCAATGCCTCCCAACAGCATACTAATAACTGATCTGTCCGATTCCAAGGACACGACAAGGACACGACAAGGGACGGAGCCCTGGCGTCGGCTTGACTGAGCGAACCGATGGCGTTCGCCCTTTCCAATCGTCGGCACCCGGCATAGATCTCGGCCATGAGCGTCCGCGACACCGACGATATGCCTGAAGAGGAGGGGCTTTTGGAGGAAGCGCCTTGCGCCGATCCCTCCGAGACGCAGACGACGTCGAGCCTCAAGCGCGGGGTGGCCGTCATAAAGCGCCTGTGCAAGCATGCGCCGGAGAGCCCCGGCGTTTATCGCATGATCGCCGAGAACGGCGACGTGCTCTATGTCGGCAAGGCCAAGAACGTCAGGAAGCGAGTCGCGAGCTACACGAGGCTCGCCGGCCATGTGACGCGCATCGCGCGCATGATCGCGCAGACCGCCGACATGGTCTTCATCGCGGTGGAGACCGAGACCGAGGCGCTGCTGCTCGAGGCCAATCTCATCAAGCAGATGAAGCCGCGCTTCAACGTGCTGATGCGCGACGACAAGTCGTTTCCCTATATCCTGATCGCGCGCGACCATGCGGCGGCGCAGATCGGCAAGCATCGCGGCGCGCGCGCGCGCAAGGGCGACTACTTCGGGCCATTCGCCAGCGTCTGGGCGGTCAATCGCGCGATCAACGCCTTGCAGCGCGCCTTCCTGCTGCGCTCCTGCACCGACTCTTTTTACGAGAACCGCACGCGGCCGTGCCTGCTCTATCAGATCAAGCGCTGCGCCGCGCCCTGCACCGGCGAGATCTCGCTTAAGGACTATGACGAGCTCGTCGCCGAAGCCAAGGACTTTCTGACTGGCAAGAGCCGCGCCGTGCGCGAGCGGCTTGCCGCAGAGATGACGCAGGCGGCGGAAGCGTTGGAGTTCGAGCGCGCGGCGCGGCTGCGCGACCGCATCTCCGCGCTCTCGGCCATCCAAGGCGCGCAGGGGATCAATCCGCGCAGCGTCGAAGAGGCCGACGTCTTTGCGATCGCCAAGGAAGCGGGCGTCTTCTGCATCGAGGCGTTCTTCTTCCGCGCGTACCAGAACTGGGGCAATCGCGCCTACTTCCCGCGCGCCGACCCGAGCCTCTCGGAAGAAGAGGTGCTCTCGGCTTTTCTGGCGCAGTTCTATGGCGAGCATCCCGCCGCGCGGCTCGTGCTGCTCTCGCATGAGATCGAGGACCGCGCGCTGCTCGCCGACGCGCTCTACGTGCGGGCCAAGCGTCGCGTCGAGGTGCTGACCCCGCAGCGCGGCGAGAAGCGCGAGCTCGTCGAGCATGCGCTGACCAACGCCCGCCAGGAGCTCGGACGCAAGCTCGCCGACCAGCAGAGCCAGGAGAAGCTGCTCGCGGCCCTCGGCGCGGTCTTCGGCCTAAAGGCGCCGCCGCGCCGCGTCGAGGTCTACGACAACTCGCACATCAGCGGCGCGCAGGCGATCGGCGCCATGATCGTCGCCGGCGCCTCCGGCTTCCTGAAGGCGCATTACCGCACCTGGAACATCGCGACCGACCAGCTCGCGCCCGGCGACGATTACGCCATGATGCGCCAGGTTCTGGCGCGCCGCTTCGCCCGCCTCGCCAAGGAGGCCGAGCCCGACGCCGACCCGGAAGCCTTCCCCGCGAAGCCGGACCTGATCATCATTGACGGCGGACGCGGACAGTTCGATGTCGCGCGCGAGGCGCTGAACGAATCGGGCGTCTCGGGCGTCGCCATCGCCTCGATCGCCAAGGGCGCCGACCGCAACGCCGGGCGCGAAACCTTCTTCGTCGACGGGCGCGAGCCGTTCCGGCTGCCGCCCAACGACCCGGCCCTCTACTTCGTGCAGCGGCTGCGCGACGAGGCGCATCGCTTCGCGATCGGCACGCATCGCGCGCGACGCAAGAAAGCTTTCACGACCAGTCCGCTCGACGAGATCGCCGGCGTCGGCCCGGCGCGCAAGCGGGCATTGCTGCACGCCTTCGGCTCAGCCAAGGCCATCGCCGGCGCGGCGCTCTCCGACCTGGAGCAGACGCCCGGCGTGAACAAGGCGACGGCGAGGCTGGTCTACGAGCATTTTCAGAGGGGGGACTAGTGTTACCCCCTCAAGCTGGAGGCGTCTGGTCATCGGAAAATCACGCGCTCTTCAGAAAGCGACGCGGTTGTTTCTCCCATCGCCGGGGTCAACGAGAGTCGATCTTGGTCACACTCTCGCCGATGTCGCGGATTGTGACGCTCGCATCGGGAAAACGCGCTGTTATTTCTAGCGTTCCGCCCATCGCTTCGATATAGCGGCGCAGGTTGCTCACATGCATGTCGGAGCGCTTTTCGAGCTTCGCTACCGAAGGCTGACCGACGGAGAGCGACGCCGCCACATCCTCTTGCGACAGCTTTCGTGTCTTACGCAATTCTTCGAGCGTCAGCGCTTCGCGCAGGGAAGCCGCCTTCGCCGCCACGCGCGCTCGGCGCGCGGGCTCAAAGTCCTGGGTGAGCTCGCCGAAAGGCCGATGTCCAGTCATGGGATCAACCCCTCCCCTCTGATTTCCTCGATATAGGCTTCGTAGAGCGCGTCGGCGATTGGGATCATCCGCTCGTAAAAGCGCCCCTCGCCCGTTTTGTCGCCCCCGATGAGCAGAATCGCCGATCGTCTCGGATCGAAGGCATAGAAGATTCTCAGCGGTTTTCCGCCGCTTTGCACGCGAAGCTCACGCATGTGCGCGTGACGGGAGCCGTTCACTCCAGACGAGTAGGGAAAGCGCAGATTCGGGCCCTCTTCGATGAGCAGCAGCCCAACGGCTACGATATCATCCTGTTGGGACTCGCTCAGTCCGCGATACCATTCCCCAAATTCGTCGGTGTGTTCGACGTTCCAAACCATCAGCCGGAGAGTATTCCGGTGGTGGAATAATTGCAAGCCGGATCCCCGACTGGTCGCCGGCGGCGAGCGCCCTTGGATCGCAATGGCCAGGCGAGCTATGCGGCGAAACTCGGGAAATACTGGCGCATCAGCCGGTCGCGATACGCCACCAGATTTGGAAGGGCGAGCGCCGCCTCCTTGATCGGCGATTCGTATCCCGCCCAAAGCGCGCTGGCGATGAAGGCGAAGACCGTGGCGTCGACGCCGCTGGGCTGGTCGTTGAAGAGAAACGGCTTGTCGCCGAGCAGCGTCGCGAGAGTCTCGACGTCCTTGCGCGCGAGGGCCGCCGCCTCAGTGTCACTGTGGCGGCTCAGGCCTTGGAGATACGCCGACTTCGCGATCTTGCGCCGCACCATCCATTTGACGAGCGGGCGGATCGGCGCCGGCGCAGAGTCGAAGAAGCGCGCCGGGCCGCGCGCGAAATTGGCGTCGTCGAGCCAGCGCGCCCTGACGACGAGCCAATAGAGATGCTCCTCGCACATTTTCTCGACCGCCCAGCCGATGGCGCGCTGTTCGTCCGTGAGATGCGCGTCGAAGTCGATTCCGCGACTCTTCTCGATATGCCAGCGGATGAAGGTCGAGTCGGCGACAATCGTTCCCGCATCGTCGATGAAGGGCAGCTTGCCCTTCGGCGCGCGCTGGTAGCCGGTCCGGTCTTCCTTGTAGTCGAGCCCCGCGAATTTGAGCAGCAGCATCGTCTTCGTGACGAAAGGGCTCGCATCCGGCAGGCCGGAAAAGGGTCCGAAGGCATAGAGCGTGATCATCGCTGTTCTCCACAAGCATCAGATCAAGGCGGACTCGGCGGGGCGAGGAAATCTACTTTGGCAGGAAAACGCCGCCCGCGTCGTCCATCCCAAAACCGGGATTCCAGGCGATTTCCCAGAGGTGGCCGTCGGGATCGCGAAAATAGCCCGAGTAGCCGCCCCAAAAGGCGTTCTGCGCCGGCTTCACGATCGTCGCGCCCGCAGCCTGCGCTTCGGCAAGCACGCGGTCGACCTCTTCCTTCGAACGCGTGTTGTGCGCGAACGTGAAGCCCGCAAAGCCGTGGCCCTGCGACGGCACGCCGGCATCCGCGGCGAGTTCCTCGCGCGGATAGAAGCACAGGATCATGGCGCCGCATTGAAAGAACCCGCCGCCCGGGGCCGCCGACGCGCACCAGCCTAGACGCTCGAGGAAGGCGACGCTGCGCTTCACGTCGGCCACGCCCAGCGTGACGAGGGAGATGCGCTGCTCCATCGTCACACGCGCTCGATGACCGCCGCGGTGCCCATCCCCGCGCCGATGCAGAGCGTCACGAGCGCGACGCCCTTGCCAGACCGTTCCAGCTCGTCGAGCGCGGTTCCTACGAGCATCGCGCCCGTCGCGCCGAGCGGATGGCCGAGCGCGATCGCGCCGCCATTGACATTGACCTTCGCGGGGTCGAGCTCGAAAGCCTGGAGGAAGCGCAGAACGACCGCGGCGAAAGCCTCGTTGACCTCGAAGAGGTCGATGTCGGCGAGCGCCATTTTCGCCCGCGCAAGCAGTTTCTTCGTGACGTCGATCGGCCCCGTGAGCATCAGCGCCGGCTCGGAGCCAATATTGGCGAAGGCGCGGATCTTCGCGCGCGGCTTGGCGCCGATTCGCGCGCCCGCCTCCTTCGAGCCGACGAGCACGGCCGCCGCGCCGTCGACGATGCCGGAAGAATTGCCGGCGTGATGCACGTGACTGAGCTTCTCGATCTCGGGATGGGCCTGGATCGCCACGGCGTCGAAACCGCCCATCTCGGCGAGCATGATGAAGGAAGGCTTCAGCGCCCCGAGCGCCTGCAGGTCCGTGCCGGGACGACGGTGCTCGTCATTGTCGAGGATCACGAGGTCGTTCACGTCCTTCACGGGCACGACCGAACGCGCGAAGCGTCCTTCGTCCCAGGCCGCGGCGGCGCGCTTCTGGGATTCCACGGCGTAGGCGTCCACGTCGTCGCGTGAAAATCCGTATTTCGTCGCGATGAGGTCGGCCGAAACCCCTTGAGGCATGAAATAGGACGGAATGGCGATCGTCGGATCGACGGGCCAGGCGCCGCCCGAAGCGCCGATGCCGACACGGCTCATGCTCTCGACTCCGCCGCCGATGGCGAGATCGTGCTGACCCGACATGACCTGCGCCGCCGCGAAATTCACCGCGTCGAGCCCCGAGGCGCAGAAGCGGTTGATCTGCACTCCAGGGACCCTGTCGCCGTAGCCCGCCGCGAGCGCGCTCGCGCGCGCGATGTCGCCGCCGGCTTCTCCGACGGGATCGACGCAGCCGAGGATCACGTCGTCGACCTCGGCGCCTTGCAGGCCGCTGCGCGCCTTGACCGCCTTCAGGGCCGTGACGGCGAGGCCGAGCGTCGAAACTTCGTGGAGCGCGCCATCCGTCTTGCCGCGGCCCCGCGGCGTGCGCACGGCGTCGTAAATGAAAGCTTCCGACATCGGCTCTCCTTAACATCCTCGACAAGGTTCAAACGGTCAGTGGAACTGCGGCGGCTCCTCGCGCCGCCGCCCGCGCGGCGGCGGATCGCGCGCCAGCTCGAAGGCCGCAAGGCCGATTAAAATTTCCGCGCGCGTCTTGAGGTCGATCGCCTCCAGCAGGGATTGCTTCTCTCGAACGCCGAAGGGACACATCATGGCGAGCGCATTGACGAGCGTCTCGGTCGGCGCCGCGTCGATGCTCGCCCAATCGACCTCGACCCCTGAAGTTTCGGCGAATTCGCGCAACATGAGCACCATGCGCGCCCGATCGACTCTTTCTTCGCCATCGCCGGCCAGCAGGTCGCCTTCGAACGAACCGAAGCTCACCTGCGCGCGGCGAAACGGTTCAGGCCCCCGTCTTTCCCCGATCGTCTTGAAACGCGCCACTCCCGTCAGCGTGATGAGATAGCGGCCGTCGCCGGTCTCGCAGAAATGAGTCAGGCGGCCGACGCAGCCGATCTGGAACAATTTCAATTCGTCTTCGCCGGGAACGGGCTGGATCATGCCGATCAGGCGGTCGCTCGCGATGGCCTCGTCGACCATGGCGAGATAGCGCGGCTCGAAAATATTGAGCGGCAGCTCCCCGCGCGGCAGGAGCAATGCCCCCGGCAGCGGAAACAGCCGCACGAGCTCCGGCAGTTCGACGATCGAAGCGTAATGCGCGTTCATGCCCATCGCCGGAGTCGTTCTGGTTGCGGCTGCTTCGCAGCTGGTCTCAGCTTCGCCTCAAGAGAACAACAGCGACGACAGTTTCCTGCGCGCGGCCGTTGTGGCCTTGTCCGCCGGCCCCCAGGCCTCGAAGAACTGCACGAGCTGCTTGCGCGCGCCGTCGTCGTTCCAACTACGGTCGCGACGGATGATGTCAAGTAGCTCGGCCGCAGCATCCTCGCGGCGCCCTTTGGCGTTCAGCGCCAGCGCGAGGTCGAAGCGGGCCTGCAAATCGTCGGGGCGCTCCAGGGAGCGCTGGCGCAAATCCGAGATCTCGTCCAGCGTGCTCGCGGCGCGAGCGTTCTCCAGCGCCGCCGCCGCCGCCGCCACAGCTGGGTCGCGGCGCAACGCCTCGGGCGCCTCGTTGAAAAGTCCCTGCGCCTCCTCGAGCCGCCCGGATTCGACGTAAAGCCGCAGCAGCAGCGCCAAAGGCTTGGCCTGGGGGGGCTCGAGGCTCGCGAGCTCCAGCAGAAGGGCTTCGGCTTCTTCGAATTCGCCCGCCGCGATCAGCTCCTCCGCGGCCTCGATCGCTTTTGCATCCGCCTCGATCGGGCCGACGAGACGCTCGAGGAAGCCTTTGATCTCGCGCTCCGGCAAAGCGCCCACGAAGCCGTCGGTCGGGCGTCCGCGCTGGAATGCGATGACTGCCGGGATCGATTTTACGCCGAGCTGCGCCGCGATCTCGGGATCCTGGTCGATGTTCATCTTGACGAGTCGGACCTTGCCGCGCGCGGCCGCGACCACGCGCTCCAGCGCCGGCGCGAGCTGGCGGCAGGGACCGCACCATGGCGCCCAGAAGTCGACCAGCACCGTCTGTCGCAAGGAGGGCTCGAGCACGTCGGCGCGAAATTTCGCCGTCGTCGTCTCGATCGGCCCCGCGGGCGCGCCACCCGAGTCGGGGCGCAGCGCGAACTCGTCTGACGTCATTCCAAAGTCTCCGTTCCGGGCTCTCGCCGGCTCCGACGCTTCGCCTCCTTTAGCGCACTTTCGAGCCAGGGGGTGCACCAAAATTACAGCGGCGATCTCACTTGCGCTCAAAGGTCAGATACACGGGAGAGCGCCCCTGCGCCTTCGCCTTGCGCTCATATTTCGTCTCCAGCCAGTCCGTCCAAGGACGCGTCCAATCCGCGCTCGTCGCCGCGCGCCAGCCGAAATGGGCGGAGGCGCGCAGCCGCGCGAGCGTCCAGGCCGCGTAGTCGTCGATATCCGTCGCAAAGCGCAGCTCGGCGCCGCTGCGCATGGCGCGCGCGAGCCGTTCGAGATTCTCTTCGTTGACGAAGCGTCGTTTGCGCTGGCGCCGTTTTGGCCAGGGGTCTGGATAGAAGAGATAGACTCGGCCGAGGCTCGCGTCGGGCAGCCAGTCGAGGACCTCGGCGGCGTCGCCGCGATGAATCCGAATATTCTTGATCTCAGCGCGCTCGATCTGCGCCAATAGCTTCGCGACGCCGTTAAGGAAGGGCTCGCAGCCGATGAAGGCCGCTTCCGGCTCGCGCAAGGCCGCAGCAGCGAGATGCTCGCCGCCGCCGAAGCCGATCTCCAGCCGCAGATCGCTCCCGGGCTTCGCAAAGGACGGCGCCGTCTCGAAGGCGCTCCCGAGATCTATCGTGAGCCGCGGCAGCAGCTTTTCGACGAGTTCGGCCTGATAGCGACGCAGCGCCTTGCCCTTGGAGCGTCCGTAGAGGCGGCCGGCTGGAAAGAGATCGTTCATTTGCGAGGATTGCGAACGAGGGCCGAGTCGGACATGCGCCGGGAAGCATACACCAGACGCCGCCTTTTGCTGACGGGCCCGATCGCCGCCCGGCGAAAGGCGGACAGGATTTCATTTCTCGTCGTCTTGACTGAAGTCAGCTATCGCTCCGGCAGAGCTCGGTTCGAACGCTTTTGAGCCCACATTACTTCGAGAACTTCATTGCGGCGAAGATGAACCCGCCCAGCGCGATTTGAGTCACGACGAGCCAACGGACCATATCGACCTTCAGATCGGCGATCGCCTCTTTCAAGTCGCTTTTCGTCACGAACTGCGATGCGTCGATCTCCCTCAACGCCTCCACGACGCCCGTGGCCTGCTCTTCCGGGAAGCCTTGCTTTCGGAGCAGCCGGGCGACTGCGAGAGCATCGATGGTCAGGGAGCTCGTCGACTTAAAGATAAGTCGGCCTGCTCGGGACAGTCAATCGGCCTCAGATAGACGCCTTTCGCATCGGAAGCGAAAGGCGCCTGTCGCATCACGCGAGATGCGATTTCAGCGTCTCGACCAGGTCGGTCTTCTCCCAGGAGAAGCCGCCGTCGGCGTCGGGCGCGCGTCCAAAGTGGCCGTAAGCCGAGGTGCGCGCATAGATGGGGCGGTTGAGCTGCAGATGCTCGCGGATGCCGCGCGGCGTCAGCCGCATGATCTGCGGCAGCACAGCTTCGATCTTATCCTCGTCCACATGACCCGTCCCGTGCAGATCGACATAGATCGACAGCGGCTCGGCGACGCCGATCGCATAGGAGAGTTGGATCGTGGCTCGGTCGGCGAGGCCGGCCGCGACGATGTTCTTGGCGAGGTAGCGGGCGGCATAGGCCGCCGAGCGGTCCACCTTGGTCGGATCCTTGCCGGAGAAGGCGCCGCCGCCGTGCGGGGCCGCGCCGCCATAGGTGTCGACAATGATCTTGCGCCCCGTGAGGCCGGCGTCGCCGTCCGGGCCGCCGATGAAGAACTTGCCTGTCGGATTGACGTGCCAGACGGTCTTGTCGGTGATGAAATCCTTGGGGAGCGTTTCGCGAATATAAGGCTCGACGATGCGGCGCACGTCTTGAGGAGAGAGGCTTTCCTCGGTGTGCTGATGCGAGAGAACGATCTGGGTCGCCTCGACCGGCTTGCCGTCGACGTAGCGCAGCGTGACCTGGCTCTTGGCGTCCGGCCCGAGGCCTTTCTCCTTGCCGCTGTGGCGGGCGGCGGCGAGCTTCTCCAGAATCTTGTGGGCGTAATAGAGCGGCGCCGGCATGAGCTCCGGCGTCTCGCGAACAGCGTAGCCGAACATGATGCCCTGGTCGCCGGCGCCCTCGTCCTTATTGCCGACTGCGTCGACTCCCTGCGCGATGTCGGCGGACTGCTCGTGGAGCAGCACTTCGACCTTGGCGTTCTTCCAGTGGAAGCCCGCCTGCTCGTAGCCGATGCTCTTGATCGCGCGCCTCGCCACGTCCTCGATATGCTCGAACGCGAAGTGCGGGCCGCGAACTTCTCCCGCAATCACGACCCGGTTCGTGGTGCACAACGTCTCGGCGGCGACGCGGATGGCGTAGGGGTCAATGTCAGCCTTGGCGCCTTCGCGGAAGAACTCGTCGACGATTTCATCCGAGATGCGGTCGCAGACCTTGTCGGGATGCCCTTCGGAGACAGATTCACTGGTGAAGAGATAATTCTTGCGTGTCACTTAGGCGCCTCCAATCGCGCGCAACGTCTCACGTCTCTCGGCGCGCGGCCACACCAACCCCTTCGGCTCGCGCGGGAGCTCCGCGCGAGCCGGCGTTCCTTTGCCAGCGCCAAGCTTTCGCGTCAAGCCGCGCCAACCGCTTGCCGGCGAAAGCTCACCGATCCACTCAGTCCGTCGACGCCCCCGGCGACTCAGTCGCGGCTGCGGCCTGCGGCGGTCCGGCTTCGCCGGCGTCCGAATCCGCGATCGCAACGACGAGCTCAACGATGCGCTTGCGCACCTTCGGCTCGCGTATGCGGGCAAAGGCGCGATTGAGATGCAGCCCCTCCGCAGTCGCAAGGAAGTCGACAACGTATTGCGAGGACCCCTCCTCGGCAAAACCTGGTCGTTCCGCGCCTCCGCTGGTCGTCGGCAAGCCCTCGAAGAAGAACGAGGGCGGCACGTTCAGCGTCTTGGATATTTGCTGCAGCCGGCTCGCGCCGATGCGATTTGTGCCCTTTTCGTATTTTTGCACTTGTTGAAACGTCAACCCCAACGCTTCACCAAGCTTTTCTTGGCTCATCTTCATAAGCACGCGTTGCATGCGCACGCGGCTGCCTACGTGACGATCTATCGGATCAGGAGTTTTTTTCACGGATAGCCCACCTCCAATCGTGTCTTAGCCCGATTTGACCCGGCTTGGCAAATCCGCATGATTAATAAAACTATGTAAAATAACACGAATAGCCGAACTGATGCTTCACCGACGTTAACCACTCCACTTGCGGTTGTTGTTGAGCGAGCTCCAAGGGGCGCTGTGGTCCAAACTCGGCCTTGGCGTTCTCTAGCGGGGACGCGAGCAAGAGGCTCGCGAAACGGCTTACAGTGGAATAATTCTGAACTGGGGCCGCCACTTTCCCGCGAATGCGAGGAAGGAGAGGCCGGACCACAGCAATGGGAAGATGATCCGGGCGTGGCGTGAGAACAAAGTCTCGGAGGCGGGATTGGGAAGCCCCTGGTCGATGACGCCCGCCACCCCTACAGGCAACTGTTCGATCACGCGCCCATAGGGGTCGACCACCGCAGAGACGCCGCTGTTCGCCGCGCGCACGAGCGGCAACCCCTCTTCGATCGCGCGCAGCCGAGCCTGCGCGAAATGCTGGTAGGGACCGCTGGTCTTTCCGAACCATCCGTCGTTCGTAACGTTGAGCAGCCACTGCGGTCGCGAAGCGCCGGGCTCCACGACGTCGCCGGAGAAGATCGCTTCATAGCAGACAAGCGGCGTCGCCAGAGGAAGACCGGGGGCGCCGAGCGTTCTGGGGCGGTCGCCCACTTCCCATGCTTGCGGCACGAGATGGCGCGCGCCCAGCGGACGAAGCAGCCAGTCGAGCGGCAAATATTCGCCGAAGGGAACCAGATGCTTCTTGTCATAGGAGGCGACGATCCGGTCCCCCTGCACGACGAGGATGGCGTTGTAAATCTTCGAGCGGCCGCGATCCTCTTCGGCGCGCGCGCCGCCGGTGAGGAGAGTTTTGCCTTGGAGCGCCCCCGAAATTGCGGCAAGCGCCTGCGGTTCCCGGGACAGCACAAAAGGAAACGCGGATTCAGGCCAGATGAGATGCGTCGCGTCTGCGACGCCCGTGTGCGTCGGGCCGGTGGCCTGATCGGACAGCGCCAGGTAGCGCCGAAGAATTTCCTGTCCGTTCTCGGGGCGGAATTGCTGGTCCTGGAGGAGATTGGGCTGCATGAGCCGCAGCCGGACGCCCGCGACGAAAGTCGTCTCGCCGCGCGCAAGGCGCGCCGCGCCATAAACCGTCATCGCGACGAGCAGCGCGGACGCGAAGACGAGGGCGGGCGAGCGCAGGCTGTGGCGATCGACGAAAGTCGCCGGCGCCGCGAAGATGACGACGGCGCAGAGGTCGAGCCCGTTGGCGCCGACGAGCGCTGCGCTCTGCGCGAGCGCAGGGACGCTCGCGAGCGCCATGCCGATGTCGTTCCAGGGAAACCCGGTGAGCACGTGGCCCCGCAGCCATTCGGCGCCGCCGAGACCCGCCGCGAGCGCCAGCACGCGGGCGGACCCCGGGGACCATAGCGCCCGGGCGACGCCGAACCCGAGAGCGGGGAACAGCGCCAAACCTGCCGGCGCTCCGATTTCGGCGAGAGGCAGCGCCCAGGCGAACTGATCGGCGTCGACGAGCAGCGCTCCGCCTAGCCACCAGAGACCCGCCACGAAGTAGCCGAAGCCCAGCCACCAGCCGTCGGCCATCGCCGATCTCAGGCATCCAAGCCGCAACCTCTCGCCGCGCGCGTCGGCCGAGCCGTCGATGAGCCACACGGCGACCGTCAGCGTGACCGCCATGGCGGGCAGGAAGTTGATCGGCTCCAGGGCCAGCGCGCCGCACGCGCCGGCGGCGCAGGCGATGGCCCGTCGCATCCATCCTTCGGACAGGATGATCCGCTGGGGCAGGGACAGAGCCGGCGCCGTCGCCTCGAGATCAATGGTCGCATGCATGTTTGCGCTCCGCCGAATCAGCGAGCAAGTCTGTGAGATTTTCAGGCTGGCGTCGATAGCGCGAGCGGGATAGCGGGATTAGCGACGCCGCGCCAGCCGATGAGGGGATTGCGGGCGCCGACCGCCCGAGCTTGATGCTTTTGCTATTTTTTCGCCACTTTCAACGCGTAATCGTGGCCAAATGTAAGCTTGGCTGTCGGTTTCATCGTGTGGGATGGGGGCTTTTCGCGCGCCAGTCGCTCGACGGGCGGGCGCTTGACGGCCTGTCGCCAGCTTCGAGGCGGCGCCTCGCGCAGCTCCCACGTCGAACCTTTGCGGCGACCGCATCAAGTCCGCCGCGAACTTGAGAGAGTGGGAGCTTGATCCGGTTGCTGGGCGAAATACGTCGTGCGTTGAACAAGCATCCAGGACGGCTCGCGCTGCTCCTTGGCGCAACGCTGAGCCTTCTGTCTCCCAGAATGACGGAGACGGCGGTCGCCAATGGCGACACGCGCACGATCAATCTCTTTCATTCGCATACGCAGGAATCCATTTCCGCCACCTATCTGGTCAACGGTCAATACGACCGCAATGTTCTCCAGCAGCTCAACTGGTTTCTGCGCGACTGGCGGCGGGACGAGCCCACCGAGATGGATCCCCGCCTGTTCGACGTGATCTGGGAAGCCTATCGTAGCGCGGGAGCGTCCGGCGAATATGTCCGCGTCGTCTCCGCCTATCGCTCGCCCGAGACCAACGCCATGCTGCGCGCGCGCTCCCGGGCCGTCGCGAAATTCTCCCAGCACATGCTCGGCAAGGCGATGGACACGACCATGCCGGGCATGCCCATGTCGCGCATCCGCGAGATCGGCATGCGCATGCAGCGCGGGGGCGTCGGCTATTATCCGACCGCAGGAACGCCCTTCGTGCATCTCGACGTCGGCAATGTGCGCGCCTGGCCGCGCATGACCTATGACCAGCTCGTGCGCCTTTTCCCAGACGGAAAGACGGTGCACATCGCGAGCAACGGCCAGATGCTCGCGCGCTACGACGAGGCCAAGGCCGAGATCGAGGCGCGCAACAACGGCGCGATCGTCGTCGCGCCGCAACGCTCGGGCTTCGGCGGCTTTCTGGCTTCGCTGTTCGGCGGCGGCGGCGAGGATGACGTGGAGGAGGCTCTTCCCGCGCCAGACACGCGCAGGCAATGGGCGGATCTCGCCCCGCGCATGTCGCGCGCGGCCCGACGCGCGAAGATCGAGAGCGACGAGGAGGAGGCGCCGGCGCCGTCCGCCGAGCGTGGACGCCAGGCGATCGCCCGCGCAGAGGCCGACCTGCCGCGCGGCGAGACCGTCATGCGCGCAGAGCCCGCGGCGAATGTCTCGACGACGGACGAACCACAGCGGCCTGCTCCGGCGGAGCGCGAGAAGGCGGCTTTCGTCAACGCGCCGCAGCCGCCAGCCGGACGTCCGAGCTCGATCGACAAGCCGACCCCCTTGGAGGAGCCCCGCGTCGCGGCGCTCGAACCTGCGCCCGAGAGCCGAGCGCCGCAAGGAAGGTCGTCCGAGCGCGAAGCCGCCTCCGTCGACAAGCCGGTTTCCATCGATGCGCCGGCGCCCCCGCGCCGGCCCCTGGACCTCGGCAAGAGCGCCCAAGTCAGCGCCCAAGTCGCCGCGCTCGTCGACGCCCCATTGCCGCCTCGCCGGCCA
>DATHCI010000097.1:0-15016 GCA_035319645.1 Methylocystis sp. | reverse complement strand
GAATGAGCTTCTTGAGAGGCGCTCGCGCAAGGCCGGGAGCCATCGCCGCCACGAGCCAAGTCGACAAGCTCATTTCGATGACGACGACGAGCGTATGCTCCTCGTCGAAGGGCGTGAAGGACCGGCTGAGATCGTTGACTTGTGACATGGGACGCTCCGCGAGATGCTCCCTCCAGCCAAAACGGGAAGCTACGCCGCACGCCCCATAGTATCTACAGCCGTTTTCAGCCGATTGCGTGCATCGCACATCAACATTCTCCGCTACCTACCGGCGCTGAAAATCGTCATTTCCGGCTTATGCACAGGCGAATCCGCGAAGACGGGCTAGAAGCGCCTCCGAAGTAGTACAGTAGTCTTCAGCAGAATCAGCGCTATAGCGAGAATAATGCTCGATTATGGTCAAAAAAATCGCAAACAACGTACAATAAAAATATCAGCACGACACATGTGGACAAAATATAACATCGGTCGGAATTGGTAAGTAGAAACATATATAGCAGAACTATATATATGGGAAATCGTGCTTCTCCATAAAATTTTTTGCTTTCTATCGACAGCAGGTAACCGTCTTAGCTTTGTATTGTTACGAAAAAAGCGACTATCAGTATTAAGATATGATTTATTTCGTCCTGGTCGGGAAACGAAGCGCTTGCAACCCATTTCATTTTTGGGAAGGTTGTCACGAATCCAACGCTGACGGCGACCGCGAAGAGCCTTCGCATGAAGTCGTCTCTAGTTCTGGCACGTGAATCGTTGCGTTCGTTTGTTCTCCTGGTCAAGAGCAAACCCTGATAAAGCTTGGTTTGCTTAGGCCATCTTCTTCCCGAATCCGTAAATGTGAAACTAAGCCAGACTCCTCTCAATAATCTGCGCCAGATCGGTCATGATCGCGTTGAGGTCGTAATTCTTCGGGGTGTAGACCGCCGCCACGCCCTCCTCGCGCAAGAGCTTCTCGTCCGCCGGCGGGATGATGCCGCCGACGACGAGCGGCACGCTCTCCAGGCCTTCGTCCTTCATGAGCTTCATGACCTCATGCGCGAGCGTCACATGCGAGCCCGAGAGAATCGAGAGGCCCACGCAGTGGACGCCCTCCTTCTTCGCGGCGTCGACGAGCTCCTTCGGCGTCGAGCGAATCCCGGCATAGATCACGTCGAAGCCCGCGTCGCGCGCGCGCGCGGCGATTTGTTCCGCCCCGTTCGAATGGCCGTCCAGCCCGGGCTTGCCGACCAGGAACTTCGCGCGTTTGCCGATCTTCGTCGAAACGCGCTGGACCTCGCTGCGGACGTCGTCGAGCGCGCCGCCGACCTGGCGGGCCGTCGGCGAAACGCCCGTCGGGGCGCGGTACTCGCCAAAAACGCCGCGCAGCACGCCGCCCCATTCGCCGGTCGTCACCCCCGCCTTGGCCGCCGCGATCGACGGCTCGACCATGTTGCGTCCTTCCTTGGCGGCGCGCGAGAGCGTCTCGATCGCCGCCTTCGCCGCCTTGTCGTCCCGCTGCGCGCGCCAAGCCTTCAGGCGTTCGATCTGCTCCGCCTCGACATGCGCCGGCACGACCATGATCTGATTGTCGCCAGCGGTCAGCGGCGAGGGCTCGCCTTCCGTGAACTTGTTCACGCCGACGACGATCTGCTCGCCGGCCTCGATCGCCTCGAGCCGCGCGGTGTTCGACTCGACGAGCTTCGACTTCATGTAGCCGCTCTCGACCGCCGCCGCCGCGCCCCCTAGCGCCTCGATCTTCTTCAGCTCGGCGAGCGCCTCAGCCTTCAATTGCGCGACCTTCTTCGCGATCTCGGTCGAGCCGTCAAAGATGTCGCCATATTCGAGCAGGTCGGTCTCATAGGCCATGATCTGCTGCATGCGCAGCGACCATTGCTGGTCGAAGGGCCGCGGCAGGCCGAGCGCCTCGTTCCAGGCCGGAAGCTGCACGGCGCGCGCGCGCGCGCCCTTGGAGAGCACGACCGCCAGCATCTCGATCAGAATGCGCGTGACGTTGTTTTCCGGTTGCTGCTCGGTCAGGCCGAGCGAATTCACCTGAACGCCGTAACGGAAGCGCCGCAGCTTGTCGTCGGTCACGCCATAGCGGTCGCGCGTGATCTCGTCCCAGAGCTCGGCGAAGGCGCGCATCTTGCACAATTCGGTGACGAAGCGCATCCCGGCGTTGACGAAGAAGGAGATGCGCCCGACGACCTGCTCGAAATCTTCCCTAGACAGCTCCCCCGATTTCTTGACATTGTCGAGCACGGCGAGGGCGGTCGCGAGCGCAAAGCTAAGCTCCTGCACGGGCGTCGCGCCGGCCTCCTGCAAGTGATAGGAGCAGACGTTTATGGGATTGAACTTCGGCGTTTCTTTCGTCGCGAAGAGGATGAGGTCCTGCGTGAGCCGCAGCGAGGACGCCGGCGGGAAGACATAGGAGCCGCGGGAGAGATATTCCTTGATGATGTCGTTCTGAGTCGTGCCTTGCAGCCTGTTGCGGGCGACGCCCTGCCCTTCGGCGGCGGCGATATAGAGCGCCATGAGCCAGACCGCCGTCGCGTTGATCGTCATCGAGGTGTTCATGTCGCCGAGCGGAATGCCCTCGAACAGCGCCCGCATGTCGCCGAGATGCGAGACCGGCACGCCGACCTTGCCGACCTCGCCCGCCGCCAGCGGGTCGTCGCTGTCGTAGCCCGTCTGTGTCGGCAGGTCGAAGGCGATGGAAAGACCGGTCTGGCCCTTGGCGAGATTGGAGCGATAGAGAAGGTTTGAATCGCGCGCGGTCGAGTGGCCGGCGTAAGTTCGAAACATCCAGGGCTTGTCGCGCCGCGGCGCGGAGGCGTCGGTCATCTCCTGCTCCTTTGCCGCTTGCGATAGCACAGGATTTGCCGACGGCGAAAGCCACGCCTCCTGCGCTGAAATGGAGCAGGACCGGGCTTGATCGCCCGCGTTCTCGGCGCGGGCAAATCTTCGCCACAAAAGTAAACAAAAGATTAACTTAAGAAACTGTTACATTTATACCACACCTCCAAAGAAAATATTCGTCTTCGTCTGGTTGGCGCATTGCGTGACGCGCGCGGGCGACCTAGGCTCCTACAAGATTGATTCGGCGGGTGTCTCGCGATTGTTCGTTGCGAGGAGACGCGGCGCCTCGAGCCTGGAGACACCAATGTCCATGCATGCGCGGACTCTCGCAGCCGCCGTTCTGACCGCGATTTCCGCCGGTGCGGCCGTCGCTGCGGATCTTCCCTCGCGAAAGGAGCCGCCTCCGCCTCCGCCGTTCCTGCAACCGCTCTTTTCCTGGACGGGCGCCTATGCCGGCGTCAATGTCGGCGCGGCGCTCGGCGACGGGGAGTTCGCCGGCGTGGTTCCCCTCATCGGCTCGAATTTCACCGGCGGCGTGACGCTCGGCTACAACTGGGCCTGGCAACAGAAAGTCGTCGCGGGCGTCGAGCTCGACGCCGATTTTCGCGGCACGATCGACGCGGGCCAGGACGGCCTCTTCCATGCCGGTCCCTCGAGCGAGGGCTACCTCGGCACGGTGAGAGCGCGCCTCGGCTACGCTATCTTCGACCAGGGCCTCGTCTATG
Organism: Methylocystis sp.; assembly: GCA_035319645.1. GTDB lineage: Bacteria > Pseudomonadota > Alphaproteobacteria > Rhizobiales > Beijerinckiaceae > Methylocystis. Next base: position 11,453 of record DATHCI010000097.1, on the reverse strand, counting down.
CCACTGCCGGCTTCGCCTATGGCAACGATATTGCTCCGCAGCACTATTCGGGCGCGAACAGCCCTGGTTACGCGGGGGCGCGGATCGCTGGCGACAGTAGTCTCCTGCCCGGCTGGACCGCGGGCGCCGGCTTCGAATATGCGCTCACCCACAGCTGGTCGGTCAAGGTGGAGTATCTTTACGTCGAGCTCGCCCACTTTGACCCGCGCTACGCGAACGCCGTCTATCCCTTCCCGCTCGCCATCGGCAATCGCAGCGCCGCGCATCTCGTGCGCATGGGCCTCAACTATCGGTTCAACTGGGGGGCGTCCGCGCCCGTCATCGCCAAGTTCTGACGCTCATCGGCGGTCAGACCCCGCTGGCGTCGAAGATCGGTCTGACGCCGGTGATCGTTCTGCGCCGGCTTGAACGCGTCGGAGCACGAAAACCCGTAGCGCCGAAGACAGATTCGCCGCGCCGCGCCCGCGGTCGACCTCTGCGGCGAGCGAGGCCACCGAGCGTCCCTCCGCTGCGGCGATCTGCTTCAGGGCTCGCCAGAACTCGGCTTCCAGCGACACGCTCGTGCGGTGGCCGGCGATCGAGAGCGAGCGTTTCCTGACCGTGGCCGCGTCCACGGCGCTCAGTCGCGGCGTTTGAGATAGTTCGTGACCAGATCGTCCGCTGTCTTTCGATCGGATTCGCTCGCCGCTGCGTAGGCCCTGGCCCGCTGATCGGCGATCCACTGGTCGGCGCCGCCCGCAGACGACTCACAAGCGAGCGTGAGATACATGAGGCCCAGCGGGCGTTGCGGCGCGGCGCCGGCCTCGCCGTTGAACATCATGCGCCCGAGCAGCGCCTGCGCCTGCGCATGGCCTTTGCGGGCCGCGAGCTCCAGCCAGTTCACGCCCTGGCGCAAGTCCTTCTTGACGCCGGCGCCGTCGAGATACATCCGCGCGACGTTGTATTGAGCCTCGCTGTTCCGAAAGAAGGTCGCTGCGTAGCGGAATAGGTCGAAGGCGCGCTGCGGGTCGGGCGCGAGCTTTGCGCCGGCGATGCCCTCGCGCAGATAGCGACCGACCTCGACGAAGGCGTTCGAAGCCATCACGCGCTCATTGGGGTCCGGGTCGTCATCGGCGAAATGCTCGACGATGCGCGAATAATAGTCGAAGGCCTTGCTGTCATCGCGCGTCACGCCGTCTCCATTGGCGTACATCCGCGCAAGCTTCCACTGCGCGAGGGATTCGCCGCCGTCGGCCGCATAGCTCAGGGCTTCGACCGAGGCGCCGGTCTCCCCGGCATGGTAGCGTTCGAGCCCGGCGCGCAGCGCGGCGTGCGGGTCTTTGAACATCGGAAGCTGCTTCGTGGGCGGCTGGTCGGGCCTTTGGTCGGACGAATCGAGCGCCGGCGCAGGGGCGGCGTATGCGATCATCAGCGCCGCCACGCTCGCCGCCAGTCGAGCCCGATCGCTCGACAGCGCACGGCGGGCCAGGGCCTGCATCGCGAAAAGCCTCTTCATGATCAAGCTGATTTTCCCACCGCGCGCTGATTCCGCCCACGCTTGCGAGCTTCATACGGCCATGCGCGAACGCGAACGAACCCGCGCCGCTCGAAATCTCATCCGCGCGGGCTCTTCGATCGTCTCCGGCATGACCATGTGACGAGAGGACTTTAGCGCGGGCTTTATGGCTGAAAAGCGGCTGGTTGGGCCCCGTTTCGTGATCTCGCTTTTATCTTCAAGCGTGTTGCTTTTGGGTCACATCTGCGCCGGCCTGCGGTGCCGATTTCCTTGGCGCCGCTCTTGGGATCGCGCTCGCAAAAGCCCATAATGCGGGTTGCGCCGCTGTTCATGTCTCAGTCGAAACGGCGCGGAGGATGATCGCATGGCCTACGCCGTCAAGGAGGCTTTCCTGACGCTGCAAGGCGAGGGGCTCAACGCCGGCCGAGTCGCGGTGTTCTGCCGGTTTGCCGGCTGCAATCTCTGGACAGGGCGCGAGCAGGATCGGTCGCAGTCGATGTGCCAGTTCTGCGACACGGATTTTGTCGGCGTCGACGGCGAGAACGGCGGGAGATTCACGGAGGCGCGCGCGCTCGCCTCCCGACTTGCAGGGCTTTGGGGAGCCTCGCGCGCGCGCCGCTTCGTGGTGCTGACCGGCGGCGAGCCGCTGCTGCAGGTGGACGAATCATTGCTCGTCGCGCTGAAGGCCGAGGGCTTCAAGATTGCGCTCGAGAGCAATGGGACTTTGGAAGCACCGACCGGCGTCGACTGGATCTGCGTGTCGCCGAAAGCCGGGGCGCCGCTGCGCCAGCTCAGCGGCGACGAGCTCAAGCTTGTCTTTCCGCAGCCGGGCCTCGATCCTCTGCAACTCGACGGTCTCGACTTCGCGCATTTTCTGCTGCAACCCATGGACGGCCCGCAGATTCTGAGCAATACGAGGGCCGCGGCGGACTATTGCCTCGCGCATCCGCGCTGGCGCCTGTCGCTGCAAACGCACAAGCTCATCGGGGTGAAATAGCCGTGGCGACCTTCGAAATCTTCAGGGAGTTCTATTTCGAGGCGGCGCACGCGCTGTATGATCCGGAGGCGCCGAAAGGGGGCAAATACGCCAATTTGCACGGCCACTCGTTCCGGGTGCGCGTGACGTTGCGCGGGGAGCCTCAGCCCGAGGAGCAATGGGTCATGGACCTCGGCCAGCTCGGGCGGCGCCTCGTCGCGCTGCGCGAGCGGCTCGACCACAGCTTTCTCAATGATCTCGAGGGCCTCGGCAAGCCAACGCTGGAGAACCTCTCTCGCTACATCTGGCGCGAGCTTGCCTCGTCCGCGCCGGGCCTTTGCGAGGTCGGCGTGTTTCGCGACAGCTGCTCCGAGGGCTGCGTCTACCGCGGGGCGTGATCCCTGCGGTCGAGGGATCGCCATCGGGAGGCCTCATGGACAAGAATCGGCTCACCGCATTCAGCGATGGCGTCTTCGCCATCATCATCACCATCATGGTGCTCCAGCTGAAGGCCCCGGAAAACGGCGAATGGCGCGCCCTTGCGCCGCTCGCGCCGACTTTTCTGGCCTATGCGCTGAGCTTCGCCTATGTCGCGATCTACTGGAACAACCATCATCACCTCCTCCAGGCGACGCGCCGCGTCAGCGGAGGGATCCTCTGGGCGAATATGCTCCTGCTGTTTGGGCTCTCGCTCGTGCCGTTCTCTACGGCTTGGCTCAGCGCTGCTCACTTCGCCGCCGCCCCGGCGACGCTCTATGGCCTGACGCTTCTTGCTCCGGGCGTCGCCGATTATTTTCTCTCCAGGCTGCTGATCTCGAGCGGCGCCTTGCACGAGGCGACGGCTCAGGCCATCGGCTCGGACCGCAAGGCCAGGGTCTCCTTGCTGCTCTATGCGGTCGGCGTGGGGCTCGCTTCCTTCGCTCCTTGGGTCGCGATCGCCATCTATGGCTTCGTCGCGACGCTCTGGCTCGTCCCCGACCGGCGTATCGAGGACGCGCTGCGAGTCGCAAAAGAGCAGGAATTTCGGGGCGGCGATCGCCGATGAGGAAGCTTGACTGCGGCGAAGCTTCATGTTTGACAAAACTCGTCGTATTGGTAATGCGCCCCCCTGCAAAATCGCGTCGGGTCAATGTTCTGAGCTTCGTCTTGCATTCCAGGGAGGGACGACGACATGCAATCTCTGCAATTGGACGGAAGCCCGGAGCAGATCCGGGAAGCGATCGTCTCGCGTCTCCAAAATAAGGGCAAGACGGGCGAGGGATCGGCCGCTCTCGCCGACATTCTGACCGAGATCTGTCAGCAGCTGAAACAGCTGCGTGATGATTTGAGCAGCATTCAGAACGATCGGATGATCATGCTGGCCGTGCGCCAGCTGCTCGAAAAGTCGGAAAGCATCGGTCCGAACGAGCTGCCCGCCCTCTCCCTTCCAAAATCCGCCCATCTGCTCGCGAGCGAAGCCTGGGACCCGACAGACGGTTTCTATCAGCTGGAGTGGACCGATTCCGGGCGCCCATTTCGATGGGTGGGCCCACGCCGGCACTTCCGTTTCGTGGTCGTTATCGATCGGTCGAACCCGGTCAAATGCGTGCTGAAGGCGCCGTTCGCGCATCCCGCCGTTAATGTCCGCGATCTGAAGTGCCGGATCGACGGCTATCCGGTCCCGCTGCTGATCGTCAAAACCGAATTTGACTACATCATTTCCGCAATCGCGCCCGCGGAGGAGACGAGCCGCAGCGTCTTGATCGACTTCGCAGGTCCGACGACCGTTCCAGCGAGCAGCGACGGCGACGATCCCCGACATATTTCCTTGGCGATCAGCGAGCTGAGCCTCGAGCCGATTTCCCCTGCGGAGCTCGCGGAATTCGATGCGGAAGTTTATAGCGCGACGGAGCCGGTTTCTCCTGGGGATCCCGCATGACGACCGAGGCGCCCTCGGCGCTTCGTTTCTCCGCGGTCATCTGCACTTACAACAGATATGGACTCCTGACCAAGGCCGTCGACAGCCTGCTGGAGCAGGACGCCGATCCCGGACAGTTCGAGATTCTCGTCGTCGACAACTCGCCGCCGGGCGCCGAGCGCGACAGCTGGCGGGAGCACTACGGGCGCAACCCGCGGATCCGCTATGTCACGGTGGATCGTCCGGGCCTCGCGAACGCTCGCAATGTCGCCGTGAAAGAGGCGCGGGGCGAGATCGTCGGCTTCCTCGACGATGACGCGATCGCCTCCCCGGGCTGGACGCGCGCCTACCTCAGAGCTTTTGACGCATTCGGCGCGGAAGCCCAAATCGCCGGCGGCGCGATCGCGCCGCTGTTCGAGGCGCCGAGGCCCGACTGGCTGCACGACAAGCTTCTCGTTTATTTCACCGTCATTCATTGGGGCGACTCGACGCGCTTCCTCAGCAAGGAGCAATGGGTCGCGGGGGCGAACATCGCCTATCGCAAATCCGCCTATGAGGCGGCGGGGGGCTGCAATACGTCGCTGGGACGCGTCGGCGCCGAAGCGACGCTGATGTCGAACGAGGAGACCGAGCTGGTCGAACGGATCGAGGCGAACGGCGGGCGCACGCTTTACGCGCCGGACGCGCGCGTGGAGCATCTCGTTCCGGCGAACCGCATGACGCGGGCCTGGCTCAGGCGACGCGTACTCTGGCAGGCCATTTCGGACATGATCGCCGGCAAGAAAGACAGGGCGCCCCGCGAGCAAAGGGAACGGGAGCTGATGGATTACATCGCGCATGTCCCGGCCCGGGAGCGCTCGCTGCGAGCGTTCTTCTTCGACGCGCAGGATCCCGAGCTCTTCTATTGGCAGCTGCAGGCGCTTTACACGCTGGAAGGGCTCATCGCGGAGACGGGCGAATTGTTCCCCGAATCGGACTGATCATGGAATTCCTGGTTCTGTCGCCGACCCCGACCTGGCCGCCCGACCTCGGCAACCGCAAGGGAATCGTCGCCCTGCACAACAAGCTGCGCGAGTCTGGCCGCATCCACTTCGTGTTCTATGCCGCGGAAGGAGAGTGGCGCGAGGGCTTCGACGAGCCGGCGCTCGAGGGCATGCATCGTCAGTGGGACAGCTTCCATCTCGTTCCGCCGACGCGAATCCCGCATCTTGAAGCGCTGGGCGCCGATCACGAGGTGGACGAGTGGTGGGACGAGGCGATCGGCGACTATCTCAGCTGGCGATTCGCACGCAGCCAGTTCGACGCGTTCATCGTTCACTACACTTGGCTCTCGCGCGCCTTTCTCCTTGCGCCCAAGACCGTCCATAAGGCGCTCTACACGGCCGACCGCTTCGGCGACCGCCGGCTGATGTTCGAGCAGCGCGGCTTTCGGCGGGAGTTCTTCCATCTCAGCGTCGAAAGCGAAGCGGAGGCGATCTCCCGCGCTGACACGGTCATCGCCGTCAAGGAGCGGGAGGAGGAGTATTTTCGCGGGCTGTGCTCAAAGAACGTCATCACGGTCCCGCACTTCGAGCCGGACATCGCTGCGGGCGACCCGACGGCGTCCCCCGTTCTGAAGATCGGGCTCATCGGCGGACAAAACACGATCAATCGCGAAAACCTGCGTGAGTTCCTGAAAGTGGCGGAGCCGATTTTCGCCCGGTCGTTCGCGCCGATCGAGATCATCGTCGCCGGCGGCATTTGCGACGCGCTGCTGGACGTGAGGAGCCCCTTCGTCAAACAGATCGGCTACGTTGAAGATCCGGCGAGCTTCTACGCGTCGATCGATGTGGCGATCGTTCCGATGATCTGGTCGAGCGGCATAAAGATCAAATATGCCGAGGCCCTCGCCGCTTCGAAGCCGCTGCTCGCGACCGAGCATGCGGCGGAAGGCTATCCTGCGCCGCACCCGTTCATGTGTTGCGCGGACTTCACGGAGCTGGCCAAGGCCTGCGTCGCCGTCGCCTTGGATCGTCCGCTGCTCGCGGAGCTGCGGGCGGCGACGCTGACCGCCAAGCGAGGCGCCCGCGAGCGCTTCGATGAGAGCGTTCAAAAGCTCGTCGTCGCGGCCCGCAACTGGACTCCGACCTTCGTGCTCGTGGCGCCGGAATACGTCGGCGAGACGACGGCCTTCGTCTTTCATCGCCTTTGGGACATTCTCGCTTATCTGCGCGGGACGGTGAAGCTCGAGATCCTTCTACCCGACGCAGCGGGCATAACGCAGCTGGCGCTGCGAAAGCTGCAATCCGTGGCTCGCGTGCGCTCTGCCGCCGAGATCGACGACCTGGCCAGGCGGGCAAAAGGCGCGATCGTGATGGAGTGGCGCGGCGCGGCTGTCGATTTCTGCCGAAAGCTCCAAGGAGACATATTTGCCCTCGCGCCCCCGGAAGCCGGCGTCTTCGACGCAGCCGAGCACGAGCGACGGAACCAGGGCGCCGCGGTGGTCTATTGCGGAACGAGGAGCGACCGGCATCCGCGGAGAGACGGGTTCGACCACGGGCGCGTAATCGAGCTCCCCTACTTCTTGCACGACTGCGGACCGGTCGCGAGGAGCTGGGGGCAGACGCCGAATTACGACAGCGTGATTCACGTGCTCGCAAGCGATGGCGCCATTGATTTCGCAAGGAGCTTGGAGAAGATCGCCCGGGACTGGGTTCCCCATGCGGTCGTGGAGGTGATCAGCTCGAGCGCCCAGGAGAGGCGGGCCTATGTGGACCGATTCAGCCGACCCGGTCTCGCGGGCCCGCGGCCGCGTCTCGTCATCGATCTTGCTCCCGGCGAGTTGCGCGCGACGCGAGAAATATATGAGCGCGCCGCTGTGCCGGTTATCAGATATGTTCCGATGACGATCCAGCGAGATCCTGGACGAGATCCGAAATATGAAACGCGCCTGACGGCGCATACGCTGCGCGACCTTCTCTACGGGCTCCGAACCGCGCTGCTCCATCCGAAGTCCTTCCATCCATATGAGGAGCTCGCGCGCTTCCGCGCACGGGTCAAGTTTCAGGGTGAGCCGGGGTGGGCGCTGCTCCGGCGACGGCTCTCCAGCATGGTCGACGAGCATCGCCGGGGGCTCAGCGGCGGCAGCGCCGAGTCGAGTTGAGCCGATGGAGCCGGGTGCGGACGAGCGCGATCGCCGCGAGGAGAACTCCATGCGCGGCGTCGCGCAAAGTCGCTGGTCGCCGCGCGATTGCGGTTGCTGGTCCGGCGCCGCGCCTGTAGGACGTAGACGCGCTCGCGCCCAGATCGGCCCAAGGGGGTGCGTCGGCGTTCGGGTTGCGCGCGAGGCTTGCAGGGACGAACTCCGGGAACTCTGGCATGTTCAAGATCAAAGGGAGCAGGAGATTCGTTCTCGTCGACCCGAGCTTTGACGGGAAGGGCGGAGACAAATGGCAATATGCGCTGTCGTTTTTCGACTCGGCGGTGAAAAACGGATATGAATTCGTATTGCTCGCGCACAAGTCCTCCCCCTTGATCGAGCCCGAGGTCAAGACGAAGGTCGCTCAGCGCAACGTTTTCGACGCCGGGTTTTACATGCACGGAGACGTCGTCGGCCGGCACGCCAAGGGGAAAAAGCGCGTCGCGCTCAAGAGCGCCGAGGCCCGCGTGAACGAGGAGCTCGCTCGGCTCGACGACAAGATCGCTGCGTCGCGCGAAAGCCGCGATTTCGTGGGTGCGCAGCGGCTGCAAGAGCAAAGAGAGGCGCTCCTGCGGCGTCATATCGCCGAGAGCGCGCCGCTTTGGGAAGAGGCGGAACGGATCGAGCCGATCCCGACGCCGTTCAATCGCGACGACTTCGCGCAGGCGCTCGCCGCCGAGCTTCTGGAACTGAAGCTCGGAAAGGGCGACGTGCTGTTCCTACACACGGCCACGCAGGCGATGCTGGAGAGCCTGACCGAGGTCAGCGCGCGGCTCCCCAACGGCGAGGCCCTCGACGTCGACGCATATTTTCTGTTCCACTTTGGGGCCGAGGCCCCGGACGCGCGCACCTTCATCGATCGTTACTACTCCTTCTCGCATTTCGAGACGCTCGGCCTGCGTCTCAAGTCCGGCTCGCCGTTCAAGCGCGTGCGCCTTCTGGCGACGAACGGCAAGCTGCGCGACGAGCTGGAAGCCTTTTTCGGTCTGCCCGTCGGCCTGTTCGAGGGACTGACGAATCTCGACCGCTACATCCATGGCCTCGGCGGCCCGACGGCCCATGCGGAGCTGCGCGCGCGTGCGGCGAAGTCGCTCGCTGAGCGCGACATCGTCATCGGGGCGCGCATCGCCGATCTCGACGAGGCGCGAATCGAAGCGCTGCGCGAGGCGGCGCAGCTGCTGCTGCGGCAAGGGCTGCGCGTTACAGTCCGCTGCGCCTATCACGCCGGCAACAAGGGGAAAGCCGTGCGTCTCGTCGCCGGGATCGAGGACGAACTGTCGGCGTTTGAGCTGCACGACACGACCGAGCATCGGGACTACATCAGTTTTCTCGCCTCTTCGACGATCGCCGTCCTTCCCTATCGTCCGGAAATCTACAAGAAGCGCGTTAGCGCCGTTCTTCACGACTGCGCCGTGCTCGGCGTTTCCTGTGTCGTGCCGCGGGGCGCGACGCTGGAGGACTCGCGCGAATGGGCGGACATATATTGCTATCACGAAGTGGAGGAGCTGCCCGGCGTAATCCTCCGCGCCGCGACGGCGCTCATGGCTGACCCCGCCCGCGCCGCGGCTCTCGCCCCTGTCGCGGCGAAACATTTTGCCTCCGACGTAATCTCGCGTCTCGTCGGCGCGATGGCAGCGCCGTCACTGACCGTCGAGAGGCGCGGGCCGATCGCCGTTGTGATCATGCCGCTCTGGGGCCGCGTCGGCAGCTCCTACGCCATAGAAGGCCAGATACGCTTCCTTTTGGAGCGAGGCTATTTCGTTCTGCAGGTTTTCACGCTGGACAAGCCGGTGCAGTTGAGGGACGTCATTCCTTGGTTCTGGCGGATGCTCTATGAGAACTCGCGCATGATCCGCGGAAGCCTGCAGCGCATAGCCTATCGAGAGAGTAATGCCGACCTGCTGACGCTGTCCGAGGACGCGAGCGGCTTCGACTTCTATCTGAGCAATATCGCCGAGAACTCTCTCCGGGACGACGTCGCTGCGACGCTCGCCAAGCAGGCGGTCGTCACTGTCGTCAACCACGTCTTCAACGCGCGATTCGCGAGGCGAATCTGCGCCGGCAAGTTCATCCTGGAGAGCCACGACGTTCAGAGCGCTCAAATGGCGCACTGGCCCCTGCGCAACCCCTTCACAGGCGAAGCCGAGAGCTACGACGCGCTGTTGAACAAGGAGCTCGATGAAATCAAGGCGTTCGATTTCGTGATCAACGTCTCCAGCGCCGAACACCGGCAGCTTGCGCTCGCGAATCCGAAGTCTCGCGTGGTCACGCCCTACATTCCGTCAAACACTCGACCGCAGCGTTTCGAGTCGGTGGAGGCGATGGCGCACGCCTACGGCTGGGACAAGAGCTATTACGGCAAGTCGAAATTCGACTTTCTCATGATCGGCGACTCGCACCCGGCGAATGTGGAGTCCGCGATGTGGTTCATTCAAGAGGCGTTTCTGCCGTATGTCTCCGGCAGCGGCTGCTGCCTGGCGATCGCCGGCCGGCTCTCCTCCATCCTCATGGAACGGCTCGGCGCGATCGGCAACATTTACTACTGCGGCTTCGTTGACGACATTGCGGACGTGCGCGCGCTCAGTCGAATTGTCGTCCTGCCCGACCAGCGGGGCAGCGGCATCTCGATCAAGACTCTCGAAACGCTAGCTTATGGCGCGCCCTTCGTGGCGACGTCCGTCGCCTTTCGGGGCCTCGCGGACCGCCTGAGCGATCCGCCCCGAACGTACGACGCGCCCAAAGATTTCGCGGACCGCATGATCGAGCTCCTCGTCGACGAAGGCGCACAGGCGGAAATGGCGTCCGAGGCTTGGGACATGTACGGCCGCCTGTCGGAAAAATCGATCTTTGAGGCGGCCTGGCGCGAAATCTTCGGAAGTCTCGGCCTACCGGGGGGGACGGCGCGCGCGCGCTGACGGCGCATGCGCGCGTTCCGGCGCGGGAACAGTGGAAAGAGAAACATGCGTTGCGATCTCGCCATTCTCGGACTCGACCTCTCGCCTCAGCGCGAGGTGATTTTCGACGCGCTGCTGCATTCGCTCGAGGTCTACCTCGATCCAAGCGACGATATCGTGGTGACTCTGGTCGGGGCGGATGAAGGCCGCGCAAAAGGCCGCTCGCCGCTGATCCGGCGGTCAGCTTCGGTCCCGTCGGTCCTCGGCAAGGGAGACGAAGCGGCGGGCCTTCCGACGTGGTACCGCGAGCAACTGCTGGCGCTTTACTTCGCCGCAAATTGCGAGGCGGAGTTCGCGCTTGTCCTGCCGGTCGGAGCCTTTGCGATCGGCCCGCTGTCCGCATCCACGCTGCTCCCGCGCAATCGGGCGCGCACGCAATGGGAGTCTGTCGACTATCACCCTGACTGGTGGCGCAATGCAAGATCCCTGACGGGTCGGACGCCGCTCTCCGGCTGGGAGGGGCCGACGATCCTGCCGGCGATCTTGAGCGCCGAGCTCGCGCGCTGGACGCTCGACCTGATCTCGCGCGAAGCAGGCGGCGCGGATCCCAAAGCGGCGTTGCGCGCCGCGATCGACGCCAGCAAGAACTGGAGCGCGATGACTCTCTATGCGGCCGCGGCCGGCTCCCGCCTCACCCAATTTCATCACGACTCCTTCGCGTCGCGCGCGACGCCGCTCCATTCGTCCGCCATGCTATGGTCGCAAGGCGCGGTTCACGCGTTTCATCCGGCGGAGGGAAACGGCGACCGCGGACTCTTCACCTATGTGCAGGCGAGCGAGATTTCAGAGCCTGACGATGTGCTGGACCGTCTCTATGCGTGCTTGCGTCCCCCTGCCGTGGCGCAGCCGGAGAAAGCTCGGCTCGCCTCGACTGGTCCAGGATGACCACAAATCTCCAATCTGGGGCGCAATTTCTGCGGCGGCCTCAACCTGCTTGGCGGCAACGCCGACCA
>DATHCI010000096.1:0-11041 GCA_035319645.1 Methylocystis sp. | reverse complement strand
TTCTCGCGCCCGATGAAGTCGGGGTTCGGCACCTGAATTTGCCTGTCGAAGCGACCGGGACGCATCAGCGCCGGATCGAGCACGTCCGGGCGGTTGGTCGCGGCGATCAGGATAATCCCCTCGTTCGCTTCGAAGCCGTCCATCTCGACGAGCAGCTGATTGAGCGTCTGCTCGCGCTCGTCATTGCCGCCGCCGAGCCCCGCGCCGCGATGACGGCCCACGGCGTCGATCTCGTCGACGAATATGATGCAGGGCGCGTTCTTCTTCGCCTGCTCGAACATGTCGCGCACGCGCGACGCGCCGACGCCGACGAACATCTCGACGAAGTCTGAGCCCGAGATGGTGAAGAAGGGAACGTTGGCCTCGCCGGCGATGGCGCGGGCGAGCAGCGTCTTGCCGGTGCCGGGCGGGCCGACGAGCAGCACGCCGCGCGGAATGCGACCGCCGAGCCGCTGGAATTTCTGCGGATCGCGCAGGAATTCGACGATTTCTTGCAGGTCCTCCTTGGCCTCGTCGACGCCGGCGACGTCCTCGAATGTGACGCGTCCTTGCGACTCGGTCAGAAGCTTGGCCTTCGACTTGCCGAAGCCCATGGCGCGACCGGCGCCGCCCTGCATCTGCCGCGACATGAAGATCCACACGCCGAGGATCGCCACGAGCGGCAGCAGGTTGAGCAGCATGGTCATGATCCAGCCGTTGCCGTCGCTCAACGGCCGGGCGCTGATCCCAACACCCTTGTCCTCCAGCCGCTTCACGAGCGAAGAATCGTTCGGCGCATAGGTCTGGAAGGCGCGATTATCCGAATAATGGCCGGTGATTTCGTTGCCGGAGATGGTCACGTCATGGACGCGGCCCTGGTCGACTTGATTCAAGAACTCGCTGAAGTTGATGTCGCGAATCGGCGTCCGCTGTCCCGGCTGCTGGAACAGCATGACGAGCGCCACGACCAGCAGGCCGATGATCGCCCAAAGGGCGAGGTTGCGAAAATGTGCGTTCATTCCGAGCCTGTCTTTCGAGGGAGCGTCCGAGCGCAGGGCCTTCCCTGAGGCGCTCCATTTTCCATCTAACTTAGGCGGGAAGGCGGCCCTTGCCAAGTGAGCGATCCCCGCCGAGCGGTCGTGAGCGGGGCCTTGTCGTCTGGGCGGCCAAGAGCTTCGCTGAAACGATATAAAATGTGGTAATCATGACGACGCCGGGAGCGAAGGCCTCGGCGCGTGTCGCCAAGCCCTGCCGCCCTTTGGAGATATGGTCATGAGCGATCTTCTCGTCATCGCCTATCCGTCGGAAGCCAAAGCCGAGGAAGTTCGCGCCAAGCTGATTTCGATGCAGAAGGAATATCTCATCGAGCTCGGCGACGCGGTCGTCGCGGTCAAGGCCCAGGACGGCAGCGTCAAGCTCAACCAGCTCTTCAGCACGACCGCCATCGGCGGCGCCTCGGGAGCATTTTGGGGCCTTCTCATCGGAATGATCTTCCTGATGCCGCTCGCAGGCGCGGCGATCGGCGCGGCGTCGGGAGCGATCTCCGGCGCCTTGACCGACTTCGGCATCAACGACGAATTCATGAAGGACGTGGCGCAGGCCATTCCGCCGGGCGGCGCGGCCCTGTTCGTGCTCGTGCGCAAGATGACGACGGACAAGGTTCTCGAAGAGCTCAAAGGCACGGGCGGGACGGTGCTTCGCACCTCCTTCGAGAAATCGATGGACGAGGCCATCCGGGCCGCGTTGGCGGCTCATCGGACGGCGTGACCCGGCGACTGCGACCGGACGCTGCGCGACGCGGAGGGCCGCTCATGGCCGAAGGGCGCGACGATTCTCTGCAGCGCTTTGCTGCGCGCGTGGCGATCGCCGCGGGGATCGTGGCCGCGACTGCGATGCTGTGGCGGCTGTCGTCGGAGCTGCTCATCCTTTTCGCGGCGATCCTGCTCGCCGTCGCCTGGCGCGCCGCCGCCCGCCCTCTGGAGGCGCGCCTGAAGCTTCCGAAGCCCGTGGCCATGGGCCTCGCGGCGCTGGTGCTGGCGGCTCTGTTCGGCTCGTCGCTCGCGACCTTCGGCGGACGCCTCCTCGCCCAATATGACGAGATGGGACGCGACATTCCGCGCGCGATCAGCGAGATCCGCCAGGCGATCGAGGCGCACCCGCTCGGGAACTATGTGGAGAGCGTCGTCGCCACCACGGACATCTCCGCGGCGACGGCGCCGCTCGCGGCCCATGTCGCCACTTTCATGGGCGCGGTCAGCGAGTCCTTCGCGCACATCCTTGTGCTGCTGCTCGGCGGAGTTTGCTTCGCGCTTGCTCCGAAAACCTATGTCGAAGGAGCCGTCGCGCTCGCGCCGGCGCCCTGGCGAGAGGGCTTGAGCCGTTTTCTCGATCGGGCGGGGGCGATGCTGCAGCAATGGCTCGTCGTGCAGCTCTTCGTCGTCGTCGTCAACGCCGCTCTCTCATTCGCCGGCCTCTCGATCGCGGGCGTCGAGGCGCCGCTCGCCCTCGCGACTCTCTCCGGCGCGCTGGCCTTCATCCCCTTCGTCGGCTCCTGGATCGCGATCGCTTTCGGCGCCTTGACCGCGCTGCCGCAAGGACTCGACCAGGGGATCTACGCGGCGCTCGCCATAGGGGGCGCGAGCTTCATCGAGGGCTATTTGCTGACGCCCGTCGTGCAGAGCCTTGCGCTCGCCCTGCCGCCGGCTGTGCTGATCTTCTCCATGTCCATGCTGGGCGCCCTGTTTGGGCTCCTTGGCGTGGTCCTCGCCGCGCCGCTCACGGTCGTCGCCGCAGCCGCGCTCGCCGCCATGCGCGACGTCGAGCCCACGGCGTGAGGCGGCGTCAGCGTCGCCAGAAGACGACCGCGACGCCGAGGACCGCCAGCAGGATCAGCACGATGAGGAGCGAGCTGATCTTCATCCAGGCGATGGCGGGGACGGAGAGCGCCATCGCCACCCCGAGAACGGCGATGTCGAGCGAGACATAGATGCCAGCGACGAAGGTCCCGAGCGCCAAGAGCAGCATCATGGCGAGGCCCGTGCCAGGCGAAGTCAAGAGGTTCTGCACCGAAGGCATGAGCAGAATGTTCATGGCGACGAGGAAGGCGCCCCAGTGGAGGGCTTGCGTGCGCAGGAGCTTCACCCGCTCTGCGCGCTCGCTCGTGGCGAACCAGCCGATGGCGACACAGGCGAGCCCGATGACGACGGCAAGGAATTCCCAATAACCGTAAAGCGTCTGATGCGAGATGCTCGTATAGGCGACGCCGAAGCAGGCGAAGCCAAAAGCGATGAGGTAAGGCGCCTTGCGCCAAAGGAAGCCCAAACGCTTCGGCTGATCGACGGGCGCGTCTGCGGATTGGGACATGTCTCGAGCCAAAATTGGCGACGGCGCGAAGCGCCTGCGCGGGGATGGGAAATGATCTGAAAGTCATAGACCGCCTGAGACTTGGTTGCAAATGACGCGGAAGTCCTCGAAGTCCTCCGCGCGCCTCTTCTCGCCCTGGTGAAATTCTAGGAACGGCCACTTCAAGCCACCGCCTGCCAGACCAGCGCCGCGTTCAGCGCGACGACCGCGGTCGCAGCTAGAGTTGCGGCCAGGTTGGTCGCGCGGCTGTTCACAAATTCGCCCATGATGTCCTTGCTGCGCGTGAACAGGACCAGCGCGATCATCGGCGCTGGCAGCGCGAGGCTCAGGACGACCTGGCTCATCACCAGCGCCTGCGTCGCATTCGCGCCGAGCGCGACGACGACGAAGGCCGGCGCGAGCGTCGCAAGGCGGCGCGCCCACAGCGGAATTTTGAAGCCCAGAAAGCCTTGCATGATCATCTGCCCGGCGAGCGTTCCGACCACCGTGCTCGAGAGCCCCGAGGCCAAGAGCGAGATCAGAAACACGACGGCCGCGCCGGACCCGAGCAGCGGGGTCAGCGTGTGATAGGCCGTCTCGAGCTCGGCGACCTCGCTGCGCCCCGCATGGAAAGCGCTCGCGGCCATCATGATCATCGCCACATTGACGAGGCCGGCGAGCGACAGCGCGACGACGACCTCGCGGTCGGAGAAGCGCATCAGCTCGCGCCGTTCCCCGGCGTTGCGCACCGGCATGCGCGCCTGCGTGAGGCCCGAATGCAGGAACACGGCATGCGGCATGACGGTTGCGCCGACGATCCCGACCGCAAGCGTCAGCGCGTCGCCGTCCTTCAGACGCGGCGCGAAGGCGCCCGAAGCCGCCGCGCCCCAGTCGACCGGGGCGATGGCCAGCTCGATGAGATAGCAGAGCCCGATCGCCGCCACGAAACCGCCGACGACGAGCTCCAGGGGCCGAAAGCCCAGCCCTTCGACGGCGAGCACGCCATAGCTCACGGCCGCGGCGACGGCCATGGCCGCGAGGAGCGGCATGTGGAAGAGCAAGGCGAGACCGATCCCGGCGCCGACGAGTTCGGCGAGATCCGTCGCCATGGCGGCGACTTCGCTGAGCAGCCACAGTCCGATGACGACTGGCGTCGCAAAGCGCTCGCGGCAGAGCTCCGCGAGATTTCGCCCGCTGACAATGCCGAGCCTCGCCGACAAGGCCTGAAACAGCATGGCGACGAGATTGGCGAAGAGCGCCGCCCAGAGCAGCTCGTAGCCATATTTTGCCCCGGCCTGGATGTTGGTCGCGAAATTGCCGGGGTCCATGTAGGCGATCGAAGCGATGACAGCGGGACCCGCGAGCGCGGCATAGGCGCGAAGATCGCCCGCGCCGGCGAGCGCCGGCAAAGCGCGAGCGATGGCGCGCGCGCTCAGACTGTTTTCCGTCCCGGTCATCGCCGACATTGGCTGCCGCGCCTCCTTTGACGGAACCGTAAATAGGGAGACGCGAGCCAGAGGCGCCAGGGGGCGGAGCCAAATTCGTCGCCGCGGACGCGCTATAGGCCAGGGTAATAGCGCTACGGATCAGCTTTATTGACGCGCGCCTATGTCTTTGTAACAACTTGGCGCAGAGCGTCTGGAACGGTGGCCCACGAACGCTCAGGGAGAGAGCGGATAGCAAGATTATCAATAACTTAGGTGAATTTTATCGAGGCCTTTCGCCAGATTTATGTATCCCCGCTATTGAACGCATCCTCGCCCTCTTCCACAAACGTCGCCGGTGGGGGATCACGCAGTGCTCATCAGGGAAGTCGACTACGGCACGCCCGCGGCCAAGTCCGAGAAAACCGTCACGCTGACGATCGACGGCCGCGAGGTCGCGGTCCCGGAGGGCGCGTCGATCATGCGCGCCGCCATGGAGGCTGGCGTCGCGATCCCGAAGCTTTGCGCCTCCGACAACATAAAAGCCTTCGGGTCCTGCCGCCTCTGCGTCGTCGAGATCGAAGGGCGCGGAGGCCTGCCAGCGTCCTGCACGACGCCTGTCGCTCCGGGGCTCGTCGTCAAGACCTCGACGCCGCGCCTCGACGCGATCCGCCGTGGGATCATGGAGCTCTACATATCCGACCACCCGCTCGACTGCCTCACCTGCCCCGCCAATGGCGACTGCGAGCTGCAGGCCATGGCCGGCGCCGTGGGGCTGCGCGAGGTCCGCTACGGCCATGACGGGCGCAACCACGTGTTCGCGCGCAACGACGGGCGCATCAACGAAGACTGGAAGCCCAAGGACAAGTCGAATCCCTATTTCACTTACGATCCTTCGAAGTGCATCGTCTGCAACCGGTGCGTCCGCGCCTGTTCCGAAGTGCAGGGAGCCTTTGCGCTCACGATCGAAGGCCGCGGTTTCGACTCCAGAGTCTCGCCGGGCATGGGCGAAGCCTATATGGAGTCGGAATGCGTCGCCTGCGGCGCCTGCGTGCAGGCCTGCCCGACCGCGACGCTGATCGAGAACGCGGTCATCGACATCGGCCAGCCGGAGCACTCCAAGGTCACGACGTGCGCCTATTGCGGCGTCGGCTGCACCTTCAAGGCCGAGATGCGCGGCGAGGAGATCGTGCGCATGGTCCCGTGGAAGGACGGCAAGGCCAATCACGGCCATAGCTGCATCAAGGGC
This sequence comes from Methylocystis sp., assembly GCA_035319645.1. Taxonomy (GTDB): domain Bacteria; phylum Pseudomonadota; class Alphaproteobacteria; order Rhizobiales; family Beijerinckiaceae; genus Methylocystis. The sequence continues at coordinate 5,047 of DATHCI010000096.1, read as the reverse complement.
CGGTTCGCCTACGGCTATGCGCTGCACCGCGACCGCGTGCTGAAGCCCATGATCCGCAAGCGGATCACCGATCCCTGGCGCGAGGTCTCCTGGGAAGAAGCGATCAACTACGCGGCCTCAGAGTTCAAGCGGATCCAAGAGAAGCACGGGCGTCTGTCCGTCGGCGGCATCACCTCTTCGCGCTGCACGGTCGAGGAGACCTACCTCGTCCAGAAGCTCATCCGCGCCGGCTTCGGCAACAACAACGTCGACACCTGCGCGCGCGTCTGCCACTCGCCGACGGGCTACGGCCTGAGCCAGGCTTTCGGCACGTCGGCAGGCACGCAGGACTTCGACTCGGTCGCGGACGCCGATGTGATCCTGATCATCGGCTGCAATCCGACCGATGCGCATCCGGTCGTCGGTTCGCAGATCAAGAAGCGGCTGCGCGAGGGCGCGAAGCTTATCGTCGTCGACCCGCGCCGCACCGAAATCGTGCGCACGCCGCATGTCGAAGCCTCCTTCCATCTCGCTCTGCGTCCGGGCACGAATGTGGCGATGGTCACGGCGCTGGCGCATGTCATCGTCACCGAAGGTCTCGTGAACGAAAAATTCGCGCGCGAGCGCTGCGACTGGGAGGAATACCAGGACTGGGCCGATTTCGTCGCCGAGACGCGCAACAGCCCAGAGTCGACCGAAAAATACACCGGCGTGCCGGCCCAGCTCGTGCGGAGCGCGGCGCGGCTCTACGCGACGGGCGGCAACGCCACCATATACTACGGCCTCGGCGTCACGGAGCACAGCCAGGGCTCGACGACCGTCATGGGCATCGCCAATCTCGCCATGGCGACCGGCAATCTCGGACGTCGCGGCGTCGGCGTGAACCCGTTGCGGGGCCAGAACAACGTGCAGGGCTCCTGCGACATGGGCTCCTTCCCGCATGAGTTCCCAGGCTACCGGCACGTCTCCGGCGACGAGACGCGCGCGCTGTTCGAGAAGGAATGGGGCGTCAAGCTCGATTCGGAGCCGGGGTTGCGCATTCCGAACATGTTCGACGCGGCGATCGACGGCGTCTTCAAGGGCCTCTATGTCCAGGGCGAGGACATCCTGCAGTCGGACCCCGACATCAAGCACGTCTCGGCCGGCCTCGGCGCGATGGAATGCGTCGTGGTGCAGGACCTCTTCCTGAACGAGACGGCGAATTACGCGCATGTGCTGCTGCCCGGCGCGAGTTTCCTCGAGAAGGACGGCTGCTTCATCAACGCCGAGCGCCGCGTGCAGCGCGTGCGCCGCGTCATGACCCCGAAAGCGGGCTACGCCGATTGGGAGGCGACGCAGCTGCTCGCCAAGGCGCTCGGCTGCAACTGGAACTATGCGCATCCGAGCGAGATCATGGATGAGATCGCGCGCACGACGCCAGGGTTCCGCAGCGTCTCCTATGAAAAGCTCGAGAAGGACGGCTCAGTGCAGTGGCCCTGCAACGAGGCCTCGCCCGACGGCATGCCGATCATGCACGTCAACGGCTTCGCGAGAGGCAAGGGCAAGTTCGTCATCACGGAATATGTGCCGACGACGGAGCGCAGCGGACCGCGCTTCCCCTTGCTTCTCACGACCGGGAGGATCCTGTCGCAATATAACGTCGGCGCGCAGACGCGGCGCACTGAGAACAGCCAATGGCATCCCGAGGACATGCTCGAGATCAATCCGCAGGACGCCGAGCTGCGCGGCGTGCGCGACGGCGACTGGGTGCGCGTGCAGAGCCGCGCCGGCGAGACGACGCTGCACGCGAAGATCACCGATCGCGTCGCGCCCGGCGTCGTCTACACGACCTTCCACCATCCGCTGTGCCAGACGAACGTCGTGACGACAGACAATTCCGACTGGGCGACGAATTGTCCCGAATACAAGGTCACGGCGGTGCAAGTGTCGCCGTCCAACGGCCCGAGCGACTGGCAGGAGCGCTATCGCGAAATGTCCGAGCTCAGCCGCCGCGTCGAGCTTGCGACCGTCCCTGCGCCGTGAGCTGGAGAGATTCCCTGGCCACATCGGACATGCGATGCGCAGAGCCCTGACGATCTCTCATGTGGCCTTCGAGAACCTCGGTTCGCTCGAAGGCGCGCTCAGGGGCGCGGGCTTTGAGATAGACGTGACGGAGGCGTCGGTCGCGGACTGGCGGTCGCTCGACTTCATCGCGCCCGAGCTCGTCGTCGTCCTCGGCGGCCCGATCGGCGTCTATGAGAGCGACGCTTTTCCGTTTCTCGACGCTGAGATTGATGCGATCCGCAGGCGCCTCATTGGAGAACGTCCAACTCTCGGCGTCTGTCTCGGCGCCCAGCTGATGGCGGCTGCGCTCGGCGCGAAGGTCTATCCCGGCGCGAACGGCAGGGAGATCGGCTGGGGGCGGTTGACCGAGGGCGACGGCTTGCGTCAGGAGGACGCCTTCGCCAAATTCCTTCGCGCGGATCCTGTCGTCCTGCACTGGCACGGGGACACATTCGATCTGCCGCAGGGCGCGCGCCGCCTCGCCTCGAGCGACAAATACGCCAACCAAGCCTTCGCGATCGGCGAGTACGCGCTGGGTGTCCAGTTCCACATCGAGGTCACGGCGCAGGGCCTGGAGCGCTGGTATGTCGGGCACGCCTGCGAGCTGGCGCGAGCCGGGATCGACGTGAGCGCGTTGCGCGCCGAAAGCCGGTTGCATGCGCCCGTGCTCGAAGCCGCGGCGCGGCGCTTCTTCGACCGATGGATCGACGAGACCTTCAACGAACGCGCAGCGCTGCGTTCACCGCGCGCCGTGAGCAGAACGCTGTGCTGATCCGCCATCTTTCGTTCTTTGCGACGCTGGCTCGCGAAAAGCATTTCGCGCGCACCGCCGAAGTCTGCAACATCACGCAACCCACGCTCTCGATCGCGATTCGCAAGCTCGAGGACTATCTGGGCATTCCCCTTGTCGTGCGCGGGCATCGCTTTGTGGGCCTCACGCCCGAGGGCGAGAAGGCTCTCGTCTGGGCGCGCCAGATCCTGAACGATTACGAGAGCATGCGCGAAGAGATCGCGAGCGCCAAGCAGGGCTTGAACGGCGTGCTGCGGCTCGGCGTGGTCCCCGCCGCCATGCCGGCGATCGCCTTTTTGACCGCGCCTTTTTCCGCAGCGCATCCGGCGGTCGTCATCGACATCCAGTCCTTGACCTCTCGCACGATCCAGCGGGGCCTCGACGCCTTCGAGCTCGACGCCGGCGTCACCTATCTCGACAACGAGCCGCTCGAGAATGTGAGAAGCATGCCGCTCTATGCCGAGCGATACGTCTTCGTCACGCAGAGGGACAAGTCCGGCGGACACGCGAACGCCATCACCTGGGCCGACGCCGCACGCGAGAAGCTTTGCCTCCTGAGCGCCGACATGCAAAACCGGCGCATTCTCGATCGGCTCGCGCAGTCTATAGGCGTCACGATCTCGCCATCGATCGTCTGCAACTCTTTTCTCGGCGTTTGCTCGCATCTGCGCTGCGCCGATTACGCCAGCATCGTGCCGCACACTTTCTTCGACGTGTTCGGAGCGGCGCCGGACCTCGTGGCGCGGGACCTCGTCGAGCCCACGCACACGCAGTCCATCGGCCTCGTCGTCGCGGATCGCGATCCGCCTTCGCCGCTCGTCGCCGCGCTCGTGAAATCGTGCCGCCATCTGAGCTTCAAGCGCGGCCTCGGCGCGAGCCTCGCAGCGCACTGACGCGTGGCGCTTCCCGTTTGGACGCGCCGGATCGCCTGATGCATTACGCCTATCAAAGCATAGTCATTTCCGAATGGACGCTGGACGCCGGTCCGCCTATCGATCAATAGCGTCATTCGACGCGTCTTCGGGCGCCGGCCGAACAGCGGCCGCCGCCGGTTCGTCCGGCGATCCGTTCAGCCGACAAACCACCTCTCGGACTGGCTCACAACGCCCTCGCTCCGGTTGTACGCGCGCCGCAAACGAGTCCTCGGGGACTGCGTTTGCGGCGTCTTCGCCACGGTCCGTGAACGAGCCTAGCCTGGAGCGCGGGCGCGCCAGGATTCGAAGATCGATTAGCGGCGCTTATCGACACATCAATCGAAACAAATGGATTCTGTCGCGCACAGGATTACCTGAGGGGACGACGCCGCTGCAAGCGGCCCACGACACGGCGCAGCGAAGGCGGCGCTTCAGAAACATCGGAGGAAGCAGCTTATGGCCAAGATTGTTTGTGTGCTCTATGACGATCCGATCGGAGGCTATCCCAAGAGCTACGCGCGCGACGACTGTCCGCAGCCCGCGGTCTATCCCGACGGCCAGAGCCTGCCGACGCCGAAGGCGATCGACTTCAAGCCTGGCGCTCTGCTCGGCAGCGTCTCGGGCGAGCTGGGCCTGCGCAAATATCTCGAGTCGAACGGTCATCAGCTCGTCGTCACCTCCAGCAAGGACGGAGCCGACAGCGTGCTCGACCGCGAGCTGCCCGACGCGGAGATCGTCATCTCGCAGCCGTTCTGGCCGGCGTACATGACTGCGGAACGCATCGCCAAGGCCAGGAAGCTCAAGCTGATCGTCACAGCCGGCATCGGCTCCGACCACACCGATCTGCAGGCCGCGATCAGGAACAACATCACAGTCGCGGAGGTCACCTATTGCAACAGCAACGCCGTGGCCGAGCACGTTGTGATGTCGATCCTGGCGCTCGTGCGCAACTTCGTCCCTTCCCACGACATCATCCTCAATGGCGGCTGGAACATCGCCGACGCCGTCTCGCGCTCCTATGACCTCGAGGCGATGCAAGTCGGCACCGTCGCCGCCGGACGCATCGGCCTGCGCGTGCTGCGTCTGCTGAAGCCCTTCGGCGTGGGGCTCCACTATGTGGACCGCCATCGCCTGCCGGAAGCGGTCGAGAAGGAGCTCGACCTCACCTATCACACGAGTCTCGAGAGCCTGGCCAAGGCGAGCGACGTCGTCACGCTGAACTGCCCGCTGCATCCCGAGACCGAGCATTTGATCAACGAGCAGACGCTGAAATACTTCAAGCGCGGCGCCTATCTCGTCAACACCGCGCGCGGCAAGCTCG
>DATHCI010000095.1:0-15197 GCA_035319645.1 Methylocystis sp. | reverse complement strand
CGCCCTGCACATGGCCGACGTCTTCGGCCTTCCCTACCGCATCTTCGTCTGCGCGCTCGGGCTCGTGATCACCATGCTGTCGGTGACCGGCGTCTACATCTGATGGAAGAAACGCAAGGCGCGGCGCTTTCATGCGCGGAGCCCGCAGGCTGTTGTTCCGGACTCGAGCTGAGTTCGCCCGCCGAAGAGCGGTATCCTCGGCGCCAGGGGCCTGTCGCCGCCGCCGGAATGCTTCAATTCGTCAAGCCCCTCGGAGGTAGACCACCGATTCGCTCCTTGACCCAAAGGGCCGACGCGATTGACGATCGTCTTCTGCGGACCTAATGAACAGGCTCCCGACGTTCGAAGCGAAGCTTCCAACGCCTTTTCGACGGGTTCACTTATGATCGCGATCACGTCCCGCTTGACGCTCGCAGCTCTTGTCCTCGCCGCAGCCTCCGGGCTCGGGGCGTGCAACACGGTCCTCCCGCGTCCGACGGTCGTCGCCGCCGCGCCGCCCCCGGAGCCGCCGCCGTCTCCCGACGTCGAACCAAACCTTAATTCGGACATCGAGCCTCCGATCAAGACGTTCGGCCCGTCAGAGTTCAATTACAAGGCGATCTACGCGGAAGCGCAAGACGGCGCTTTCACTGTCCCCGCCGTGAAACTCTCTCAGGTCAATCCGACCTTCCTGCGCAAGAACGTCGCCTACGCCACGTCGGAAGCGCCCGGCACGATCGTCATCGATCCGGCGAACCACTTCCTCTACTACGTCGAGGGGGGCGGTCGCGCCACGCGCTACGGCGTCGGCGTCGGGCGCGAAGGTTTCGTCTGGGCTGGCGAAGCGACGATCAGGACCAAACAGGAATGGCCGGACTGGTATCCTCCGAAAGAGATGATCGCGCGACGCCCGGACCTGAACGGCGTCATGGTCCAGTTGCAGAGCGGCGTCGGCATGCACGGCGGTCCGTCCAACCCCCTCGGCGCGCGCGCCATGTATCTCTGGCAGGGGGACAAGGACACGCTGTTTCGCATCCATGGAACAAACGAGCCCTGGACCATCGGACACAGCGAGTCGTCGGGCTGCATCCGCATGATCAACCAGGACGTCATGGATCTGTATGATAAGACCCCCGCCGGCGCGAAGGTCGTGGTGCTGGGGTCGCCGCATGCGCAAGCGCTGAATTTGGGTCCGAATCCGCCGGCGCGGTGAGCGCCCCGGACCATTTCTGTCGCATCTTCGTGTCCGTTGCGTCCTAGCAGCTTGCTGATTGGGTTGCGCCCCCGGTCTCGGGGACGCGGAGAGGGTCGAAACGCTTTCTTCGATTTGGCGCGCCGCTCGGCGAATGTCCCTGCGGGCGGGATGAGGCCATCCTGATGACTTACCCGACTTCCGCCATGACGGGCGGCTTCTTCGTTGCGCTTCTCGTCATCCTGCTGCTCGCGGCCGTGATCAGCAGCTTCTTCACGGTCATGACCGCCGAAGCGGCGGTGATCACGCGCTTTGGAAAATTCCTGCGCGTCGCCGAGCCCGGATTGAACTGGAAGTGGCCGTTCATCGACGCCGTCGACGGGCGCGTTAGTCTGCGCGTCAATCAAATCGCGCTGACCATGGAGACGAAGACGAAGGACAATGTGTTCGTCACCATCCCGATCAGCGTGCAAACGCGCGTGCGCCCCGGGCGAATCTTCGACGCCTATTATCGTTTGTCCAATCCCGAGGATCAGATCAGGGCCTATGTGGAGCAGGTGATCCTGGGGCATGTTCCGGGCATGACGCTCGACGACGTGTTCGCCAGCCAGTCCGGAATAGCGCTCGCCGTGAAGAAGGAGCTCGACGCCGACATGGCGGGCTTCGGCTATGAGATCGTCAATGTGCTCGTGACCGACATCGTTCCAGACCCCAAGGTCAAGTCAGCGATGAATGACATCAACGCCGCGCAGCGGGAACAGGTCGCCGCCAATGCGCGTGGCGAGGCGGAGAAGATTCTCGTCGTCAAGCGGGCGGAGGCCGAAGCCGAGAGCAAGGCTCTGCAAGGACGGGGCATCGCCGATCAGCGCCGTGCGATCATCGAAGGGCTGCAAGCGTCGATCGAGCAATTTCAGAAGGTCGTGACCGACACCTCCACCGCCGAGGTCATGCAGCTCGTGCTGATCACGCAGTATTTCGACACGCTCAAGACGATCGGCGAGCTCGACAAGACCAACACGCTTTTTCTCTCGCATTCGCCCGGCGCCGTGGAAGACATCCGGCAGCAAATTTTCCAGTCCATGGTCGCAGCGGCCAAGACGAGATGAGGCTCAAACGAGCTCGCTCTCCTCGCTCGCTCTGCGCAGGTCCGGCAAGGCCAGGAGTTCCGCGAGACGGTTGCGGGCGCGATTGACGCGGCTCTTCATCGTGCCGGGCGCGCAATTGCAGATCGCGGCCGCCTCTTCATAGGACATGCCCGACGCTCCAATGAGGATCAGCGCTTCGCGCTGGTCGGGCGGAAGCTTCTGCAAGGCTGCGCGAAAATCCTGAAAGTCCATATGACCTGGTTGCGAGGGCGGCGCGACGAGACGGGCGGCGATCGCGCCGTCCGGGTCCGCGGCTTCGCGGCGCCGCTTGCGGTAGTCGCTATAATAGATATTGCGCAGGATCGTGAAGAGCCAGGCGGTGAGATTCGTGCCTCTCTCGAAGGACTCCAGCCCGACCCACGCCTTGACCAGCGTCTCCTGCACCAAATCGTCCGCGCGATCATGACTGCCGCATAGCGATACGGCGAAAGCGCGCAACGCCGGGATGGCGGAAACGAGATCCGCCTTCATCCCAGCGCTGTCCTTCACCAATCGGTCAGATTCGGTCAATCCCGCAATCCCGGCCTATTTTTCCCGCGCAGGCGCCTTCTCGCAATATATCGCGCCCGCCTCCAGCCTGTTCAAGAGTTCGATGAACCGATCCGGAGTCGGCTGCGCCACGATCGGCTCGTAAATGCCTTTCAGCTCACGAGCGATATGTTCGCCAATGCTGGGTTCGGCGAGGAACGCCGCCGTCTCGCGCCGCCGCGGGGAGGGGGCGCACGCCGTGCTCCGAAGGGCCCGGGACTCACTCCTCGGCCGCGTGGCGGCCCTCACCGCAGGAGCTTGCTCCGACTCGCGAAAACCATCCGACGCTTCTTCCGAATCTTGACCTACGAACGGGAATGCAAGGTGGTTTTTGCGAATTTTTCTCACCATGGGCTCCTCATAGCCTCGGGCGCGCCGATCCGGGCGCGCCGCCAAGTCAGCTGTCATGCTATCGCTGTGCGACTGCGAAGGAACGCTTACCAAAGGATTTGGTTCCGAAATAAAATGCGTCGTAATGTAGCAATCGGAGCGAGGCGTCCTAAAATGCCGCGGCCGAGCGCCAGGGAGCCGCTAAAATGTCGATCACCGAGGAAGTTGGACGTCATATCCCCTATCTGCGTCGCTTCTCCCGGGCGCTCACCGGCAGCCGGGAGGGCGGCGACGCCTATGCCCTCGCAACGCTCGAGACCTTCGTCGCGGACCACAACGCCCGCGCTGGCCGTCGAGCTCCACAGTCGGACGAGAACCCCAAGATCGCTCTGTATCGCTTGCTGCTCGATATTTGGGCGGCGGCGCCGATCAATGTGCATACCGACCCCTCCGCGGCCGAACTCGAAGCCGTAGCGAGGCGCAACCTGGACGCGATTTCCTTGCGACCGAGGATCGCCTTCCTGCTCCACGCCCTGGAGGGCTTCGAGCTCGACGAGGTCGCGCGCACGCTCGAGGTCACGCCGGACGAGGCAAGCGCGCTGATTGCCGCGGCGAACGAGGAGCTGCGCGACCAGCTCGCGACCGACGTGCTGATCATCGAAGATGAGCCGCTAATTGCGCTGGACCTGCGCGAGATGGCGGAAAGTCTCGGCCATCGCGTCGTCGGCGTGGCGCGCACCCATGCAGAGGCGGTCGCCGCGATCGCCAAGCAAAAGCCGGGGCTGATTTTGGCCGATATCCAGCTCGCCGACGGCAGTTCGGGACTTGAAGCCGTCAACGAGATCCTCGGCCAGGTTTCCATCCCGGTCATTTTCGTGACCGCTTATCCGGAACGCTTTCTACTTGGCCAAGCCCCGGAGCCTGCCTATCTGATTGCAAAACCCTTCGCTGTCGAGGCGCTGAAGGCCACGATCAGCCAGGCTTTGTTTTTCGAGAAGCGCTCGCGCGCCGCGAAGCGTGAGTAAGAGGGTCGGCGCATGCGCGTTGCTTGCCTTCAAGATTCACGCCGCCTCCGTATAGTGGAATATACGTATTCCCAGGAAAAAACATTGCATTCGTAAATTTTTCGCGCAACTTTGTCTTGGCGAATGTGTTATGGGTACAACCCGGAACGCGGGAGGCAGGAGACAGAGCATGACCGCGATGCAATCCACAGCAAGAAAATCCAATCGAGGCTTCGCTTCGATGGATCCAGAGAAGCAGAGACTGATCGCCCGCAAGGGCGGCAAGAGCGTCCCGGATGAGAAGAGAAGCTTCTCGCAAAATCCGGAACTCGCCGCGAAGGCCGGACGCAAAGGGGGACAAAGCGTCAATCCCGACAAGCGCAGCTTTTCGCGCGATCACGCGCTGGCCTCGGAAGCCGGGCGGAAGGGCGGACACGCCTCGCATCTCGGCGCTACGAAAAGGGCGGCCGTCAGCTAATCTTCGCGCATAAGTCCGTTCAGGGTGACGGGAGTAAGCCCTGGGCGAAAAAAACCGGTCAGCAGAAGACGGCGCGCGCGAGCATCACGCGGCGTGGGGTTGGGACTGATCGGTGACCAGCGCATAAAGCGCGCCGGGATCGCGGGTGGCGCGAATCGTCGCGAGCATCTGCGGATCGCGGAGCATGCGCGCGACGCAGGCCAGGGCTTTGAGGTGATCTGCGCCGGAGCTTTCCGGCGTGATCAGCAGAAAGATCAGATCAACCGGCGCGCCGTCGAGCGCGTCGAAGTCGAGGGGTTTTTCGGCGCGCGCGAACACGCCGACGATATTCTGAAGCTTGGCGAGCTTCCCGTGCGGTATGGCGACTCCGTCGCCGATGGCCGTTGAGCCGAGCCGCTCCCGCTGCAGCAGCGCGTCGAAGATCTCGCGCGCCGGAAGCCCGCTGAGCTGCGCGGCTTTCTCGCTGATCTCCAGCAAGGCCTGTTTTTTTGAGGCTGCCTTCAGCGACGGGATGATCCCCCGTGGGGAAAGCAGATTGACGAGGCGCATGGCGCGAGGGTCCCGGCTAAAGCGTAGGCGCTGTTGCAGAGCTTGCGCGCATATCGACCTACCCCTTTCGCTCCGCGCGGACTCGCCGCGCTCTTAGCCCATTTGGAGGCAAAACATGTGCCGATCAGCCGGCGCTTCAGCCGTTCTCCGGCGTGTCGATCCAGCCGACGTTCTGGTCAGGACGGCGGTAGACGACGTTCACGCGCCCCGTCGACGCATGACGAAAGACGAGCACTGGAGCTCCAGAGAGATCGAGATGAAGCACGGCTTGCGAGACCGAACGGCGTTGCAGCTGCGTCGTCGATTCGGCGATGACGGCGGCGTTGAACTCGACCGGCGCCTCCTCTTCCTGGTCTGGCGCCTCGATCACGTAGCTCACCACGACTTCTGGCTTCGCCGAATCGTGATGGTCGTGGTGACTTTTCAGTCGGCTCTTGTATCGGCGCAGCCGTTTCTCGATGCGGTCGGCGGACTGATCGAAGGAGCCGTATGGGTCTTGGGCGCGGCCGTCGGCCTGGAGCTCCATGCCGGAGGTCAGGTGCAGACTGCAGTCGGCCCGGAAACCGGTCCCCTCCGGCTGGATGGTGACATGTCCGGTCACGCCTCCGTCGAAATACTTGGTCGTCAGCGCGTTGAGACGAGTCGTCACATGCGTGCGCAGCGACTCGCCGATGTTGATGTTCTTACCAGAAACCCGCAGCGACATGACTAAGCCTTCGTCTCCGTTGCGCCTTCGGACGGCGATCCGAGATTAGATGCTCGTTTCAGGATTTCGCGTCGCGTCTTGCTGTGGCTGTCGAGGCCGGCGCCTGTTCTCACGCGATGGCGGCGCGGCTTCGTACTGAGATCCCCTCGCAATGGACTCACGCGCAAGCTCCCGCTCAGACGCGCTCCGACAACGACGTTCTCCAGGCGAGGCATAAGATCGAAGCGCGTCGAAGTCAATGGCCGCGGCAGGCGTAGGGCCGGAGTAAGCTTGCAGGCATTCTAAATCCTCCTCCCGCCGCGCCGGCCGGCTTCCGGATCGTTGCGGATGAGCGCCATCACCGCGCCGAGCGCGGCGAACGCCGCAAGCATGAGGAGCGCGCCGCCCACCGCGGCGAGCAGAGCGGCCTCGGAGGCGCCGGCGGTCCGCCCATGCGTCTGGGCGATCACTTCGAGCCGCCAGCCGAGCATCGCGGAGGCCGCGGCGACGCCGACGCCCGTGCCGAGCACGCGCAGGAGGTTGACCAGTCCCCCGGCGACGCCCTGCTGGTCGGCGGGCGCGGCGCCGAGGGTCGCGCTGTTGTTCGGGGCGATGTAGAGGCCGAGCCCGACGCCGAAGGCGGCCAGCGCGCCCATGATCGCCGGAAGGCTGTCTGGCGAGCCGGTCATGAGCCGCGCCAGCGCGAGCGCGGCGACGCCGCAGAACGCCATCCCGCCCAGCATCACGAGGCGCGGGCGCTTGTCGGCGAGCGCGCCAGAGAAAGGCGCGACGAACCCGAGCGCGACTGGCACGACGGTGAGCCTCAAGCCGGCGGCGAAGGCGGGATCGTGATAACCACGCATCAGCGCGAAAGACATTGCGAACAGCATCCCGTAGAGCAGGGCGTAGGACATGAGCACGCCGACCGCGCCCGCCGAGAAGGCGGGCGAGCGGAGCAGGCTCAAGTGGATCAGCGGCGCCGGCGCCCGGCGCTCGCGCCAGACGAAAAGGGCGAGCAGAATGACCGCCGTCAGGGCCGAGACGACGAGCGCCGTCGACAGTCCCCACACAGGCAGTTCGGTGATCGCAAGCAGGAGCGCGACGAGCGCCGGGACGAGGAACGCCGCACCCAGTGCGTCGAAGCGACTGTCCTTGGCGAAAACCTTGGTCTTCGGCACGATCAGCCAACCGAGCGCCGCACCGAGGAGGGCGAAAGGGACGGTCACCCAGAAGATCGCCCGCCAGCCGAAGGCGGTCAGCAGCGCGCCGCCAAGCGCGGGACCGAGGCTCAAGCCGACCGCCTGCGCCGCCGCCATCACGCCGACCGCCTTGCCCCGCCGTTCGGGTCCCGCGGCGGCAACCAGGATGACGAGGCTGTTTGCGCCTAGCGCAGCGCCGCTCGCGCCCTGCAGAAGGCGGAAGAGGATCAGGAGCGGTAGGTTGGGCGCAAGACCGCAGAGCCCCGAGAACAGGCCGAAGAGCGCAAATCCCGCGAGGTAGAGCGCCTTGCGCCCCCCGACCTCGGCGAGGCGCGCAAACACCGGCAGCGCCGAAGCGAACGCCAGCACATAACCGACGGCAATCCAGCTGACTGCGTGCAACGGCGCATCGAAGGAATCCTCGAACGAGGGCATGGCGAGCTGGACGATGCTGGCGTCGAGCTGGCCGATGAAGGCGCCGATGCAGACAGTTCCGACCACGAGCCACGGATAGGAGGCGAGGCGCGTGACGAACGGAGCCGGGGCGGGCTCGGGGAATTCAAGGCGCAGGTCCAACGCGGGATTCCAGCAATCGGGCGGCAAGAGCGGACCGAGCCTACTGACGCCGGCGTCGCTGCGCAAGGTCCCGCCGAGACCCCGCCGAGACCCGCGATGAGATTTGAAGGCGACAGGCGGATGCTGGGCTGAATCGGGTTTTCAACCCTTTTTTAGGTTGCAGCTTTGGCTTGGCGTCAAGCTCGCCGCTCGGCCGCGATGAGCGGAGGGGGCGCCACGAGCAGCGTCGCCGCCGCGTCCCAAAGCTCATCGAAATGTGAGATGAGACGATCCGGGGCGAAGCTCGCGACGGGGGGGTCGCTATAGCCGAAATCAACCGCCGCGACCCAGGTCCCGGCGCTGCGCGCCGTGTCGATGTCGGTCTTCGAATCGCCCACCATGACCGCGCTCGCAGGGTCGCCCCCGGCTCGGTCGATCGTCGCGAGCAGCGTGCGCCCGTCGGGCTTCGAGGTCGGGAAGGTTTCGCGCCCGCAAATCGTCGCGAAAGCGGCCGCTACGCCCAGGCGCTCGAGCAGCAGTCGCGCGAGCGGTTCGGGCTTGTTGGTGCAGACTGCGAGCCGGTAGCCGGCCTCGCCGAAGCGCGCCAACGCGGCCGCTGCGCCGGGAAACAAGCGCGTCTCGTCGGCGATGCGGGCCGCATAGCGCTCTAAGAACGTCGCCACCAGGCGATCAGCGCGATCCGACGCGAGCGGCGCGCCGGCCGCCGCAAAGCCGCGCTCGATGAGCGCCCGCGCGCCCGCGCCGACGAGCGTGCGGGCCGACCGCGGCGCGAGCAGCGGAAGTCCCTCCCGAGCCAGCAGGCCGTTCAGCGTCGCGATGAGGTCGGGCGCCGTGTCGGCCAGCGTGCCGTCGAGGTCGAAGACGATGGTCGGAGCCTTGGAGCGCATGGATCACGGTTAGCCGCGCGCGCCGGCGCGCGCAAGGCCGGCGCCGGCGGTCAGTCTGCGACGCCGGACGCCCCTCGACCATTCAACGGGTTGTCCGGATCCCAGCCGTAGGAGATGGTTGCGAAGCGCATTGCGCGTGCGTCGAAGAGCTGCAGGCGTCCGACGAGGCCGACGCCAAAGCCCGTGATCTCGCGGATGACTTCGAGCGCCATCATCGCGCCGACGACCCCCGTCAGCGCCCCAAGCACGCCCGCCTCCTCACAGCTCGGGATCGAGCCCGGCGGCGGCGGCTCGGGGAAAAGGCAGCGATAGGTAGGATTTGGCAGCCCGTCGGCGGCGGTCTCGAAGGGTCGCAACGTCGTGAGCGAGCCGTCGAATCCGCCGACCGCCGCCGTGACCAGCGGGCGCTTCTCATAGAAGCAGGCGTCGGAGACGGCGTATCGCGTGGCGAAATTGTCCGACCCGTCGGCGGCGACGTCATAGGCGGCGACGAGCCGCCGGGCGTTCTCCGCGTCGAGCCGCAGCGCGTGCGTCTCGACCGTGACATGCGGATTGAGGCGGCGTATGGCGTCGCGGGCGCTATCGGTCTTGCGGCGTCCGAGATCGTCCGAGCCGTGAATCACCTGGCGCTGCAAGTTGCAGAGCGCCACGGCGTCATCGTCGATGACGCCGAGCGTCCCTACGCCAGCGGCGGCGAGATATTGCAAGAGCGGGGCGCCGAGCCCGCCCGCGCCGATCACGAGGACCCGCGCCTTCTGCAATTTGAGCTGACCCGGCCCGCCGATGTCGCGCAACACGAGATGGCGGGCGTAACGCTCGATTTCCGCTTCCGAAAGGCTCATGGCCGGCGACTTAAGCGCCGGACAGGGCGCATGCAAGCCGCCCCCGCGCGTGCTTCGTCGGGCCTGAGGACCTATATGTCGCGAAAATCCCTCGCAGAGCGCGGGCTGAGTCGGAGAGCAAATGTTGAACAAAATGAATCGCGCGGCGGGCGCTAATGCCGCCGCCCCTGCGCGGACCGAGGCCCGGCTCATAGAGACGTTGCGCCATCTCTGGCCTTACATCTGGCCCAAGGATCGTCCGGATCTGGAGCGGCGGGCCTTCCTCTGCTTCTTGCTGCTCTTCGTCGGCAAGCTGGTCAACGCCGCGACGCCCTTCGCCTACAAATGGGCCGCCGATGCGATCGCGCGCGACGGCGCGGCGGCTGCCGAGCCGCTGGCGCTCGGCGCCGTGGGCTTCACGGTTGTCTATGGGGCGATGCGCGTCCTGCAGGCGCTGTTTCAGCAGACCCGCGACGCGCTCTTCGCTTCCATCGCCATGCATGCGGTCAAACGCCTCGCGCGCGACGTTTTCGTCCACATGCACGAGCTTTCGCTGCGCTTCCATCTCTCGCGCAAGACCGGCGGGCTCACGCGCGTGCTCGAGCGTGGACGCGACGCCATCGAGACGCTGTCGCGCCTGATCATGTCGACCGGGGCCCCGACGATCGTCGAGTTTTTGTTCGTCCTGGCGATCTTCGTCTTCCAGTTCAGCTGGCTCTATGCGATCGTGGCCGTCGCCACCATCGCGCTCTATCTTTCGTACACAACCATCGCCACGAACTGGCGCATCGGCATTCGCCGCGCGATGAATGAGAGCGACATCGACGCCAATGTGAAGGCTATCGACAGCCTGCTCAATTTCGAGACAGTCAAATATTTCTGCGCCGAACGGCGCGAAGCCGAGCGATACGAGAAGTCGATGGAGCGCTATCGCGTCGCAAGCATCCAGTCCTACACCTCACTCGCCGTGCTCAACGCCGGGCAGGCGGCGATTTACACGGTGGGGCTCACGCTCATGATGGCCATGTGCGTGGCTGACATTCGCGCCGGAAAGAGCGGCGTCGGCGACTTCGTGCTTATCAACGCGATGATGATCCAACTTTATCAGCCGCTGAACTTCATGGGCACCTTCTATCGCGAGGTGCGCCAGGCCGTGGTCGACATCGAGCGCATGTTCCAGATTCTTGCTCAGGACCCCGAGATCGCAGATCGCCCGGGCGCGCTGCCGCTCGATGTGCGCGAAGGGCGCGTCGCCTTTGAGAACGTCGAATTCGCCTATGACCCGGAGCGTCGGATCCTGCGCGGCGTGAGCTTCGAGGCGAAGCCGGGCCAGACCTTGGCGATCGTCGGGCCCTCGGGCGCGGGCAAGTCGACGATCTCGCGTCTGTTGTTCCGCTTCTATGAGCCGCAGGGCGGACGCATCGCGATCGACGGGCAGGACATCGCCATGGTCACGCAAGAGTCGCTGCGCGCGGCGATCGGCATGGTGCCGCAGGACACGGTGCTCTTCAACGACTCCATCGGCTACAACATCCGATACGGGCGCTGGGACGCGAGCGACGAAGAAGTGCGCGCGGCCGCGCGGCTCGCGCAGATTGACGCATTCGTCGCCTCGGTCCCCGGCGGCTATGAGGCGCAGGTCGGCGAACGCGGCCTGAAGCTGTCGGGCGGCGAGAAGCAGCGCGTCGCCATCGCCCGCACCATCCTCAAGGGGCCGCCGATCCTGATCCTCGACGAGGCGACCTCGGCGCTCGACAGCTTCACCGAGCACGAAATCCAGGAGGCGCTGCGTCGCGTCGCCAAGGGACGCACGACGCTCGTCATCGCCCACCGGCTGTCGACCGTCGTTGACGCGGACGAGATCATTTTTCTCGACCGCGGACAAATCCACGAGCGGGGAACCCATAAGCAGCTTCTGGCGCAACAGGGCGCATACGCCGCCATGTGGGACCGGCAGCGCAAGGCCGCCGAGGCGCGCGAGAAACTCATCGCCGCCGAGTCGGCGGAAGCGGTCTGAGGAGCGATGGGCGCGGAGGCGATCGGACTCGTCGCCGACATCGGCGGCACCAACGCCAGATTCGCCCTGGTCTCGGACCGTGGCGTCCTCGGCGCGGCTCGAGCCTATGCTGATGCGGGCTTCGGCTCTCTTGCGGACGCGTCCGCGCGTTTCCTCGCCGATGAGGGCGGCGCAAGGCCGAGCCGGGCCGTCCTCGCCGTCGCCGCGCCGATCTCAGGCGACCGCGTGGAGATGACGAACCTTCCCGCCTGGTCTTTTTCGACGAGGGAGCTGCAGGCCGCGCTAGGCCTCGAAGACTTGCGCGTCGTCAATGATTTCGCGGCCCTCGCCCATGCGATCCCGCTGCTGACGGGCCGCGACTTGCGCCAGATTGGGGCAGGCGCGTCGGTTGCGGGCGCGCCGGCGGCGATCCTTGGGCCCGGCAGCGGCCTTGGCGTCTCGGCGCTTGTCCCCGGGCCCGGCGGCGCGGTCGCCGTCTCTGGCGAGGGCGGCCACGCGACGATGGCCGCCGCCACGCCGCAGGAGGCGGCGGCGCTCGCAGTTTTGCGCGCCCGTTATGCTCACGTTTCGGCGGAGCGCGTGCTCAGCGGTTCGGGTCTCGTCAATCTTTACGAGGCCCATTGCGCGCTCGCCGGCGGCGTCGCGAAGGGCCTGTCGCCCGCGGACGTCGCGCGCGCCGGGCTCGAAGCGAAAGACGAAAGCGCGCAAGCCGCGCTAAATATGTTCTGCGCGATGCTCGGCGGCTTCGCCGGCGATCTCGCGCTCATCTTCGGCGCGCGCGGCGGCGTCTACATCGGGGGCGGCGTCGTGCCGAAGCTCGGGGAGTTCTTCGCGAGGTCAGAGTTTCGGATCGCGTTCGAGCGCAAAGGTCGGTTTAGCGAGTATCTCGCGGCGATTCCGACGTTCGTCATCTTGCATGAGACTCCGGCGCTGCTCGGCGCTGCTCGTCTGCTCGCGCGCGACGCCCCCTCCTGAGGCCGTCAGCGCCAGCGCTCGGCGTCTGCGCGCGCCGCGCGTAAACTCGCGACTGGACAAATCCCCACCCGCGTGCTTTGCCGAGGCTCGTCCGTCACCTTGAGCGAATCCGCCGCGAGATGCTTCGATTATCCGCCGCCGTCATGTTCCTGTGCTACGCAAGCGGCATGAGCGCGGCGCGCGCCGATTTCCGCCTCTGCAATTATGCGACGGGGCGGGTCAGCGTCGCGATCGCCTACACGGACGGGCGCAGCTGGCTGTCCGAGGGCTGGTGGAATCTGCGTCCGGGCGCTTGCGAGAACCTGCTGCGCGGACCGCTGGCGGCGCAGTACTACTACATCTATGCGATGGACGAGCGCGGCGGCGAATGGAAGGGCAAGTCCTTCATGTGCACCCGCGACCGCGAGTTTCGCATCGAGGGACGCGAGGATTGTTTCGCCCGCGGCTATGATCGGACGGGCTTCTTCGAGATTGACACTGGCCGCGACGCGCGCAACTGGACTGTGCAGCTGACCGACCCGGCCACGCAGTGAAGCGGGCGGGCGCCGCGGGGAAAACGGGAAATTGTCGAGTATGAGAAGGCTGCGCCGCGTAAAGATCGTCGCGACTTTGGGGCCCGCGAGCGTCGAGAAGGGCGTCGTCGCCTCGCTCGTCGTCGCCGGCGCCGACGTGTTCCGCATCAATATGAGCCACACGGATCACGCCGGACTCGCCCATTACGTGCGGATGATCCGCGAGATCGAGGGCGAGCTCGCGCGCGCCATCGGCGTGCTCGTCGACCTGCAGGGGCCGAAACTGCGCATCGGCGCCTTCGCCGAGGGCTCCGTGCATCTGCGCAAGGGCGACAGCTTCACGTTCGATTCCGACTCGGCGCTCGGCGATGCGACGCGCGTGCGGCTGCCGCACCCGGAAGTGCTCGCCGCCCTGAAGGTCGGCGACACGATCCTGATCGACGACGGCAAGGTCAAGCTGCATGTCGTCGAGCGCGAGCCGGAGCGCGCGCGCGCGATCGTCGACGTCGCCGGGCGTTTGTCGAACCGCAAGGGCGTGAGCCTGCCCGACACCGAAATCCCGATCACCTCCATGACGGCCAAGGACCGCGCGGATCTCGAGGCGGCGCTGGCGCTCGACGTGGACTGGGTGGCCATCTCCTTCGTGCAGCGGCCGGAGGACGTGATCGAGGTCAAGAAGCTGACCCAGGGCCGGGCGCTCGTCATGGCCAAGATCGAGAAGCCGCAGGCGATCGCGCGGCTCGAGGAAGTCATCGAGGTTTCCGACGCGCTGATGGTGGCGCGCGGCGATCTCGGCGTCGAGGTGCCGCTCGAGAAGGTGCCGGGACTTCAGAAGCGCATCAACCGCCAGGCGCGACGGCTCGGACGCCCGGTCGTCGTCGCGACGCAAATGCTCGAGTCGATGATCCTCTCGCCGCTGCCGACGCGCGCCGAGGTCTCGGACGTGGCGACAGCGGTCTTCGAGGGCGCCGACGCGATCATGCTCTCGGCCGAGAGCGCCGCGGGCCAATATCCGCGCGACGCGGTGGCGACGATGAGCCGCATCGCCGAGGAGGTCGAGACCGACACGGTCTATCGCCCGATCATCAACGCGCAGCGCGGCGAGCCGCCCAATCCCAACACCGCCGACGCGATTGCGGCCGCCGCGCGCGAGGTCGCGCAGACGCTCGGCGCCAAGGCGATCTGCGCCTGGACCGACTCGGGCGCGACGGCGCTGCGCATCGCCCGCGAGCGCCCGCTCTCGCCGATCATCGCGCTGACGCCGAAGCGCGCGACGGCGCGTCGGCTTGCGGTCGCCTGGGGCGTGAGCGCCTATCAGACGCACGACCCGAGCAGCGTCGAGGACATGGTCGAGCGGGCGAGCGAGCACGCGCTCGCCAACGGCTTCGGCGGCGACAAGGATCGCATCGCCATCGTCGCCGGCATGCCTTTCGGCTCGCCGGGCGGCACGAACATCATCCGCATCGCCGTGCTGGAGGCGGGGCAGCCCGCGCCGCAGGCGGCGGGCGGAAAGGCGTAAGCCGTTTCGCTCGGTGAGGCTTCGGCCTCTTCTCGCCAATTTTGCGATCTATCGAGGTCTGCGGTTGGAATTGGAAGTCTCGCCATGAATCGCTTCCTTGAAAGACTCGCCCGCTATCTCCCCATCGTCGGGCTCGTCGCGAGCATCGGCGCGCCGGCAATCGTCGCCGAACAGAATGCCATGAACCTCGTCTTCGATGGCGACAGCATCGCGGTTGGGCTCGGCGCGCCTCCGGGCCATGGGCTCGCGGAGCAGACCGTCGCCTGCCTCGGGCTCGCCGTCTCGCCGCGGGTCGTGGGGCGCAGCGGCAGCCCCATCAGCGAGCGCTTGTCCCTTTATGACCTAAACATCGCGCCGCTGGTGAAAAAAGGCGCGCACAACGTCATCGTCTTCCATGCCGGCGACAATGACATCGCGCTGGGCTCGACGTCGCCGGCGGCCTATGCGGCCTTGGTGGACTATGTGCGGCGCGCGCATGCTCAGGGATGGAAGATCGTCGTCTCCACCGAACTGCAACGCTTCGACTTTCCAGAGGAGCGCCGCGCCGAGCTCGGCGCCCTCAACGAGCTCATCCGGACGAACGCTGCGGGAGCCGACGTCGTCTCCGATTACGCCGCTGATCCCATTCTGGGCGGCCCGCAGAACCGGAAGAACCCGATCTATTATGCGCCGGACGGCATTCATCCGGTCGCGAACGGCTACGCGATTCTCGCGAGAATGACGGCCTCGGCCGTCGCCCGCGCGCTCGGCGACGCTGCGTTTCCCAGCTGCGATGGGAGCGAGCCCTCTCGCTGACCCGCA
>DATHCI010000094.1:0-14998 GCA_035319645.1 Methylocystis sp. | reverse complement strand
AGCGCGGGCCGCAGATCTTTTTGTCGCGCACGCATCCGCAATTCATGGCCAAGCTGTTCAAGCAGGAAGTGCCGGAGATTTACGACGGGGTCATCGAAGTGAAGGCGGTTGCCCGCGATCCCGGCTCCCGCGCGAAGATCGCGGTCGTTTCCCGCGATTCCTCGATCGATCCCGTAGGCGCCTGCGTCGGCATGCGCGGCTCGCGCGTGCAGGCGGTGGTCGGCGAGTTGCAGGGCGAGCGCATCGACATCATTCCATGGTCGGCGGATGCGGCGACTTTCATCGTCAACGCGCTGCAACCCGCTGAGGTCGTCAAGGTCGTGCTCGACGAGGACTCGAACCGCATCGAGGTCATCGTTCCCGACGAGCAGCTGTCGCTCGCCATCGGACGTCGCGGCCAGAATGTGCGGTTGGCCTCGCAGCTCACGGGTTGGGACATCGACATCATGACCGAGGCCGAAGAGTCGGAGCGCCGGCAGAGGGAGTTCGACGAGCGCACGAGCAAATTCATGTCGGCGATCGACGTCGACGAAGTCGTCGGCAGGCTCCTGGCGTCAGAAGGATTCCGCACCGTCGAGGAACTCGCCTTCGTCGATCTCTCCGAACTCGCGTCGATCGAGGGCTTTGATGAAGAGACGGCGACGGAGATCCAGGATCGCGCCAAGCGGCATCTCGAGAGGGTCGAGGCCGAAAACGACGCGCGCCGGCGCGAGCTCGGCGTTTCGGACGAGCTGCTCGAAATCGCCGGCCTGACCTCGGAGATGCTGGTGCGGCTCGGCGAGAACGACATCAAGACCGTGGAGGATTTCGCCGGCTGCGTCCCCGACGATCTCGTCGGCTGGAGCGAGAAGAAGGACGGCGAAACGAAAAAGCACGACGGTTTTCTGACCGGGATCGACCTCTCGCGCGAGGAAGCCGAAGCGATGATCATGGCGGCGCGCGTGCGTGCGGGCTGGATTGAGGCCGAGGTCGAGGCCGAGCCGCAAGGCGAGGAATCCGCCCCGGCCGAAGAGGCGCAGTGACGGGAGCAGAATCGTCGTGAAATCCGAGCGACGCACGCCCGAACGCACCTGCATCATGACGCGACGCCCGGGCGCGCCGGAGTCGATGATCCGCTTCGTGCGCGCGCCGGACGGCGCAGTGACGCCGGACATCAAGGCGCGATTGCCGGGGCGGGGCGTCTGGGTGACGGCGCGCGCGCCGATCGTCGCCGAAGCGGCCCGAAAGCAGGCGTTTTCGCACTCGCTCAAGGCCAAGGCTTTGGCGGCCCCAACGCTCGCGGAGGACGTGGACGCCTTGCTGGAGAGCGACTGTCTTCAAATTCTGGGACTGGCCAACAAGGCCGGCGCTCTCGTCGCCGGCTTCGGCAAGGTCGCGGAGGCGCTTGAAAAAGGCGAGATCGGCGTGCTGATCGAGGCGCGCGACGGCAGTCCGGAGGGACGGCGCAAACTCGCGCAGGCGGCGCGGCGCGGCGCGGCGCTGACGGGAACGGCCCCAAAGTGGGCGCCGTTATTTACGTCGAGCCAATTGGATTTGGCCTTGGGCCGCACAAATGTGATACATGCTGCCGTAAAGAGCGGCGGCTTTGCGACGGCCGTATGGGCGCGCTGCGCCAGACTGTCGCTCTATCGAGGCGAAAGCGGGCGGGATGAGCAAGGCGACGCCCACATTGGCGGCGCGCCGATGCAAGAAGATATGAATTTTTCCCCGGACGGGCGAGAGGACCAGAGGTCGTAAACCGAATGAGCGAATCCGAAAACAGCGGCGACAAAACCCTGACCGCGCCGTCTCCGCCCAAGACGCTGCATCTGAAGCAGCGGCCGCCGGAGCAGGGCATGGTGCGTCAGAGCTTCTCGCACGGCCGGTCGAAAGCCGTCGTCGTGGAGCGTGTGAAGCAGCGTCGTCCGCCGGGGCATGTGGAGGCGAAGCCTGCGCCGGCGGCTCCTCCGGTCGCGCCCGCAGCTCCGCCTCCGCCTCCGCCGAAGCCGCAGGACCAGCGCGCGCCGCGTCGCGGCGGCGCTGGCATGGTGCTCCGCACGCTGACTGACGAGGAGCGCGAGGCGCGTGCGCGCGCGCTTTCGGACGCGCGCCTGCGCGAGGAGGGAGAGCGACGTCACGCCGAGGCGGAGGCCCGCGCGCGCGCCGAACGCGAATCGCGCGAACGGGAAGAGCGCGTCGCGGCCGACCAACGAAAGCTCGAAGAAGAGACGCGGCTCGCGCGCGAAGCGGAGGCGAAGCGCAAGTCGGAGGAGGAAGCGCGCCGTCGCCTGGTCGGCGATGGCCCGGCGACCGCGCCGGCCGCCGCCGCGCGGCCGCCGTCTGCGGCATTGCGTTCGCCCTCGCCGAGAAGCGCCGAAGGCGCAGCGGCGGCGGCGCCCAGGACTGGCGAAGCCAAGCCGCGCCTCGCGACGACGACAGCCGGGACGCCGTCGCGCCGAGTCGCGCCGGGGCCCGCCCCGGCGGTTCCTCGCCCGGCGCCGTCGAGAGGCGGCGCCAAGGATCGCGGACGTCTTACGATCACGCGCGCTACGTCCGGGGTGGACGAGGAGGAGCGCCAGCGCTCGCATGCGGCCTACGCCCGGCGCAATTTGCGCCTCAAGGGCAAGCCCGTCGAGGTCAAGGAAAAGCTGTCGCGCGAGGTCGTGCTGCCCGAGACCATCACAATCCAAGAGCTCGCCAACCGCATGTCGGAGCGCGCCGTGGACGTGATCCGCCTGCTCATGCGGCAGGGCGAGATGCACAAGATCAACGACGTGATCGACGCCGACACGGCCGAGCTCATCGCCGAAGAGCTTGGCCACACGGTCAAGCGCGTCGCCGATTCCGACGTGGAGGAGGGGCTCTATGGCGCGCCCGACGCCGAGGAGCATCTCGCGCAGCGCCCGCCCGTCGTGACCATCATGGGCCACGTCGACCACGGCAAGACCTCGCTGCTCGACGCGATCCGCCAGGCCAATGTCGTCTCGGGCGAAGCCGGAGGCATCACCCAGCACATCGGCGCCTATCAGGTCACGTCGCCGGGTGGCGCGCCGATCACCTTCATCGACACGCCCGGCCACGCCGCCTTCACGGCGATGCGCGCGCGCGGCGCCAAGGTCACGGACATCGTCGTCCTCGTCGTCGCCGCTGACGATGGCGTCATGCCGCAGACGATCGAGGCGATCAATCACGCGCGCGCCGCGCATGTGCCGATGATCGTCGCGATCAACAAGATCGACAAGCCGGAGGCGAAGCCCGAGCGCGTGCGCACCGAGTTGCTGCAACATGAAGTGCAGGTTGAGACCTTCGGCGGCGAGACGCTCGAGGTCGAGGTCTCGGCGAAGCAGCATTTGAACCTCGACAAGCTGCTCGAGCTCATCGCGCTGCAGGCCGAGGTTCTGGACCTCAAGGCCAATCCCGACCGCTCGGCCGAGGGAACGGTCATCGAGGCCCGGCTCGACAAGGGGCGCGGCCCGGTCGCGACCGTGCTCGTGCAGCGCGGCACGCTGAACGTCGGCGACCTCGTCGTCGCCGGCACCCAGTGGGGCAGGGTCCGCGCGCTGCTCGACGACAAGGGGGTCGTGCGCCCGCAGGCAGGACCGTCCTTTCCCGTGGAGATCCTGGGCTTCTCCGGAACGCCTGAGGCCGGCGACCGCATGGCGGTCGTCGAGACCGAGGCGCGCGCCCGCGAGATCACCGAATATCGCGAACGCCAGAAGCGCGACAAGCTAGCGGCGCGCGGCGGCTCGGCGCGCTCGTCGCTCTCCGACATGATGAGCCAGCTCAAGACCGCCGGGCGCAAGGAGTTCCCGCTCGTCGTCAAGGGCGACGTGCAGGGCTCTGTCGAGGCGATCATCGCGGCGCTCGAAAAGCTCGGCACCGACGAGGTGGCGGCGCGCGTCGTGCACGCGGGCGTCGGCGGGATCTCGGAGTCGGACATTACGCTCGCGGAGGCTTCGGGCGCCGCCGTCATCGGCTTCAACGTGCGCGCGCACAAAGAGGCGCGCGAGGAGGCCGAACGGCTCGGCATCGAGATCCGCTATTACAACATCATCTACAATCTCGTGGATGACGTGAAGGCGGCGATGTCCGGCCTGCTCGCGCCGACGCTGCGCGAGTCCATGCTCGGCAACGCGCTCATTCTCGAGGTGTTCGACATCTCCAAGGTCGGCAAGGTCGCGGGCTGCCGCATCACCGACGGCCGGGTCGAGCGCGGCGCCAATGTCCGTCTCATCCGCGACAATGTGGTCGTGCACGAGGGCAAGCTCTCGACGCTCAAGCGCTTCAAGGACGAGGTCAAGGAGGTCGACGCCGGCCAGGAGTGCGGCATGGCCTTCGAGAACTACCAGGACATGCGCCAGGGCGACGTGATCGAGTGCTACCGCATCGAGGAGATCAAGCGGACGCTATGACGGAGAATACCCATGGCCGCGGCAGACAACCGCACGACGGTGAAAGACAAAAACGGTTTCGGCCAGGCGGAAGGGCTAACGCGAGTCGCGTTGATCAAAGCTCTGCGCGCCTGCGCCCCCTCCTTATCGCGACTTGAAATAACAAACCTCATTGACGCGACGTTCCAAGAGATGTCCGACGCACTTGTGCGCGGGGAGAAGGTTAAACTGTCCTCTTTCGGCGAATTCAGGGTCCGGACCGCGCGCGCGCGTATCGGGAGCGGTCCCAAGAGAGGCGCAGAAGCTCCGATCAAGGCACGGAGGGTGCTAACGTTCAAGGCGTCGCCTCATCTACTGAATTCATTGAACGACAATTCGATCTCAACGCGGGAGCCAGAACAGGCGACCGAGCGTGCGACTCGTCCATTATATTCCCCTACCCGAAGTGGCAGCGTGGGTGACGCCGAGTTGATACCAACAAACGATGCGCTCCAAAATTTGAGTCAGTCGACCAAAACCAATGACACGCCGTCAGACACTTTTTACAGTAATGCGCTTTCCGAACTGTGCTGCGTCGCCCCGGAGGTCGTGCTCGACCTTGGTTTGGCTTCGTTGTCGAGAACGGCGACAATGATGGAGGAGATGGTCAAGGAAACGCGCGCGGACCTCGAAAAAATCGAGGCTCAACGCATCGAGATTGATCGCGAGCAAGAGGAGACGCGGACAATTTTCAAAGAGGTTATAGAGCAGATGGAGCGGATGAAGTGAATGCAGACACAGAGGGCGAAGATTCTCAGCCTGAGGAAGACGGAGAGAAGGGGTGGAAGTTTCCGTCCTTCGGGGTCTTCAGTGACTATATCAAGAAGTTGCTGTCGCTTGAGGCAACGGTCGGCTTCTTGAAAGAAGAGAACAAGCGAATAAGCAACGAGCTAGTAAACGTTCAGCGCCAAACGAGCCAACAAAACGGCCAACTCAAGGTCCTCGGAGAATTTGTACGGATGGCTACAAATGTTCAAATCGAGGCCACCGCCAGAAAGTCTGCGACCAAAACCGTCGAATCAATGATCGAGATCATGCGTGCAGCCCAGAGCAAGCGCGACTAACGATCGAAGAAGAAATGTCCCGCACTCACCACCAAATTGGCGCCGAGCCGTCCCAACGCATGCTGCGCGTCGGCGAGCTCATCCGCCACGCCGCGGCGCAGCTCCTCGCGCGCGGCGCGATCGATGATCCTGTGCTGGAAAAGCACATCGTCACGGTCTCACGCGTCAAAATGAGTCCTGACCTGAAGCTCGCAACGATCTACGTCATGCCGCTCGGCGGCGCCGACGAGCCTGAGGTCTTAGGCGCGCTCGAACGCCACAAAAAGTTCTTGCGCGGCGAGCTGGCGCACAAGGTCAATCTGAAATTCGCGCCCGAGATCCGCTTTCGCATCGACGACAGCTTCGACAACGTCTCGCGGATCGACGCGCTGCTGAACTCCGACCGCGTCAGGCGCGATCTGCAGCCGCAAAACGACTCCGAAGATCCCTCAGAGCAATGAGCCAGAAGAAGATCGACCGCGCCGTCGTCGACGGCTGGGTTGCGCTCGACAAGCCCGTGGGCCAGACCTCGACGCAGGCGGTCTCGCGCTTGAAGCGCATCTACAACGCCAAGAAAGCGGGCCACGCCGGCACGCTCGACCCGCTCGCGTCCGGGATCCTGCCCGTGGCCTTCGGCGAGGCGACGAAGACCGTGCCCTTCGTGCAGGACGGCGAAAAATCCTATCGGTTCCGCGTGCGCTGGGGCGTCGAGACGGACAGCGACGACTCCGACGGCCAGGTCGTGCGCACGAGCGAGGCCCGGCCAGAGCGAGCCGCGATCGAGGCGCTGCTGCCGCGCTTCATCGGCGACATCTTGCAGACGCCGCCGCAATTTTCGGCGATCAAGGTGGCGGGCGAGCGCGCCTATGATCTCGCGCGCGAGGGCGAGCAGGTTGACCTCAAGGCCCGGCCGGTCACGGTGCATCGCCTGGAAATCCTCGCTTATTCGGCTGAGGAGACGGACCTCGTCATGGATTGCGGCAAGGGCGCCTATGTGCGCGCGGTCGCGCGCGACCTCGGGCGCCTGCTCGGCTGCTTCGGTCATGTGACCGCGCTGCGGCGAACGCGCGTCGGCCCCTTCGTCGAGGACGACAGCTTCACCTTCGAAGAAATCGAAGCGCCCGGCGGCGCGCTGCAAGCGCTGCTCTCGGTTGAAGCCGGGCTGCTCGGTCTGCCCTGCGTCGTCGTCGACCGCAACGCCGCCGCCCGGCTGCGCCGCGGCGGCTCGCTGATCCTGCGTGGGCGTGACGCGCCGCTTGGCGGCGTAGTCTACGCCTCTTGCGGCGGCGCGCCGATCGCATTCGGCGAGGTCGTCGAGGGGGCGCTCGTACCGTCGCGCGTGTTCAACCTGCCGTTCTAGGCCGCCTGCTGGAGCGCCGAGAGCGCCCAGCCATCGGGGCCGGACCCGGCGCGGCGGCGGAAGGTCCAAACTTCGGTGGATTGCGTTGGCCGCTCCGGATCGCCCGAGACGATCCGGCCCGTGTTGCGCTCCTGCGTCACATCGACGAGCGAGAAACGCATCGCGACTGTCGCATATTCGTCCGAGCCTTCGCGCCAGGCCTCGGAAAGGTCGCCTTGCAACAGCTTGACGGCCGAGACGCGGTTGACGAGGCCGCGGCGGCGCTTCTCGGCGAGCTCGTCGCGCATATGTCCGGCCATCTCTGGCGTCGCGAGGCGCGCGAGCGCGACTTCGTCCTCCCGGCTATAGGCGTCCTGGATCTGCGTCAGCGCGCGCTCGAAAGCCGGAAAGTCGCTCGCCGAAAGGTGCAGCGGCTCTGGGCGCGGCCGGCTCGGCGCGAAGCCGCCCCCAAATCCCGCGAAACCAAAGCCGCCGGCGCGCGGCCCGCCGCCGACGATCGCAGCAGCGCCCTGCCGGTTACGCCACCAGGCGTAGGCGAAGCTCGCGAGCATGGCGAGCAGCATGATCTGGATCAGGAAGCCGACAATCGAAGCGAAGCCCGCGATGCCGCCCCAAAATCCGTGTCCCGTCAGCATTCCGAGCAGACCGGCGCCGAGCAGGCCGCCGGCAAATCCCCCGATAAGCCCCCGCCCGAACGCGCCCTGACCTGCGAGGCCGGGGCGCGGCGTGGCGCCGTTGAATCCCTGCGGCTGCGGCGTTGTCGAGCGCTCGATCGGCGCCGCGGTCGTCGGCGCGGTGCGCGTCGGGGGCGGCGGCGTGAAGGTGCGCGAGCCGCGGCTGCCGGCGCCGCGGAAGAGATCGCCAATCTTGGCCTCGGCCAGGGCTGGGCTCAGCGCGAGCAGGCCGGCGAGCATAAGAATTTTGAAAACCGGGCGCTTGGACGCGCTTTGGGACGACATTTCAGGTTCCTTCAGTTCGGGAGCAAACTCCGCGGCTCGGAATATAGGGACGCCGTCTGGCTCGCGCAATTCGCGGCTGAGTCCTGTTCCGGCGAGGGGAGGCGCCTGAGCATCGTCGAGATCTCCCTCGCTCACCTGCGGTCCAATCTCCATCCAAAGAGAATTGCGAGGGCTGCGATCAAGCCTGAGATGGAGAAGGTAATAAACGAAACCACAAACCCTACCGTGGCGGCGAGGAACATTCCTGGAATGTCTTGCCTCAGTGATTCCGCATCCGCTGCGTTGACGCCTCTTGCCGCATCGGCGTGCACAAACATGATCGTCAGCGAGACGACGAAGACGAGGGCGGATAGAATCGTTATGACCGACGCCGAAGCGCCGATCCAGTAAGTTCGAGACTGATCCATGCTCGCCTCGGCGCCTCGACGAAGATCGTCCTTCTTCCGGCTTCCCACCCGAACGCCGCGAGGGATATCTCAGCCGTCCTAAGCTTCTCTAACCGGGGACGACCGCAGTCGCATCGCCATAGGCGATGAAGGGGCCGTTGCGATAGTCCTGCGCGCGCTTGCCGTAGCGCAAGGGCGCGCCTTCGGGGGTCAGCACGACTCCCCCTGCGGCCCGCAGCACCGCGTCGCCTGCCGCAGTGTCCCATTCCATCGTGGGTCCGAAGCGGGGATAGACGTCTGCAGCGCCCTCGGCGATGCGGCAGAATTTCAGGGACGAGCCGGCGTCCGTCCGCTCCTTCACGTTCTGGCGCGCGAGAAAGGCCTCGGTCTCGGCGTCGAGATGGGAGCGGCTGACGAGCGCGGTCAGGCCCTCCGCGGGGCGTTTTCGCGCTCGGATTTCGCGCCAGTCCCCGCGCGGCGCGAGCGGCGTCCCCGGCGCTGCGACGAGACGGAACGCATGCGCGCCGCCGAACCAGATCTGGCGCAGGGCCGGCGCGTAGACTGCGCCCGCTTTCGGCTCGCCGTCTTCGACCAATCCGACATTGATCGTAAACTCGGGACGTCGGGCCAGGAACTCGCGCGTCCCATCGAGCGGATCGACAAGGAGGAAGCGTCGGTCCTGAAAAGGCGTCTCGCCGCGGGCCGCGCTCTCTTCGGCGATGACCGGCAGGTCGGGAAAACGGGAGGCGAGGCGTTCGAGCAAGAGCGCCTCGGCCCGCTCGTCGGCTTCCGTGACCGGACTGTCGTCGCGCTTGACCTGGGAGTCGATGCGCGGGCGCGAAAACACCTCCATGACCACGGGGCCTGCTTCGAGGCACAGCTCGGCGAAGACCGCGGCCATCGCGTCGCGTTCGTCTGGCGTGGCGGCCATCGGCTGTCCGAGCCTTTCTTTGTGCGTCGGTATGGTTCCATGCCTTCAATTGCCTGACTTTGTTCGTACGATGACGACCATCCTCGCGGGAGCTCGAGCGCGTCAGCTCAACGGCCCCTCTTTCGCTTTCACGCGCCACAGGCTATGCGCGAGCCTGTGACGACCGCCGCGAGACCCCACGCCGACATGAAGCCCGCGCTTCGACTTCGCGTCGAGAGCCTCTGCGTCGAGCGCGGCGGACGGCGCATCATCACGAATGCAAGCTTCGGGCTCGCGGGCGGTGAGGCGCTGGCCGTCACCGGGCCGAACGGCGCGGGCAAATCGACGCTGCTGCGCGCGCTCGCCGGCCTGCTGCCCATAGAGGCAGGGACCATCGTGCTTGAGGGCGCCGCAGAGAGCGAGGTCGCGCCGCAAGCGCATTACCTCGCCCATGCCGACGGCCTCAAAGCCCAGCTGACCGTGGCGGAAAATCTCGAGTTCTGGGCGCGCTATCTCGCCCTTGGCGACGACGCCCGTTCTCTCCCGATCGACGCCGCGCTCGACAGGCTGGCGCTTGGCGCTCTCGCCGACGCTCCCGTCGCCTATCTCTCAGCCGGGCAGAAGCGGCGCGCGGCGCTCGCCCGGCTGCTTGTCGCCTATCGCCCGCTCTGGCTGCTCGACGAACCGCTGACCGCGCTCGACGCGGCGTCGCGCGGGCGCTTCTCCGAAGCCATGCGCGATCATTGCGCGCTGGGCGGCGTCGTCGTCGCCGCGACGCACGAACCGCTGGGGCTCGCAGGCGCGTCCTTTCTGGCGCTCGGCAAGACGCCCGCGGAGAGCCTGTCATGACGAGCGCCTTCGTCCTCGTCTTCCTGCGCGACCTTCACGTGGCGCGCCGCATCGGCGGCTCGGCGACGATGGGCGTCGTGTTCTTCCTGAGCCTCGTGACCATCGTGCCGTTTGCGGTCGGCCCCGATCCCGATCTGCTCGCCCGCATAGGGCCGGCGATCCTGTGGATCGCGGCGCTGCTCTCGAGCCTGCTCGGCCTCGACCGGCTGTTTCAGGCTGACGCAGAGGACGGCTCGCTCGACCAGTTTCACCTTGCGCACACGCCGCTCGAGCTCGCCGTGCTCGCCAAATGCGCCGCGCATTGGACGACATCGAGCCTGCCGCTCG
Source organism: Methylocystis sp. (assembly GCA_035319645.1). Lineage (GTDB taxonomy): Bacteria > Pseudomonadota > Alphaproteobacteria > Rhizobiales > Beijerinckiaceae > Methylocystis. The sequence continues at coordinate 4,755 of DATHCI010000094.1, read as the reverse complement.
TGGTCGCCGCGCCCGTGCTCGGACTCATGCTGCAGCAGGACGGCGCCGCGCTGCTTGGCGTCGTCGCGACTCTCGCGGCGGGAACGCCGGCGCTGACGCTCATCGGCGCGATCGGGGCGGCCGCCACCGTGACGCTGCGCCGGGGCGGCCTGCTCATGGCGCTGCTGGCGCTGCCGCTGACGATCCCCGTGCTGATTTTCGGCGTCGCGGCCGCGAGCGCGGCGGCGGACGCGACGACGCCTTTCGCGGCGCCCTTCGCGATCCTCTGCGCGCTCTCGCTCATCTCGCTGGCGCTCTGTCCCTTCGCCGCGGCGGCGGCGTTGCGGCAGCTTTAGGCCGAGGACTCACATCGCCCCAAACTGCTTTTCGACGGCCTTGTGATCCTGCGTCCACGCCGCATAAGTCTGTTGCGCCATCGGATCTGGAAGAATGTCCTCGCGCCCCTCCTCGACGCCGGCGACGATGGCTTTCGCGGTCGCTTCTGCGCTGGTCTTCGGAATGTCAACTCCTGCGGCCATATCCGTGTCGATCGGACCCGGAAAGACGGCGAGCACTTCGATCTTCTTCGCAGCGAGCTGCGCCCGCAGCGACTGCGTGAGCGACCAGGCCGCAGCCTTCGAGGCGTTGTAAGCGGAGAAGCCAGGCATGCTGGCGAAGGAAACGATCGAGAGCACGTTGACGATCCCGCCGCCGCCGTTCTTCTCGATGACCGGCGCGAAAGCCTTCGAAGTCGCAAGCAGGCCGTAAAAGTTCACGTTGAAGACCCGCTCGAAAGCCGCGCGTTCGAGGTCGAGGGCGCTCCCGTCCTCCAGCACGCCGGCGTTGTTGACAAGCAATGTTGCGTCTTTCGCTGAGAGCGCCGCCGCGGCTATGTCCGCCGGACTCGTGACGTCCAGCTTGAGCGGCGCGACCCGCGCCGCGTCGAGGGATAAAACGGGCCCGAGCTTCGATGGGTCGCGCGCGCCGGCATAGACCTTGGCGGCGCCGGCGTCGAGCAGAGCCTTGACGAGGGCGCGTCCGATGCCGCGGTTCGCTCCGGTGACGACGGCAATGCTGCTTTTGACTTTCATGAACGACCTCCTGTTGGGAACGTGCGAAAGATATGCGCGCGGAAGCTGATAAAAAAGACGCCGGTCCATTCTTTGCGGTTTAACCCTGCTCGCGCCTCGTCACCGGACAGTTGCGTTCCGTCTCGCATGCCGGGAGGCTTCATGCTATGTCATTGCACGAAGTTTCGGGTCAAGACGCCCGCTCACTCCAAGGGAGCGATTGCATGCGTTACGTACTCGCCGCGATCTTCGTTTGCGCGCTTGGGCTGCCTGCGGCGTCGGCTCTGCCGACCGGCGGAGCCGATCCCGCTTATTTGTCGAAGGCGACGCCGATCGAGCAGGCGGCGAAGCGCAAAGGTTCGCGACCTCAGAAGCACAGCCGCGGGACGAACGGCATTCACCCGCTGGTCGGCAGCGGCGATTACTGAAGTCTGGGGCGGGCTGCATTGCGGCGGTTCAGCCGCGAATGTCGGCGTCCATATAGGAAATAGACGCCGAGCCCGATCGCGAGCCATACGGCGAAGCGCCCCCAGGCGATCGCCGGCAGGTTTGCGAGCAGCCACAGCGAAAAGCCGACGCCGACGAGCGGCGTGAGCGGCGCCAGAGGCGCGCGAAAAGGACGCGAGACGTCCGGCCGCGTGTGTCGCAGCACGATGACCGCAGCGCAGATCACGGCGAAAGCCGAGAGCGTCCCGATATTGACGAGCTCGGCGACCTCCCGGATCGGAAAGAATCCGGCGACGAGCGCGCAGAGGCCCCCGGCGACGAGCGTCGGCCGCCAGGGCGTCTTGAAGCGCGGATGCGGGACGGCGAACCAGCCGGGCAGCAGCCCGTCGCGGCTCATGGCGAACCATATGCGCGCGCAGCCGAGCAGGAAGGCGAGCATGACGCTCAAGATGCCGACGACCGCGGCCGCCGAGACGACGAGGCTCGCCCAAGGCATGCCGATGCGCGCAAAGGCGGAGGCGACAGGCGCGGCGTTGTCGAGCGTCTCGTAACTTACGATCCCTGTCAGCGCGAGCGACATCGCGACATAGAGCGCGAGTGAGACGCCGAGCGACAGCAGCACGGCGCGCGGCAAATCGCGTTGCGGGTTGATCGCTTCTTCCGCCGCGGTCGTCAGCGTGTCGTAGCCGAAGACGGCGAAGAACACGACCGCCGCGCCGGCGATGACGCCGCTAAAGCCGAAGGGCATGAAGGGGCGCCAGTTGTCGGGATCGACATGCGGCGCCGCGGCGACGATCACGAGGACGACCGCGGCGATCTTGAGCGCGACCATCGCGGCGTTGAAGCGCGCGCCCCATTCCACGCGCAGCGTCAGCAGCCCTGCGACGCCAAGCGCGCCGAGGATCGCGAAGAGATCGACGACGCGCCCTTCGCCCGTGCCCGGCGCGCCTTGCGCGAAGACCGGCGCCTCGACGCCGAAAATCCCGAGCAGCGCCTGCAGATAGCCGGACCAGCCGATCGAGACGACCGAGACGACGAGCGCATATTCAAGCAGCAGATCCCAGCCGATGATCCAGGCGGCGAACTCGCCGAGCACCGCATAAGCGTAGGTATAGGCGCTCCCCGCGACGGGGATCATCGAGGAGAACTCCGCGTAGCACAGCGCCGCGCAGCCGCTGGCGACGCCGGCGACGAGAAAGGACAGCGAGACGGCGGGTCCGGCCTGCTCGGCGGCGACGACGCCGGTGAGCACAAAGATGCCGACTCCGATGAGCCCGCCAAGCCCGATCCCGGTGAGTTGCCAAAGCCCGAGCACCCGGCGCAGCTCGCCCGGGGCGCTGGCTTCTGCTTGCAGGGACTCGAGGGATTTTTTGCGAAGGAGCGGGTGGGCGGGCATGGGGAATCCCGGAGTGGGGGGTCGACTCATTCGCAGAACCAAACCCGATGCGCAATCAGAAGCCGAAGGGCGACAAACGGGCCCTGCAAGCGGAGGAGAGGAAGTCGCCCGTCTGTCGTAACCCGCGTTAACGGTATAGGATACGTATCAACGGGTTCGACTGGGCTCAAGGAGGAGGCGACGCATGCAACCGATCCTCGTCGTCTACGGCACGACCGAAGGACACACGCGCAAGATCGCCGAGTTCATCGCGGCGCGGCTGCGCGACGCGGGCAAGCAGGTCGATCTCGTCGACAGCGCGTCGCCCGAGGCCGGGCAGACGCCCCCCATCTACGCCGGCGCCTTCATTGGCGGCTCGGTGCACTACGACAGGCATCAAGCCGCGCTGACGCATTTCGTCAAGGAGAACCTCGGCTGGCTCAACGTCATTCCGACAGCCTTTTTCTCCGTCAATCTGGCCATGCTGCACAGCGATCCAGAGGCGCGCGCCGAAGCGAAGCAATGCGCCGACGCCTTCGTCGCTGAAACGGGATTGAAGCCCCAGGCGACGCTGCTCATCGCCGGCGCGCTCAAATATGCGCGGTATGATTTCTTCAAGCGCGCTTTGTTGCGCTATCTCGTGCGGCCCGGAGGCATGAAGGCCGAAGAGGTCTCCGAGGCGGAATTTACGGATTGGAACGAGCTCGCCCGCTTCGTCGACGAGTTTGTCGCCTCGACCCAGGGGGAGGGGAGATAACCGGGCGGCGGCGAGCAGGAGCCGCTGACATCAGGCTGCGAGCCACCGGGCGATGCGCGGCCATTCTTCCGCGAGCGTGCGGGCGCCCATGAACAGCGCGCAATGTGCGCAGTCGGCCAGAGCCGCCGTCACATCCGTTCTCGACGCGCCGAGGAGCTCGGCTGCGGCGAAGACTTGCGCGGGCGGGGAGACCTGGTCTTGCGCGCCGGCCAGAAGATAGAGGGGGGATGCGACGCGGCTCAGATCCGCAATGCGTCCGAGCGCCGGAAAGGTTCCCGCCGCCAGGCGATTGTCGCGATAGAGCAGCTCGAAGACCTGACGGTAATACACGCCGGGCAGGTCGAGCAATCGGCGCTCCCACAGCGCATAGGCCTCCGCCGCCGCCCGCTGCTCGTCGGTCTTTGGCGGCCCGTCGAGCTGCAGAGCGGCGTTGAGGCGGTTGGCGGCGCTCGGATCATGCGGCCAGAGCTCGGCCGTGTGCCGCCCGAGCACAAGACCGTTCCCGAGCCGGATCAGCTGCTCGATCATCGGCTCGCAATGCAGCTCCCGAGGCCTCAGCCAGGGGGCGCGGGCGGCCTGCGCGTCGATCGGCGAGCCGGCGACGACGAGCTTGCGAACCTTTTCGGGAAAGCGGGCGGCGAAAATCAGCGACAGCCAGCCGCCCTGGCAAAGGCCGATCAGATCGACCGGCGCCCCTGAATCGTCCACAGCGACATTGAGCGCGGCGAGCTGCGCGTCGATCGTGTTGAAGCGCATTTCTGGCGTCGCCGACGTCCACTCGACGAGGAGCAGCCTTTCGCAGCCATTGGCCTGCAGGGTCTCCACGAGGCTATGGCCGGGCGCGAGATCCGCGAGGGCGGCGTCGTGCAGCGCGAAGGGCGCGACGATCAGTCGCGCCGCGCCGAGCGTCTGGCCTTGCGAAAAGTCGCGCAGGCGCATGTTGGCGCATTGAGTGACGACGTGGTTCGCGGTCGTCCAGCGCGGCTCGATGGACGGTTCGTCCTCGCGGTCGCGCCGGGCGAGCTCGTCGTTGAAGGCCTCCAGAGCGCGCTGACAGGCGGCCATCGTGTCGATCCAAGGCCAAGCCAGCGTTTGCCAGGGGTTCACGCGTCCATTCCCCGAGTGCT
>DATHCI010000093.1:0-3418 GCA_035319645.1 Methylocystis sp. | reverse complement strand
GCTCTGTGGCCGCGCTGCGCAGCCGGATGGTCTCAAGACCCTGCGCTTTGAGCTCGGCGGCGAGCGCCTCCGGAGTGAAAGCGGCGCGCACGGCGTCGCGCGCCTCGGCATGGGCGAGGGCGAAGGCGAGATTGCAGGCGGTCGCAGTCGCGGCGCCGGCGCGCGGCAGGCCGATGCGGGCGGGCGTCGCGGCGCGCATGGCGGCGAAGCGCGGATCGGTCGTTGCGAGATTGGCCATCACATCCTCGCGAGCAGCGGCTGGAACGACGCGGGCAGGGCCGCTGGCCGGATTCGCCCGCGATCGTCCATGAGGCCGACCGACGAGAGCCACGCCTCGAATTCCGGCGCGGGCCTCAGCCCCAGCGTCTCTCGCACACAGAGCACGTCGTGGTAAGACGTGCTCTGATAGTTGAGCATGACATCGTCGGCGCCGGGCACGCCCATGACATAGGAGACGCCTGCGACAGCCAGCAGGGTCAGCAGATTGTCCATGTCGTTCTGATCGGCCTCGGCGTGGTTGGTGTAGCAGGCGTCGCAGCCCATGGGCAGGCCGAGCAGCTTGCCGCAAAAATGGTCCTCGAGCGCGGCGCGCGTGATCTCCTTGCCGTCATAGAGATACTCCGGGCCGATGAAGCCGACGACCGTATTGACGAGCAGCGGCTCGAAGGCGCGCGCGACGCCATAGGCGCGCGCTTCAAGCGTCTGCTGGTCGCAACCGTGGTGCGCGCCGGCCGAGAGCGCGCTGCCCTGGCCGGTCTCGAAATACATGACGTTTTGCCCGATCGTCCCGCGCTTCAAGGCTAGCGCCGCCTCACGCGCCTCTGCGAGCATCGCGAGATCGACGCCGAAGCTCCTGTTGGCGGCCTCAGTCCCGGCGATCGACTGGAAGACGAGATCGACGGGCGCATTCTTGCCCATGAGCTCGATCGTCGTCGTCACATGGGCGAGGACGCAGGACTGCGTTGGGATGTCGAGCCGCTCGCGCAGCTCATCGAGGAGGCGCAGCAGGTCGTAGACGCGCTCGGGACTGTCGAGCGCAGGGTTTATGCCGATCACCGCGTCGCCATTGCCGAGCAGCAGCCCGTCTATGGCGCTGGCGAGAACGCCCTTGGGATCGTCGGTCGGATGATTGGGCTGAATACGCGAGGCGAGCCGCCCCTTGAGCCCGATCGTGTTGCGGAATTTCGTGACGACCTCGCATTTGGCGGCGATGGCGATGAGGTCCTGATTGCGGCAGATTTTCGAGACCGCGGCCGTCATCTCGGGCGTCAGCCCCGGCGCGAGGTCTTTCAGCGCTTCGGTCGTCGCCGCATCCGATAGCAGCCAGTCGCGAAGGCCGCCGACGCTCAGCGCCGCGACGGGCGCGAACGCCGCCGCGTCATGCGTATCGAGGATGAGGCGCGTCACCTCATCCTCTTCATAAGGGATGAGCGGCTCGTTCAGAAATGTCGCAAGCGGCAGATCGGCGAGCGCCATCTGCGCAGCGACGCGCTCGGTCGCGCTCTCGGCCGCGACGCCCGCGAGCCGGTCGCCCGAGCGCAGGGGCGTGGCTTTGGCGAGCAGCGTCTTGAGGTCGTCGAACGAAAAGCGGGTTCCGTGCACGTCGATCGAATACATGACCAGCCGCCGTGACGATGGTGTTTGGGCAAGGTAGCGCCCACGCGCCTGTTCCTCAAGCTATTCTTGCCTAATACGGATAACATCCGTATCATGTCGCCAGAGGTGAAACACATGCCGCGCAAGCACGTCGATAATGGCCGGGTCGAGCTCCGGCTCGATCCCGAAGACAAGCAGACGCTTGCGCGCGCCGCCGCGCTCTCCTGCCTCGATCTCAAGAGCTTCATCCTCAGCGCCGCCCTCCCGCGCGCCAAGGACGTGATTTTACAATCGGAAAAGATTCGCCTCTCCGAACGGGACACCCTGCGCGTGCTCGATCTCCTCGAATCCCCGCCCGAACCGCCGGAACGTCTCGTCCGCGCGGCCAAAGGCGGTTTCGTGCTTGAATGACGGCGCTGATCTGGGAAGAGCGCCCGCTCAGCAGGAACCGCGATCGCGACGCCTTCGACTGCGGCGACGACGTCCTCAACCTCTATCTGAAGCGCTACGCCCGCCAGAATCATGAGAGCGGCGGAGCAAAATGCTTCGTCGCCAGCCCGCGCGAAACTCCTGCTCGCATCCTCGGATTCTATACGCTCAGTCCCGCCTCGATCGAATTTGAGCGGGTTCCCGCGCTCGTGACCCGCGGCCTCGGTCGCAACGACGTGCCGGTCTATCGGCTCGGTCGTCTCGCCGTCGATCGCGGCGTCCAGGGACGCGGGCTTGGCGGGGCGCTGCTCCTGCGCGCCGCCGCACGCTGCATCTCCATCGCCGAGCAGGCGGGCGGGGTGGCGCTGCTCGTCGACGCCAAGGACGACCATGTGGCGGCCTGGTACGAGCGCCATGGCGCCCTGCGCCTCCTCGATGCGCCCTCCTCCCTTCTGCTCCCCTTTGCCATCGCCCTAAAGGCGCTTCAACGGGGTGACTGACAGCTGCTCTCGAGGCGGATCGGGCACATCGCATTATGCGCGCACGCGCGATCAACCGCGACGATTTGGCATTCTCGAACGCCGAATGGGAAGACTAAAGCGTCTCGATCGGGCGCCATCCGGCGAGTCCCGGTCTTAAGAGTTCTGTTTCCGGGTCAGTGGAAGATTGAGGCTGAAGACGCGACAATCGCGAGCCCCTTTGTCTTCAGCGCGTATCCGTGGAGAGCCGAATTGGTTGAGCGAAAGCTGAAAGAACTCGGATACAAGCTGCGCCTTTGATCGCGTGGTTTTTAACACTACTGCGTCATAGATTGACGACGATGGTAATGCGTCATTGCGAGCGCGGCGAAGCAATCCAGGAGCCGCACGAGAAATGCTACGATTTTGAGCATGGGAATCAGAAGCCGCATCCCGCCTTTGACTCCTGGATTGCTTCGCTGCGCTGGCAATAACGCTTCCCGGCGTATCGAAGCTTGTGACGCTGCAGGATTAAGCCCTTTGACCCTTCCCGCCCAAGGTCGCCGAGCGAAGCATTGGCCCGGAGTTTCGGGTTTGTGACCCTCGCGGGACCGCCTTAAGTCTTCTCAGGTTGAAGCGACGGGTTCGAACGCCTCCGAGTCATGGCTGTCGAGGATGAGACGAGTCACCTCGTCCTCTTCACAGGGGATCAGCGGCTCTTGAAGAAAGGCCGCAAGCGGCAGGTCCGCGAGCGCCATCTGCGCAGCGACACGCTCGGTCGCGCTCTCTGCGGCGAGGCCCGCAAGCCGGTCGCCCTGTCGTGCCCGGCAAGTATAGAGCGCGCCTCGGGCGTCGTCGCGTCGTTCATCACGAAGGCCGCTCGCGAGTCTCCTTCTCCCGCTCTGCGGGAGAAGGTGGCCCTCGCGAAGCGAGGG
>DATHCI010000092.1:0-16733 GCA_035319645.1 Methylocystis sp. | reverse complement strand
CGACGACGACGCACAAGACGCTGCGCGGCCCGCGCGGCGGCATGGTGCTCTCCGATGACGAGGAGATCGCCAAGAAGATCAATTCGGCGGTCTTCCCGGGCCTGCAGGGCGGCCCGCTGATGCATGTCATCGCCGGCAAGGCCGTGGCTTTCGGCGAGGCGCTGAAGCCCGAGTTCAAGGCCTATCAGCAGCAGGTCAAGGACAATGCGCAGATTCTGGCTAAGACGCTGGTCGACGCCGGCCTCGCGATCGTCTCGGGCGGCACCGACAACCATCTGATGTTGGTCGACCTGCGCCCCAAGAAGCTCACCGGCAAGGCGGCGGAAGCCTCGTTAGGGCGCGCCCACATCACCTGCAACAAGAACGGCATCCCCTTCGACCCCGAGAAGCCCTTCGTCACATCCGGCGTCCGCCTGGGCTCGCCGGCGGCGACCTCGCGCGGCTTCGGGACCGCGGAATTCAAGCAGATCGGGGCGCTCATCGTCGAGGTGCTTGATGGGCTCTCGGCCAAAGGCGAGGCGGACAACGCTGCGACGGAGGCCGCGGTCAAGGAAAAGGTGCACGCGCTGACGGCCAGGTTCCCCATCTATTGAGGGCGGGCGGAGACGCCGGAATAAGGTTTCGAGCGCAGGCGAGCGAGGGGCCCGCCGCGCTCGAAGCTCCGGGCGAGACGCCCGACGCGCGCTCGGACAACGCTCCCAATATTTGGGGAGAGCTCCCCAGGGCGTGAGACCGTTGCGTTCTCAGTCCCGCTGAGTTACATCGGATGAGGCGTCGCCAATATATGCGGGCGTAGTTCAGTGGTAGAACGACAGCTTCCCAAGCTGTATGTCGAGGGTTCGATTCCCTTCGCCCGCTCCAACAAAGTCGAGAGTGGCGTCATCTTTCGCGCTCATCGTCGGCGCGGCCGCCGGGGCGGAGCCGCGCATCGCGCCCGGCGCGTTGGAGGAGGCCCTTGGCCTCCCCCGTTCTCCTTGGCTGAGCAGATCAGACGTCGATGAGATAGCCCGAAATGCATATGAACGCTTCCCCCGACGTCGTAGCGTTATCGCGGTTGACGTTGAAGGAAATATCCTCATCCGAGTAGACGCGCAGCGAGTGCGTTGCGACGTAAATCTGGGAGCCCCCGACAAGGCCCTGCGGATTCAGAAATAGATCGAGGTTTGAAGGGGTCGTTCCGAGGCTCGTATACAATCTCAGCCGCGCCCATTCCCCCGCCGGAACAGTGATGGTCGCTGTGACAAGCTCGATCACAGCCCGTGTCCCCGGCTTGATTATGCCCCAGTCCGCGAAATCTATTAGCCAGTTGAAGCTTGGCGTCAGCGTTTGATCATGCCAAGCCTGAAACGCATTGTCGACGCGGCACTCCTTGCAGACCTCCTTGCCCTTCCTCTCGCGCGTGCGGCTTCGCGCGGCGCTCTCCTGATCCCCTCGAACGGGATGGCGGTGGGTGTCTTTGTGCTGTGGTGTTGTCATGTCCAAGTCCTCCAAATCCACAAACGCTGCATAAGATGAAATTTGCGCTATCAGCGTTTGTCGCGAGAATATCTAGGAAGTTGGACGCACGGCCGCAAGCATGTCGAGGCGGTGCGACGCCAAGACTTGCGATCTATTAAAGTCTATGCAGCGGCTCGCGGACGAATTCTGCTTGTGAAACAATCGCGTTGCGCGCAATTCCGCCCACAAGCGTCCATGCGCGGCGTCGTTCGCTCTTTCACTGTCTCAGAACATGCTCCCGGGCTCGCGACCTATCCCATGCCCCAGCCGATCAGGGCCGAGCCCACGAAATATCCGAGCGCGCCGAGAATGATCACTCTCCAAAGGCCTGGGGGCATTCTTTTTCTCCTCTTCGCGCCGCCGAGCCGGCGGCGATTCTCTCGATGGGCGCAAGTCCCCGACGCTGGGCGCTCAACGAAAACCTGTCGGCGGGCTGGCGTGCGTAGACTGCGGCCGAATCTCCGGCGCCGGCGCGTTGCTCCAGCGCTCCGTCGCCCGTCCCCTCGGGCGCTTCCGCGTCTTTCGCAGGCGCGCATACGCCTGCGTCGCGGTCGCGACCGTGGCGAGAGTCAGGATTTGCAAAAGCCTGCGTCTCGACGCGAGGATCACGACACCCTCCTGCCGACTCGGGCGACATGCTGCCGTCAAAATAGCGCGGTAACCGGCTTGCCTCAAGATGAGGCGCGACGCGTAGCATTACAGAGTTGCATTGTTTCCGGAATCGTCCCATCTTTCGTTGGGTGGCGGGGGACCCAAACGCTGAAAGGATCGTAAAGCTGTCCACGAACGCCTTTTCGTCCCTCGGGACAACGCCAGCCGTCGCGTCGGCGGCGCGGGCGATCATCGATCAGCCTTCCTCTTCCCTCCTTCGAGAAATCCTCGCCAGTCTCGACGACTCCAAAGCAGAGGACGTCGTAACCATCGATCTGGCGGGCAAGACCCAGATCGCCGATGCGATGGTCATCGCGACGGGTCGCTCCAATGTCCATGTCGGCGCCATCGCCGACCGTCTCATCAAGGCCTGCAAGAGCGCCGGGGCCGGCGTCCCCAAGGTCGAAGGGCTGCCACAATGTGACTGGGTGCTCGTGGACGTGGGCGACGTGATCGTTCACATCTTCCGTCCCGAGACGCGCCAGTTCTATAATCTCGAAAAAATGTGGGGCGGCGACCGGCCGCGCGAGCTCCGGCTCGTCTGAGACACGCCCTTGCAGCTCGGGATCTTGTGCGTCGGGCGGCTGAAGGCGGGCCCAGAACGTGAGATCTACGCCCGCTACGCCGGGCGCGTCCGCGCCATGCGCAGTCTCGGCTTCGGCGGTCTTGACCTTCGAGAGATAGATGAGGGGCGCGCCCGCGCAGCGTTGGCGCGCATGAGCGAGGAGGGCGACGCGCTCCTGGCCGCAGTGGCGCCGGAGGCCGCGCTCGTCGCTTTCGACGCGCGGGGCAGGGCGGCGGCAAGCGAGGAATTCGCCGAGCTGCTGGCTCGGGAGCGCGACAAGGGGCGCAAGGCGCTCTGGTTCGTGATCGGCGGTTCGGAAGGGCTCGACGAGCGGCTGCGGCAAAGGGCGCAGACGACGCTGAGCTTCGGCGCGATGACGCTTCCACACCAGCTCGTGCGTCTGCTCGTCGCCGAGCAGATCTACCGCGCCCTGACCATCCTCGCCGGCCACCCCTACCATCGCGCCTGAGGCCCGCGCTTCAGGTCGCGCGCCGAAGCTGCTGATGGCGAAGACGCTTCGCTAGCCGAAGGATAGAAACGCCGCCCCCAACATGAGGCAAAGCAACAGCAGGGTGGCGGCCCAGCTCCCCCAACGGGGCGCCCTGCGCGCTCGGTCGTGACCGGACGGCTGGCCAATCGGCCGATCGCCGCTCGGCGGATAGCTGTCGATTTGCGGGCTGCGTCGTTCTGCGCCGCCGGTCACGTTCGGGACCTCGCCCGCCATGCTTCGTCGTTTCCGACTCGAACGCGTTGGGCTGGAGCGCGCCGGGACCTCCGGCCGCCGGCGAGCGGGCCCGCGAAGCCGGGGCCCAAGCTTTGGGGAATGCGCGAGAGGGCTGTCATTCTGACGTCCTTGCCGCATGTTGGCGCCGCTCGCGAAGAAAGTTTGTTCAGGCGGCGTCCGGACTCTCAATAGTCGCGAAGGCGCGCGCGCGATGTGAGAAATGCCACAATGCGGTCAGCGCACGCCGGCCTTTATGGCCGGCGTGCGCTGACGCCAAAAGCTCGCGTGCTAATTCAGGAGACGCGCCGACGCTTGCGTCAGACTTCCTGTCACGACCCGCCGAAGGTCGCGCGGGCGCGCTGCCACCAGCCGCCCTTCTTGGGGCGCGAAGGATCCGCTTCGGTAATGACGATTTCAGCGGCGTGGGAGGCGGGTCGGGTTTCCTCCGGAGCGCTATCCGCGACGGGCGCGGATTCCTTTGCAGGCGGCGGCGGTTCGGCGGACTGAGCCGCCTCAGCCGATGCGGAGGACTGAGCGTCGGGCGCGGGCGCCTCCGCCGCGGTCAGGGTCGCCGCACGCGGTTCGGCCGCCGCGATCTGCGGCTCGCTTATGGCGGGCTCCGTCGGCGCAAACGGCGGCACATGCGCTTCAGTCAGAGAGACCACCGCAGACTCTGCGCCTTCGTCCGGCGGGAAGACGCCCGAGTCGCGGAACTCCGGCGGCAACGGCGAGGAGCGCGCCCAGCGTCCGGGGCCACGCGTCCGCCCGCGTCCGCGCCCTTCGCGCTCGGGCCGGCGGCTGCGTTCCGTCGCCGCCGGCGCTCCCTCGATCTGCGCCATGAAGGCCAGACCCTCGTCGCTCGGCTGGTCCGCGTCGGGCTGCGCAAGCTCGCTGCTGAATCCCCCGCCGCGCCCGCGCCGCCTGCGGCGACGCCGCGAGCGACCGGCCTCCGAAGATTCGTCTTCGCCTTGGAACCCCGCCGCCTCCTGTTCGGCTTCGAACGCCGTCTCTTCTCCGGTTTCGCGTGGCGGCGCGCGGCGCGGCTCGCGGGCGGGCGCGGGCTGCGCAACCTCCGCCGCCGCCGCGTCGAACTCCACGGGCTCTTCCTCGAGCGGCTCGAGAGCGAGCGAATCCACGCGCAAATGCCGGGGTTGCGCCGCGCGCGGGCTGAGCGCCGGCTCGCCGCGCTCCAGCGCGTGATAGCTGGACCCGGACAGCGAGTCGTCCGCCGTGACCGTGAGGCGCACGCCGAATCTTTCTTCGAGATTGCGCAGGTGCTGGCGCTTCTGATTGAGAATGTAGAGCGCCGCGGCCGTGCGCGTGCGAAGCGTCAGGTCATGCGCGTTGCTCTTCACCAGCGCTTCTTCGAGCACGCGCAGGACATGCAGCGCGATCGAAGCCGTCGAGCGCACCGTGCCGGCGCCGGCGCAATGCGGGCAGGGGGCCGTCGACCCTTCGACGACGCCGGCGCGCATGCGCTGGCGCGACATCTCGAGCAGGCCGAAATGCGAGATGCGCCCGACCTGGATGCGCGCGCGGTCGTTCTTCAGCGCGTCCTTGATGCGGCGCTCGACTGCGCGATTGTTGCGGCTCTCCTCCATGTCGATGAAATCGACGACGATGAGGCCCGCGAGATCGCGCAGGCGCAGTTGCCGCGCGATCTCGTCGGCGGCTTCGAGGTTCGTGCGCAGCGCGGTGTCCTCGATATTGTGCTCGCGCGTGGAGCGGCCGGAGTTCACGTCGATCGCGACCAGCGCCTCGGTCTGATTGATGACGAGATAGCCGCCGGACCTCAGCGTCACCTGATTGGAGAACATCGCGTCGAGCTGCGCCTCGACCCCGGAGTCGGCGAAGATCGGCGACGGCTCCTTGTAGAGCTTCACGGACCGCGCGTGGCTCGGCATCAGCATGCGCATGAAGTCGTGCGCCTCGTGATAGGCGGCTTCGCCCGAGACGATGACCTCGTCGATATCGTGGCCATAGAGATCGCGGATCGCGCGCTTGATCAGCGAGCCTTCCTCATAGACGAGCATCGGCGCGCTCGAGCGTAGCGTCAGCTCGCGCACGCTCTCCCAGAGGCGCAACAGATATTCGAAGTCGCGCTTGACCTCGGCCTTCGTGCGCGTCGCGCCGGCGGTGCGCAGGATCACGCCCATGCCCTCCGGCACCTCGAGTTCCTGGACGATGTCTTTCAAGCGCTTGCGGTCGGCGTTGTCGGTGATCTTGCGGGAGATGCCGCCGCCGCGGGCGGTGTTCGGCATGAGCACCGAGAAGCGGCCCGCCAGAGAGAGATAGGTCGTGAGCGCCGCGCCCTTGTTGCCGCGCTCCTCCTTGACGACTTGAACGAGCAGAACCTGCCGGCGCTTTATGACCTCTTGAATTTTATATTGCCGGCGCGGGCGCGAGACGCGGAACGGCACTTCCTCCATGGCGTCGCCGCCGACGTGCTCGACGTGGTTCGCCTCGTCCTCGGAGTCTTCTTCTTCGTCTTCCTCCTCCTCGCGCGGCTCAGATTCGACGCGCGCTTCTTCGCGGCGGCGCTCGATCTCCTCGTCGCGCTCGTCCTGTCGGCGCGCCTTGACCTCGTGATCATGCTCGATTTCCGCGGCTTCCGGCGGACTGACCTCGACGACGCCGAAGCCGGACGGGTCGACCGTGATCGGCTCTTCCTCGGTCGCCGCATCCGTCCGCGCGGTTGCCGCTTGCGGCTGCGCAACCGAAGGGGCGGCGGCCTCCGCTTCGGCCGCCGCGACGCTGACCGGCGGCGGCTCAGCCGGCGTCGCGGCCGTTTCATATGTGCGACCCGCGATCTCTACTTCCGCCGCTTCGGCGGCGAGATCCGGCTGCGGCGTGTGCAGACCGCGCGGCTCCTCGCTCGCCCCTTCGAAGGGCAGGAGCCCGAAATCCTGCGCCGCTGCGTCTTCAAGCTCGCTCGTCGGGGCGCGCCCCTCGAGATCCACGCCGGGCGCGGGACCTCTCTTCACATGGCGCGGAAAAGCCGTGCGCTTCTCGGCGCCGTCGTCGTGCCGCCGGCGCGACCTGCGCCCACGCCCGGGCTGCTGCTGCTGCTGAACAGGATGGTGGTCGTCCTCGTCGTCCTGCGCATGCGCCCGACGCTCTTCCTCGAGGAGGGCGAGACGGTCAGCGACGGGGATCTGATAATAGTCGGGATGAATTTCCGCGAAGGCGAGAAATCCGTGGCGGTTGCCGCCATATTCCACGAAGGCCGCCTGCAGCGACGGCTCGACGCGAATCACCTTGGCCAGATAGATGTTGCCGCGCAGCGGTTTCTTGTCGGCGGCCTCGAAATCGAACTCCTGGACCTTGTTACCGCGTAGCACCACGACCCGGGTTTCCTCCGGGTGCGAGGCGTCGATGAGCATTTTGTTGGGCATGTCGAACTCGTTGGCGCGCTGCGCTCGAAGCGGCTCGCTGCGTTCTCGAAGGCTCGAGGTCGAGCCTGAGGACCAGTCCTTGGCGGAGCCGCGCGGGGCGCGCGCGTGCGTCAGATGATTGTGGACGGGGTGAAGCGCTGCGCGAGCGCGCGCGGAAGGAGCCGTCGGAAGACAGACCAAGCGCCCGCAGGTTCTCCAGCGGCCGAGGGCCGCCACATGCGGGAAACAAAGGCGCGAGGGGGCGAGCAGAAGAAAGTTCGCAGCCGCTTCCCGCCTCGCGCGATTTGCGCGTGCGTGAAAACGTCTGAAAGCCTTTCACCAGAAGCTGCGCAGTCGCCAATGGGCTGAACCTCGTCGCTAAAACCCTTACCGAACCGCGCCTCGCGCGGTTCCCTCTGCCCTCCCGGCGCCAAAGGCGCGCGGACGCAACGCTTGGGCTTTGCCTAGCTGTGGGCGCGTCGGCCATTTGCGCGGCCGCATCGCAATCTCTGCGCGACGCCGAAACTCGCTAGGAACCCACGCTCTACATAACCAGTTCAACGCCGCCCTGCAAGCCGTGGCTTGTTAGCCGTCGCTTGTCGGCCAGCGGCGGGCCACTTTGCGCACAAAAATGGCGGCGGCGAGGTTCTCGCCGCCGCCGAAGCGTCTGGCGTCTGCTTGATCGGCTAGGTTGGCGGATTCCAGGTGAGCCGCGCCGCGCTCTGGACGATGCCCTGGAAGATCTTCTGCATCGCGCTCTCGATCTGCGCGGGAGAGTTGGCGGAGAAGTAGTTGCTCGCGCCGGCGCAGGTCTGCAGGGGATTGGCCGCCGGCGGGATCAGGTTGTTGCCGATGTATGTGAACATCAACGGAAAGCTTTGGTCGTGGAGAGGCGTCTGGAAAGCCTCCGGGACGTTCGGTCCTCCCGCGGCGATTTGCGAGGTCGTGCCGGCGGAGTTCACGGGCGGGATCACATAGTCGACGTAGAGCGCGAACATCTGCCACCCGAGCCCGTTGGAGGAGCTGGGGTTCGTGAAGTTCGCGCAAGCGCTCGTGTTGATCTCGCCGAGAGTCCAGTTCACGGACCAGTTGGAGCTATAATATCCACCGAACTGGCTCTGGCTCGTCGGGAGCGACGGGAGCGTGAAGGCGCCCAGCTCATTATCCTCAACCGAGTCCGTGACCAGCACCATATATTTGAGCGGGCTGCCGGAGGAGAATCCATTGCCCGACGCGGTCACCTGGCCAGAGCTGTAGAGAGCGTTCAGCGATCCGGTGATATTGGTGCCGCCCTCCGTCTTATTTTGACCGACGCCGCTCGGCAATATGCTGGAGCTCGACGTGGTGTAGGCCGATCCCAATTGAACGCCGGTCGCCGCCTGCAGCTGTGCGAGCGTCGGGTTAGACACGCCGCAGACGGATGAGGCGCCCGAGCCGACGACGGCGGATTGAACGGACGCAAAATTGCTCGTCGGGCCGATCACCAGATCGAGCGCGTCGCTCAGCCGGTAGACGGACACCAGGACGCTGCCGTCGGTCGGCAAAATGTTGAGGGCGTCGACGATCGCCTGTTTCGCCACATCGAGGCGCAGCGTGATGCTCGGGCTCGATGCGCAATTGGCCATAAGCTCGGTATTGACCGTCGGCGCGTTGCTGTTGTTGGGATCGGGAGCCGTATGGCAGGCAAGCACACAGGCGATGGATAAATTGCCTCGATTGAAGTCCTGGGTCCCTGATCCGGACGGCGTCGAGCCGACGGTCGTGTTGGTGCACGTGCCGGCGGTTTCGCCCTGAGTGATCTCGTAGCCGCCTGTCAGGTTATAGAGGTTGCACTGGTCGGTCCAGGTCGCGCCGATTCCCATGGACTCCGAATTGTCCAGAATGATGTAGACCTGGGCGTATGTCTTCGCCGTCAGCACCGAGGTGACGTTGTTGGCGATCGTGATGTTCTTCACGCCGAGAATGCTCGCGAAATGCGTGGGATTGTTGTAGCTGTAGCCCACGGTTCCGCTGATCATTCCGCCGACCACGGTAAAGGACATCGTAAGGTTGGGAATGGCGCCCGGCCCGAGGAAGGCGGCGTTGGCGGTGAACTGCGCCGTCGCCGCGTTTTGCGCTGCGGTGATGGCCTGGGAGATGACGTTGCTCGTGCCTGTGTAGCTCTGCAAAAAGTTCTTGGCCGCGGTGATTCCGGCGATCGCCGCCGCGTCCGCGGCCGTGTCGAGCTTCGACTTTATGGCGAGGCCCATGCTGTAGTCCACGGCGATGGCCGTGGCCCCGAGCATCGGGAGTAGCCCGAGCCCGAATATGATCGCCACATTGGCGCTGCGATCCGCGGCGAAGCGTCGAAGTCGAGAGGGTTGAGGGAGTTCCATGGTCGAGGCTCTTTGCTGGGGGAGATCGAGATTCGTTACGGCCACACGGGACTGCCTGGCAGGGAAGACCAGCCCGAGGGGGTCCCGCACGCCGTGCCGTAGCCATTTCCCTGACTGTAGTAGGTGAGTTGCGACACATAGCGCGGGTTGAGGTAGCTCGAGCGCGCGATCGTGATCGAGGGGATGAGGCTGAACCAGGGGCCCGTGAAGAGCGTCGGCTTCCAAGTGTAGGCGACGTCGACGACGACCGCGAACAAAGGCGGCGACGTGGCCGACGCGGCCCCGGGCGGGTTGGTCACGGGCGTGAAGAGCGCGTCCGGCAGTTGTGTGGTGACGGGCGGAGATGAGTTCGGGTAACCCGAACCGTAAGTCTGTCCGCAAGGCCGTGTCGCCGCGCCAGCGGTCCACACCACATAGCCGGTGTAGCAGGCGTGCAGCGCCGGAGCGGTGCAGCCGGCGTTGGCGGAGTTGTAGGCGAAGACCACCCCCGTCATCGATACGGTCAGGGCTCCTCCGCTTGCAGGGGTCTTGATTGTGGAGCTCGCGACGCCGTTCGAATTCGCCAGTATTTCAGGAAACTCCACCATCGCGCTGTCGTACGCGTATTTCAGCGTATAGTCGAACAGCGCGCCGCAAGTGGTCGGCGACGTCGCCGTGCAATAGGGCGAGCCGGACTGCTGCGTCTCGGCCAGCATCTGCGCGATGTCGTCCGAAAGCTCCGAGAGCTCACGCGTAGCATTGGCGGCGCGCGACACATTATAGGCCCCGAAGAGGGCCAACATCATGATCGGGAACAGCCATGCGAATTCGACGAGAGCCGTCGCGCGGCGGTCGCGAAGGAACTGTTGCGGCGCGAGAGTCGGCATGGCCTCAGCACCCCGTGTAAGTTTGAGCGTTGTTGAAAGGCTCATTGACGAAGGTCGTCGCGCTCGTCTCCGTGATGACGCCGGCGCCAGAGGGGTTAAGGATGCGCGAGAACAGCGGCACCGGATACGAGACCTCGAGCACGATGAAATCGCCGGCGAAGCCCGGACAGAATTTTGCAGACAGCGCAGCGAGGCCTGTGCCCGCCGCGTTGACGTAGGTGCTCCAATAGGTGCTCGGGCTCACGGCCGGCGTCGGCGGCGCGGCGGGGTAGGGCTGCGCGTGGGTCAGGGCGACGGAGACATTGACCGTCACATTGGCGCAAGACATGGGCGCCGGCAGGTAGGGGCAGATATAGGACTGCGTGAATTGCGAGGCGGACAGCCCGTTCTGCTGCACGATCCCGGTCATCAGCGCACGCGCGCCCTCATGGGCGGCGCGGTCGAGGGCGGAAAGCTGGTAATAGGTGTAGCCAACCTGGAATATCGCGACCATCGTGAACAGAAAAGGGATCGCGACGAAGCCAAATTCGACTCCGACCGCGCCGCTCTCGTCCCGCGCCGCACGGATTAACCTTCGCGTCGCGGACATCACCGGCTGTTGGAAGAGCCACTGGGGACTCACGGGAGCTCCACTCTCTTGTTGTTGCGCATGCAGACGCGATTGCGTCAAACTAGCAGTATAGGTGCGAGACAAAAGCTTAAAAGAGTGTGTCGCCATTTCAGCAGATCGGCGCTCTATTCTATGCTCCGCGTTTTCGTAACCTTACCAAGCTCGCCCAGGCCGAGGCGGAGATTCAGGGAATAAAAACCAATCTCGCGCCGCGGCGACGCGAAACACGGGCGGTCGTGCGCAAAAAAAGCCCTGAACAACTCTTGCGGAGCAGCGAAATCCCCTGGCGTGGGGCGGCCGGCATGACTAACACGGTGGTAACTATCTCTCCGCTAATTTGTGTAGAATGCGCGCGCGTGCGTTTCGACGCGCGGACCGCCTGGAGCTTACAAGTGATCGACGTTTCGCGTTGTGCTCGCGGTCTCCGGCCGGTTGTCGCCGCCGCGATCATGCTTTTTGGGCTTGCGGCTCCCGCGCCGGCGGAGGAGCCGGGCGCGACGCCGATCTTCGCCGTGGGCTCGCGCATCGAGGAGCGCGCGGAAGGCTCGCGACTGGTCTTCGATCTCTCGAAGCGGGTTGCGGCCGCCGCGTTCGCCGTCGAGGGGCCCAAGATCGTCGTCGAGCTGCCGGAGATCGACTTTCGAATCGATCCGGCCCTGGGCCGCGAATCGCCGTCAGGCCAAAGCCAGAGCGCTGGCCGCGGCGCGAAGCCGCAGCCTGTGGGGACTCTCATAAAATCTTATCGCTTCGGCCAGTTTGCGCCCGGGCGCTCGCGCGTTGTCATCGAGCTTTCGGCGCCGGCGCGAGTCGCGCGCATCGAGAGCGCCGACGGCGCGGTCGGCGCGCGGCTGGAGATCGACCTTGCGGCGCAGGACGCCGAGGCATTCGCCCGAGCGGTCGCCGAGCACGCGCGGGCCGCGCTCGCCGAGCCTGCGAGGTCTCCGGCGCCCGCGGCTCCGTCCGGCGACGGCGCGTCGGCCCTGCCGCTCGTCGTCATCGATCCCGGACACGGCGGGGTGGACATCGGCGCCTCCAGCCGTCACGGCGAGATCGAGAAGTCGATCGTGTTCGAATTCGCCAAGGTGCTCAAGGCGAAGATCGAGGAGCGTGGGCAGCAGCGCGTGCTTTTGACGCGCAGCGACGACGTCTTCGTCGCGCTCGACGAGCGCGTGCGCGTCGCTCAGGAGCATGGCGCGGCGCTGCTGCTCTCGATCCACGCCGACACGCTTTCCGGAACGGCCTCGGTTCGTGGCGCGACCGTCTACACCAGCGCCGCGCGCGCCTCGGACGCCGAGGCGGCGCGCATCGCCGCCAAGGAGAACCAGGCCGACGAAGCGGCCGGTCTCGAGCATAAGGACGAGACGGAGGAGGTCGACGACATTCTCCTCGATCTCACGCGCCGCGAGACCCGGGCCCTGAGCCGGTCATTCGCCGCGGCGCTGATCGACAAGTGGCGCGCCGCCGGCAGTCTCAACAAGAATCCCGCCCGCTCCGCCCATTTGCGCGTGCTCAAGGCCCATGACGTGCCGGCGGCGCTGCTCGAGCTCGGCTATCTCTCGAGCGACAGGGATCTGGCCGACCTCACCTCGCCGCAATGGCGCGAACGCGCGGCGCAGGGCGTGGCGGACGCCATCGCCGCCTATTTCCAGCTGCGTGAACGCAACGCGCGCGCCGACGCCGCGCCCACCGCATCCCTCCCGACGCGACGATCGAGCGCGCGCTGAGCGGACCGAGCCGCGCCGCGATATCTGTGGCTATTGCTCGCCAGGGACCCCATATTCCGAAATCGTGGAGCGGGCTCAGCTGGCGCTGCGTTCGCCCATAATAAAACATAAAATTCCTGCACAGGCGGTTCCAATGAGCGCAGCTTAGAGCGCGCCGGATCGCGCCGCCGCAGCGACACGTCAACGGAATGATGCGACAAGGACCGCCTTGATGCCGCTCATCGTCAGATTTCTCGGGTTCCTGTTCGCCACGGGGACGATACTGTTTCTGATCGTCGCGGTGGCGCTCGCGGGTCTCGTCTTCGTGTTCGAGAAGGACCTGCCGGACACCACGGCGCTGCGCAACTACGAACCGCCGGTCACGACCCGCATGCATGCGGCGGACGGCACGATTCTGGCGGAATATTCCAAGGAGCGGCGGCTGTTTCTGCCGAGCTCGGCGGTCCCGCAGCTCGTCAAGCAGGCCTTCATCTCGGCCGAGGACAAGAGCTTTTACGCGCACAACGGCATCGACCCTGAGGGCATCGCCCGTAACGCCGTGCGCTTCTTCCAGGGCAGCCGCGTTCAGGGCGCTTCGACGATCACGCAGCAGGTGGCGAAGAACTTCCTCGTCGGCAACGAACGCTCGATCGAGCGCAAGATCCGCGAAGCTCTGGTGTCGTTCCGCATTGAAGCCGCCTATTCGAAGGAGCGCATCCTCGAGCTCTACCTCAACGAGATCTATCTGGGCTTGGGCAATTACGGCGTGGCCGCCGCGGCGCTCAACTACTTCAACAAGTCGGTGAGCGAGCTCACCATCGCGGAAGCCGCCTATCTCGCGGGCCTGCCCAAAGGCCCGAACAACTACCATCCGTTCCAGAAGCGCGAGGCGGCGATCGCGCGCCGCAACTATGTCATCGAGCGCATGGTCGAGGATCACGCGATCACGCCGGAGGAAGGCGCGAAGGCCAAGCTCGAGCCGCTCGGTGTCAATCCGCGCGTGCTGACGCCGAACACCTATGTCGCAGGCTATTTCGCCGAGGAGGTGCGCCGTCAGCTCCTGGAGCTCTATGGCGATAAGAAGCTCTACGAGGGCGGGCTGTCGGTGCGCACGACGCTCGACCCCACGATGCAGGCGCTGACCCGCCGCGTCCTTGTCGACGGCCTCGTGCGCTACGACGAGGCGCACGGCTTCCGCGGCGCGATGAACCACATCGACATATCTTCCGACTGGGGCGCGCCGCTCGGCGCCATCCCGTCGCTCGGCGACGTCAAGCCCTGGCGGCTCGCGGTCGTGCTCGACGCGACCGAGGCGCAGGCGCGCATCGGCCTGCAGCCGGGACGCGAGAAGTCGGGAGAGATCGCCCGCGAGCGCGAGACCGGCGTTCTGCCAGCCGAGGGCATGCGCTGGGCGGGCCGCAGTCCCCGCGCGGTGCTTTCTCCGGGCGACGTGGTCTATGTGGAGCCGCTCGCCGGACGTCCGGGCGCCTATCGCCTGCGTCAGATCCCCGAGATTTCCGGGGCGATGATCGCCATGGACCCGCACACGGGGCGCGTGTTCTCCATGGTCGGCGGCTTCTCCTTCGACCAGTCGGAGTTCAACCGCGCGACGCAGGCGCTGCGCCAGCCGGGGTCGTCGTTCAAGCCCTTCGTCTACGCCGCGGCGCTCGACGGCGGCTACACCCCTTCTTCACAGATCCTCGACGAGCCGATCTCGATCGTGCAGGCCGACGGCAGCGTCTGGAGCCCGGAAAATTTCGAGGGCGGCAGGGGCTCCGGCGCGCATCCGCTCCGCTACGGGGTCGAGCACTCCAAGAACATGATGACGGTGCGGCTCGCCAAGGACGTGGGTATGCCGATCATCTCCGAATTCGCCAAGCGCTTCGGAATCTACGACGATCTGCCGCTCTATCTCGCCATGTCGCTCGGCGCCGGCGAGACGACGCTGATGCGCATGGTGACGGCCTATTCGATCCTCGCCAATGAGGGCAAGAGCGTCAAGGCGACGCTCATCGACCGCATCCAGGACCGCTGGGGCAAGACGATCTACAAGCACGACGACCGCGAGTGCCTGGGCTGCGACGCGCCGAAATGGGAAAGCCAGAACGAGCCGAGGCTCATCGACCATCGCGAGCAGGTCATCGACAAGCTCACCGCCTATCAGATCACCTCGATCATGGAGGGCGTGATCCAGCGCGGCACGGGCGTCGCCATCAAGGCGGTCGGCAAACACCTCGCAGGCAAGACCGGCACGACCAATGAGGCCAAGGACCTCTGGTTCATCGGCTACTCGCCGGACCTCTGCGTCGGCGTGTTCATCGGCTACGACCGCCCGCGCTCGATGGGCGACCACGCGCAGGCGGCGCTCTACGCCGCCCCGATCTTCCGCGACTTCATGATGGAGGAGCTCAAAGACAAGCCCGACGCGCCGTTCCGCGTTCCGGCGGGCATCAAGCTGATCACCGTCGATCCGCACTCGGGCCTGCGCTCGTCCGCCCAGGGCTCGATCCTCGAGGCCTTCAAGCCGGGCACTGCGCCGCCGGATTCCTATAGCAGCGGGGGAGGCGGCGGAGCCGGCCGCAGCTCGCCGCAGGACGTCGACCGCAAGGTGGACCAGGGGCTGTATTGAGGTTTTTCGGGGCTGGGCTAAAATCCGGCGGAGTCTCGAGGAGCTGTTTATGAACAACGCAGCCCGTATCGGCCTCGATCCGGCGGTGTTGGGGGGGAAGCCAGTCATCCGCGGCACGAGGCTCTCGGTGGAGTTCATCGTGGGCCTTTTGGCCGACGGCTGGAGCGAAGCCGAAATATTGGAAAATTACCCGGGCCTGGAGCGCGCAGACATTCTTGCGTGCTTGGCTTACGCACGCGACCTGCTTGCGTCGGAGACGCATTTCCCAAGCGCAGCTTAGGAGATGCGTTTTCTTGCAGATGAGAATTTTCCGGCCGGCGTCGTGCGCGCGCTGCGGGAAACGGGCCATGACGTAGAATGGGTCCGGGAGACGACGCCCGGAGCCCCTGACGCGCAGCTTTTGCGGCGGGCGGCCGCAGATGGATCGGTGATTCTCACTTTTGACAAGGATTTCGGGGAGCTGGCTGTCCGTAATGACGTTTTGCCGGGGTCATTCGGGGTCATTCTCTTTCGGATTCCCGCGCCCCGAGGCGCAAGCGCCGTTGCGGCGCTCGTCAGTGTGATCGAGAGTCGACAGAATTGGCTCGGACAGATGGCCGTCGTCGAATCCGGCCGTGTTCGGATACGGGCGTTCAGGGACGCACGGGGCCCGAGCGCGTGAGGTCTCAGCGCGTCCCTTGCGCCTCCCTCCCTCACCCGCTAACAACCCGAGCATGTCCGACGCCTTCGCCCCAAAGTCCGATTTCCTCGCGACTCTCATCGCACGCGGATTCATGCATCAATGCACTGATCTCGCGGGGCTAGACGAAGAGGCGCGCAAGGGCGCCCTCGCGGCCTATATCGGCTTCGACTGCACGGCGCCGTCGCTCCACGTCGGCAGCCTCATTCCGATCATGCTGCTCGCCTGGCTGCAGCGTACGGGCGGGCGCCCGCTGCCGCTCGTCGGCGGCGGCACGACGCGCGTCGGCGACCCCTCCGGCAAGGATGAGAGCCGCAAGCTGCTGTCAATCGAGGAGATCGACCGCAACAAGGCCGCGATCCAAAAAGTCTTCGAGAAATTTCTGCGCTTCGGCGATGGCGCGACGGGCGCGCTGCTGCTCGACAACGCCCTATGGCTTCAGGGCCTGAACTATATCGACTTCCTGCGCGACATCGGCCGGCACTTCTCCGTGAACCGCATGCTGACCATGGACAGCGTGAAGCTGCGGCTCGAGCGCGAGCATGAGTTATCCTTCATCGAATTCAATTACATGTGCCTGCAGGCCTATGACTTTGCCGAGATCAGCAAGCGTCACGGCGCGCGGCTGCAGATGGGCGGCTCGGACCAGTGGGGCAACATCGTCATGGGCGTCGACCTCGGCCGGCGCTTGGGGTCGCCGCAGCTCTATGGCCTGACCTCGCCGCTTTTGACCACGGCCTCGGGCGCCAAGATGGGGAAGACCGCGGCCGGCGCCGTATGGCTCGACGGCTCGCTGCTTTCGCCTTACGACTACTGGCAATATTGGCGCAACGTCGAGGACGCCGACGTCGGCAGGTTCCTGAAGCTCTTCACCTTCCTGCCGCTCGATGAGATCGCGCGCCTCGAGGCGCTCGGCGGCGCGGAGATCAACGAGGCGAAGAAGACGCTGGCGACCGAGGCAAGCGCGCTGCTGCACGGGCGCGACGCGGCGGAAGAGGCCGCCGCCGCCGCCAGGAAGACTTTCGAGGAAGGCGCGCTGTCGCTGTCGCTGCCCAAGGTC
>DATHCI010000091.1:0-33361 GCA_035319645.1 Methylocystis sp. | reverse complement strand
AAATGTGAAGGTTTTCGATCGCCGGCCTGACAGGAATCTTTGTCTCGCGCGGTGACGAGGCCGGCGTTGCTGGCGCATGGCGGACATTCAAATCGACTCACGAGCGTGTGGGGAATAGCTCCCCGGAGACTCAGCCCAAGGCGATTTCGGCCTCGCCGATGATGCGACCTTCCCATAGATAAACTTGGCGAATGGGCCGAGAGCGGCACGGTTTCCCCCTTCGTCCGGCGCCCCAACGACCACCGTCTACGCCTCGTCCGTCACAAACGTCACATGCCCCATCTTGCGGCCCGCACGGGTCTCGCTCTTGCCATAGAGGTGCAGGCAGGCGCCCTCCTGCGCGAGGAGGTCCCGCCACTGCTCGACCTCGGCGCCGATGAGGTTGCGCATCACCGCGCGCCCGCGCCGGCGCGTCGAGCCGAGCGGCCAGCCGGCGACGGCGCGCATGTGCTGCTCGAATTGCGAGGTCACTGCGCCGTCGAGCGTCCAATGCCCGGAGTTGTGCACGCGCGGCGCGATCTCGTTGACGAGGAGCCGCTCGCGGCGGTCGTCGACGAGGAACATCTCGACGGCCAGCACGCCGACGTAATCTGCGGCCTCGGCGATCTTGCGGGCGATCTCGACCGCCTGCGCCGCTGTCGCCTCCGCGATGGGGGCGGGCGCCGTCGTCGTCGCCAGTATGTGGCGCTCGTGAACGTTCTCGCAGACGTCATAGGCGCGGAAGGCGCCGTCGGCGCCGCGGGCCGCGACGACCGAGAGCTCCTTCGTGAAGGGCACGACGCTCTCGAGGATCGCGGGGGCGCCCCCCGCGGACTGGAACGCCGCCGCGAGGTCGGCGCCGGGCTGCAGCAGCACCTGGCCCTTGCCGTCATAGCCAAGCCGGCGCGTCTTGAGGATGGACGGGCGCCCGAGCTTCGCCACGGCGCGGGCGAGCGCGCCGGCGTCCGGGACGTCGGCGAAGCCCGCCGTCGGAACGCCGAGACTTTGCAGGAACTGCTTTTCGACAAGCCGGTCCTGCGTCGCCGCCAGGGCCTGCGGCGACGGCCGCACAGGCCTGCGCGCGTCTAAAAAGTCAGCGCTGGCGGCGGGGACATTTTCGAATTCGTAGGTGATGACGTCGACAGCCGCAGCGAAGCGCGCAAGCGCCGCCTGATCCGCATAGCCGGCGATGGTCCGGAAGGCGCAGACGTCGTGAGCCGGCTCGTTCTCGGAGGGCGAGAACACATGCGTCCTGAGGCCGAGCCTCGCGCCGGCGAGCGCCAGCATGCGCGCGAGCTGCCCGCCGCCGAGAACGCCGATCGTCGCGCCGGGCGCCAGCATCGCCTCAGGCGTCTTCGCTCGGGGCGAGACCGACGGCGGCGGTCTGGCGCTCGCGGTAAGCGACGAGCCGCTGCCGGAGCGCCGCGTCGCCGCGCGCGAGCATGGCGGCGGCGAGCAGCGCCGCATTGACGGCGCCGGCCTCGCCGATGGCGAGCGTTCCGACTGGCACGCCCGCTGGCATCTGCACGATCGAGAGCAGCGAGTCCACGCCGGAGAGCGCCTTGGAGCACACCGGCACGCCGAGCACGGGAAGCGCGGTCATGGCGGCGGTCATGCCAGGCAGATGCGCGGCGCCGCCGGCGCCGGCGATGATGATCTCGAAGCCGTCGCGCTCGGCGTTCTTCGCAAAGTCGACGAGCCGGTCCGGCGTGCGATGGGCGGAGACGATGCGCGCCTCGAAGCCGACGCCGAGCTCTTCCAGCGTTTGCGCGGCGTGCCGCATCGTCGACCAGTCGGACTGCGAGCCCATGATGACGGCGACGGGAGTGGCGGGTTTCGTCAAGGAGCTTCCGGCGGGTGCGAATTGCGGAAGCCATGCCGCTTAACCCATGCGGCGCCGCGGCGCAAGCCGGCGTGCGCGTTCAGCGGATATGAGATGAGAAGGGAATTGTCCGCGCTGCGGTTGGCGCGGAACGACCTGGCGATAGACGTTCGCAGATTCGAGGAGGAGGTTCGTGATCTCGCCACGAAATCGCGTGGCGAGATCACGGGCGGGCTTATTTGGACTTTTCGTCACAGCCGCATTTGGCGTCGCAAGCTTTTCTCGCGTCGGCGGCCTTGGCGTTGACCTCGACGTCGGCGTGTTGCCGATCGCGAATGAACTGATCTTCGCAAGCGGAGGCGCAGGCGGCCTGCTTGTCCGTGTAAGCGTCATTCACACTGCAGCTGGCGAAGGAAGCTCCCGTCATTCCCAAAAACGCCACGACAGTGGCGATCGTCCGCATCTTCACTGATTGGTCCTTTCTCGACTCGCCGCTCGGTATAGCCCGCGGCGCGGCGCGTCGTAACGTGCACGTAAAAATAAATAAAGGACCAAAACAAAAATGTCGCAATAATTGCTGCGATGCAGTTGTTTATGATACTTATGCGTTTGATAATAATGCTTATGCTACAATTTATGATACTTAAAATATGAGGATCGCCGGTCAACAAGGGCAGTTGCTGACGCGCAGAGCTCTTAGACAACGGCCGAGACCAAAGACGACGGTCATCGGAGCGCGCCTTGGACCAGCCTCCTTCTGCGCGCCCGCCCCTTGCGTTTTCGGCGCTCGCCCCGCATATCGCCCGCCAAACGCCAAACTCCGCCAGGAACGACATGGGCTTCAAATGCGGCATCGTCGGTCTGCCGAACGTCGGCAAATCGACCCTTTTCAACGCGCTCACGCAGACGGCGGCCGCGCAGGCGGCGAACTATCCCTTCTGCACGATCGAGCCCAATGTCGGCGAGGTCGCCGTGCCCGATTCGCGCCTCGAGGCGCTTGCCGGGATCGCGGGCTCCAAAGAGATCATCCCGACGCGCCTGACCTTCGTCGACATCGCCGGCCTCGTGCGCGGCGCCTCCAAGGGCGAGGGGCTCGGGAACCAGTTTCTGGCCAACATCCGCGAATGCGACGCCATCGCCCATGTCGTGCGCTGCTTCGAGGACGGCGACGTGACGCATGTCGAGGGCGGCGTGGATCCCTTGCGCGACATCGAGACGATCGAGACCGAGCTCATGCTCGCCGACCTCGAGAGTCTCGAGAAGCGCGTCGTCGCGCTGGAGAAGAAGGCCAAGGGCGGCGACAAGGACGCCAAGGAGCTGCTCGACCTCATGCGCCGCTGCCTCGCTTTGCTGCGCGAGGGGAAGCCGGCGCGGCTCGTCGAGATCAAGCCTGAGGAGCGGGGCCTGCTCGAAGGCTTGGGGCTGCTGTCGTCGAAGCCTGTTCTTTACGTCTGCAACGTCGAGGAGGCCGCCGCCGCGGAAGGCAATGCGCAGTCGCAAAAGGTGCTTGCCCGCGCCAAGGAGGAGGGCGCGGCCTGCGTGGTCGTCTCGGCCAAGATCGAGAGCGAGATCGCGGTCATGCCGATCGAGGAGCAGAAGGACTATCTCGAAGCCGTGGGGCTCGAGGAGCCCGGCCTCAACCGGGTGATCCGCGCCGGTTACGAGCTTCTGCGTCTCGTAACCTATTTTACCGTCGGCCCCAAGGAGGCGCGGGCCTGGACGATCGGAGAAGGCACGAAGGCGCCGAAGGCCGCGGGCGTGATCCACACGGATTTCGAAAAGGGCTTCATTCGCGCCGAGACGATCGCCTACGCCGATTATGTGGCGCTCCAGGGCGAAGCGGGCGCGCGCGAAGCCGGCAAGCTGCGGCTCGAGGGCAAGGATTACGTCGTCGCCGACGGCGACGTGCTGCACTTCCGGTTCAACACGTGACCCGCTCTTGTCGACGACGCCTGCAAGCTCTCGGGTCCAAACGGAGTTTCCCGCCGTTGAGGGAACTCTCCACGCCCCTCACCCTAGCCCTCTCCCCGCAGGCGGGGAGAGGGAATCCGGAGCCGGACCCGCGATAGACCTCGAATCCGCCATCGCCCGCGACCAGCTCGGCTATGCTCTCTTGAGCGCCGATCTCGCAGTGCTGAGCCGGCGCGGCGCGCTCTCGGCCTGGCTGCCGCCCGAGGGCCAGCCCGCCAGCGCTTCCCCATTGCTCGCCCATATGGAGGAAGCGCTCGTCGCGCTGCGCGAGGGCGGCGAACTCGTGCTGCCCTCGATGCGGCTCGCAGAGCAGGAGAGGCGCATTGCAATCTCGATCGTCTGGGACCCGGCGAGCGAGGCCTTCACCGTCGTTACGACGCGCGACCATGGCGGCGAGCAGACCGACCGGCTTTTGCTCTCGGAGCGGCGCGAGAAGCTGCTGCTGCAGCAGCAGGCCGAAGCGGCGGCGGCGCGGACCCGAGTCGCCGACGCGCTCTATCGCGAGCTCGTCGAAAGCGCTGGCGACCTCGTGCTGCGCTTTGGCGGCGACGGACGCATCCTCTTCGCCAACCGCCGCGCGGCGGAGTTTTTGGGCGTCGCGGGCGCCGGTCTGGTCGGTCGCGTGGTTTCTGCGGCGTTCCCGCCGTTCGCCGGGCGGGATCCCTGGCGAATCGAAGCCTTCGTCGAAAAGCCGGCGTCCTTCGAGCTTGCGACGCTCGGCGGCGACGGGGGAATGCGGTGGCTCCAGTGGGACGTCCGCTTTTCGGGCGCGGAAGCGGTCGGCGCGTTTCAGGCGGTCGGGCGCGACGTGACCGAGGCGAAGCGGCTCGAAGCCGAGCGCGACAAGGCGCAGGAGGAGGCGCGCGCCGCCGCGCTCGCCCACCAGCGCCTCGCCATCGCCCATGACCTCCACGACACGCTGGCGCGCTCGATCGTCACGATGATCCTGGAGATCGGCGTCATCGCCAAGCGGACGCAAGACGACGGCGCGCGGGCGGCGCTTCGGGCGCTGCAGGAGACGGCGCGCGCGGGCCTCACCGAGACGCGCGAGGCGATCGCCAGACTGCGCGCGGCGCCCCAAAGCGAGGATCTGAGGGGCGTCGTCGACGCATTTCGCGCGCGGGCCGCCGCGCGGGGGATCAAGGTCGACGTTCACCTGGACGCCGCGCCCTTGCCCGCGGGCCTCGCCGAGACGTTTGGGCGCGTGCTGCGCGAGGCGCTGCGCAATGTCGAGCTGCACGCAGGCGCGCGGCGGGTCGAGATTGCGCTGGAACGCGAGAATTCTCGGATCAGTCTCACGATAAGCGACGACGGCGCCGGCTTCGACTCCGAGCGCCCGACGCCGGGACACTTCGGCCTCGTCGGCATGCGCGAGCGCGCGGCGCTCGCCGGCGCGACGCTCGCCATTGAAAGCGTTCCCGGAAGAGGGACGCGATTGACGCTGCTCGCGACCACTCCCTGAACCACGACGCGGGGGAAACGGCCCTCGGCGCCCGTTCAAACTGCGGCCTCTTTTTCGAGCCAATCTGGAGCGTAATAACGCTTCCGGCGCGAGCTGGGGCGAAGCAGGAGACGCATCGATCGCAGGACGCGTCGTCTCAGGCAAGACGGGGTTTCAATCATGATCATGATGGTTCGGCGCCGGCTCAGCATATGGCGCGGGGTCTATGGCGACAGGCTCTTGACCATCCTGACGGTGCTGCTGGCGCTCATGATGTTTGTCGTCGCGCCCTTGCAGGTCGCGGATGGCAACGCCTTCACGGGTTTCGGCGGCGTCTTGGCCCTGATCGTGCTCGGCGGCGTGCTGGTGCTCTCCGGCAGCTTCATCGCGTCGATGCTTGTGCTTGTCGCCCTGCTGACGAATCTTTACGTCATAATCTCGCGGCTGCAAGGAACGCGGTCGGACTTCCATCTGCATCTGATCTCCGCGGCCTGGCTCACCATCTCGCTGACGCTCGGCTTCGTCGTCGCTCGCGCCGTCTTCGCCGCGGGGCGCGTCACCTATCACCGCATCCTCGGCGCCGTGCTGCTCTATCTGCTCGTCGTGCTCGCCTTCGTGCCCTTATACGTGACCGTCGGACTCATGGTCCCGGACGCTTTCGCGCATCTTGCGGTGGAGGACAATCCGGGCCTCACCAGCGCTCTGATCTATTTCAGCTGCGTCACGCTCACGACGGTCGGCTACGGCGACATCACGCCCGTCCACCCGTTCGCGCGCAGCCTCTGCAATATCGAGTCGATCATCGGCCAGCTCTTTCCCGCGATTCTGATCGCCAGACTGGTGACGCTGCAGCTCTCGGACGCGCACTCGACTGCGCCGCGCAAGATCAGCGCCGCCCCGCGTCTTCATGAGTGACGCGCGGCGGACGACGGCGTGAGAGCAATTCGAGGCGCGGCGGGCGCGCCTCGACAGCCTAGGCGGATTTCACGCTGGCGACGACGCGCGCGACGAAGACCGCAGCCGCCAGCAGGACCGCGTTTACGAGAAGCACGACGACGGTCGCGCGGTCGGGGGTCATCTGGGTCGCGACGAGGATTTCCGAGGCCGCCGCGAGCCAGATCGCCTTCTGGCTGCGCTTGAACCAGGTGATCGCGAGACCGAGCAGCAGCGCGTTGATCGCGAGCACGATGAGCGCCGCGACGCCTTCCCGCATCTGGAACGCGGTCAGGAGCTCGGACGCAAGCACGAGCCAGATCGCCACATGGCGGCGCTCGAAAAAAGCTCCCGCCACAGGCTTCGGGTCCTTGAGAAAGGCCGTCAGTTCGGACGAGGAGGACATGGTTTTTTAACTCCATATGCGGGAATGCCGCCCGCGCGGGCGCTTCGTTCAAAGTGTCTGCGAAGCTAGCGACAGGAACATAGGCGCTTTTTATTTTTTCGCAAGTGCGAAATGCAAGCAACCTTCAAGTTTTGCTAATGGCGCGCGCCGCCGACTTGCGGGGATAAGAGCAAACGAATCACGATTCATATTTGGAGGGCGCACTGATTGGCGCCCTCCTCTTGAATGGCGCGCCTATCTTTATTTTGATACAGAAAGGCGACGATGGATGGCGCCCCAGGGGTCCGGGCTCCGTGGCTCCGATTGCGATAGATCGCTAGCCCGCATAGGGGCGCAAATGATTGAAGTTAGCGACGTCACGCCCCGAGGTCTCCAGTCGATGCGCGAGAGGAAAGTCGACGGTGACGATCAGATGCTTTTCAGCAAGCTTCATCAGAATCGCATCTGTTAGACCGAATTTCTTGTGTACGTCTGCGCCGCTGAAAAGCCCGCTCTCCTGGTAGATCTCGAACATTTATTTCACAAGTTTATGGAGCTGCTCTGAGACGGCGTCGTGTTCCCTTTCTGGGAGTTGACGAGATAAATTGTCGACTTCTGTAAGTATGTTAGGCGTAATCAGGCGACGCCCGCATAGCTTGTACAATTTTTCAAGCAAAACGTATTCTTTGGGCCCAAAGGCCATTGTGCGCTTGAAGCTTTGGAGTCTCATGCGATCATACGCGCCTACTACCATAACCAGCATCAGGTTAGTATCAAAAAACACGCCAGACGAGCGGTGCTTTACAATGAGAGCCATGGCTGTATCCAGCATGATCTTCAGAAAATCACATTTTTCATTGAAATTACTTCAGCGGTGTCTCCATCAACGGCAAATCTCTTACATATCCTCGCTTCATCGGATAAAGAGTGTTCCTTGAAGCTCACGCCAACCCTCCACGTGTTGCTCTCGTCGTCATAGTCAATTTCCTCTAATCTTTGATCGGAGCTGGGCATAAACTCTGCTATGTCCTTCATGTACTGGACAACAGTCTTCACGGCTTCCTTGTTCGTGATCATGGCTGCGCTTCGAGTTTCGAGACATAAGTAATCATAACATTCCAGATCAGCTTTGAGAACCGGTCTCGAACGGTCGGCGCCGCCGCTCCGATCGCGACAGCTGAATCGTCAGGCGGAATGAGCGCTATTCGCCTGCCGCCATACCTGTTATGACGCCCGCCCTCAGGCCGCGTCACGGCCTTCGACTTTGGCGTCCCGCGCATGGCCCTCTCGATGCCGCCGCCCGAAGCGGCGATCCTCTCGCGTCGCGACGAGATCGTCGCTCGGCTCAAGAAAATCCTCCCCGCCGAGAACGTCATCGCCGACGAGATCGCCCGCCGGGCCTATGACTGCGACGCCTTCACCATGTATCGCGCGCTGCCGCTCGTCGTCGCGCTGCCCGAGACGGTCGCGCAGGTCTCCGCGATCCTCGAGCTCGCGCAGGACTTGAGCGTCAAGGTCGTGCCGCGCGGCGCCGGCACCTCGCTCTCCGGCGGCTCGATGCCCCTTGAGGACGGCGTTCTGCTCGGCATGTCGAAGTTCAATCGCATAATCGAGATCGACTACGAAAACCGCTGCGCGCGCGTGCAGCCCGGCGTGACCAATCTCTCGATCACCCGCGCGGTCGAGGGCCGGGGCTTCTACTACGCGCCCGATCCCTCCTCGCAAATCGCCTGCTCGATCGGCGGCAATGTCGGCGAGAACGCCGGCGGCGTTCACTGCCTCAAATATGGGTTGACGACCAACAATCTGCTCGGCCTCGAAGTCGTGCTGATGGGCGGCGAGGTCATCCGTCTCGGAGGCAAGCATCTCGATTCCGAATTCTATGACCTCATGGGCCTGATGACCGGTTCGGAGGGTCTGCTCGGCGTCATCACCGAGGCGACCGTCCGCATCTTGCCGAAGCCGTCCGTCGCGCGGGCGCTGCTGCTCGGCTTCGCGAGCGTCGAGGACGGCGCGCGCGCGGTCGGCGCGATCATCGCCCGCGGCGTCATACCGGCGGGTCTGGAGATGATGGACCGCGCCACGATCGGCGCGACCGAGCGCTTCCAGCCCTGCGGCTACCCGCAGGACGCCGAGGCCCTCGTCATCGTCGAGCTCGACGGCGCGCAGGCGGAGGTCGACCACCTCACGGGCGTCTGCGAGGAGATTGCGCGCGCGCAAGGCGCCACGAGCGCGAAGATCTCGACGAGTGAGGCCGAGCGCCTGCAGTTCTGGGCGGGGCGCAAGAACGCTTTTCCGGCGGTCGCCTGCATCGGCCCGGATTATCTGTGCATGGACGGCACGATTCCCCGCCGACGCTTGCCCGAGGTGTTGCTCGGCATGGAGGCCCTCGCGAAGAAATACGGGCTGCGCGTCGCCAATGTCTTCCACGCCGGCGACGGCAATCTGCATCCGCTGATCCTCTATGACGCCTCGATCGATGGCGACTCGGAGCGCGCCGAGCGCCTTGGCGCCGACATTCTGCGGCTCTGCGTCGCGGTCGGCGGCGTGCTCACGGGGGAGCATGGCGTCGGCGTCGAGAAGCGCGACCTGATGGGCGAGATGTTCTCGCAGGCCGACCTGGAACAGCAGATGCGCGTCAAATGCGCTTTCGATCCTCAGGGGCGGCTCAATCCCGGCAAGGTCTTTCCGACGCTGCACCGTTGCGCCGAATTCGGCATGATGCGCGTCGAGCGCGGCGAGCCCAGGTTCCCGGAACTGCCGAGGTTCTGATGGGAGTCCTTGCGCCGAGCTCGGAGGCGGAGCTCGCCGAGGCGATTCGCGCCGCCAATGCGGCGGGAACGCCGCTAAGGCTTCTCGGCGCGGGCTCGAAGACGGCGCTCGGGCGCCCCTCGACCGGAACGCCGCTCTCGCTCGCCGCTTTCACCGGCGTGTCGCTCTACGAGCCCGAAGAGCTCGTGCTCACCGCCGGCGCCGGCACGCCGCGCGCCGAGATTGAGGCGCTGCTCGACGCGCATGGGCAGCGCTTCGCCTTCGAGCCCATCGATCATGGCCCGCTGCTCGGCCTCGCGCCGGGGCAGGGGACGCTCGGCGGCATGGTTTCGACTGGCGCTTCGGGTCCGCGCCGCTTCCAGGCGGGCGGCCTTCGCGACCACCTCCTTGGCTTCCGCTGCGTCACCGGCCAGGGCGAGATCGTCAAATCCGGCGGCCGCGTCATGAAGAACGTGACCGGCTACGATCTGTCGAAGCTCGTCGCGGGCGCCTATGGCACGCTCGCGGCGCTGACCGAGGTCACCTTCAAGGTGTTGCCAAAGCCGGAGACGGAGGCGACGCTGCTGCTCGAGACGTCGGGCGAAGCGGAGGCGCTCGCCGCGTTGCGCGCGGCGGCCAAAACGGCCGCCGAGCCCGGCGGGCTCGCGGCGTCGCCGCGCGGCGCCCCACCCCTGCGCCTCGCGCGCGACGCCGCGCTCATCCGGCTCGAGGGACCGGCGATCTCGGTCGCCCGGCGCGTCGAAGATTTGCGCGCGGCGCTCGGCGGCGGCGAGCGTATCGACGCATCGCAATCTCGAGATCTGTGGCGGGCGCTGCGCGACGCCGCGCCGGTCGCCGATCAGCCGGGACAGGCGTGGCGCGTATCCGTCGCGCCGACGGATGGTCTCGCTCTGATCGAGGCGTTGCGCGGCGCGGGCGCGCCCCTGCTCGCGCATTTCTATGATTGGGTCGGCGGCCTCGTATGGCTTTGTCTCGGCGAGGCGCCGGACGCCCACGCCCCGCTCCTGCGAGCAGGGCTCGCGACGCTCGGCGGCCACGCGACCCTCGTTCGCGCGAGCAAGGAAGTCCGGGCGCGCGTCGACGTCTTCGAGCCGCAGCCGCGCGCGCTCGCGGCGCTGACGCGGCGCGTGAAGGAGAGCTTCGATCCCAACCACGTGCTGGAGCGGGGCCGCATGCGCGCGGAGTACTGAGCCCCCGCGCTTCGGGGCGCTCAAGCGCTCAACCGGGACTTGATCTTGGCGTATTCTCCCCGTAGAGGAGCGCAGCCGGAAGCGCCTTCGGGGGTAGCTGTTATGTTGATACTACTAATTTTTGTGCAGGCGCTCCAAGTCATCATACTCTGGACGCATGACTGGATCCCGCTCGGGCGGTTAAATGACGTGTCAGCCGTGCGATCGGCACATACAACTTCAGGGCTGGTTATCGTCACCTTGATTCAGAGCGTTCCCTACTCGATCGGCCTGTATTTCAGCGTCGCAAATCTGTCGACACAAATTCCGGCTTGGCTTTGGAGCTGGTTGTGGATCAGCTACGTCCTCCTTTTTCTGGGAGAACTGCGCGCCTGGTGGCTGCCCTACCTGTTTCGGCCTGAGCCCGAGCGGGCAAAGCGTTATCGCCTCATGTTCGGCAATACCCATACGTTTTTGCCGTTGCGCAATGGGATTGCGCCAAACACCCTACATTTCATTCTCCATTTTTGCACGGCGGCGACCCTCATCGTCTTGGCGATGCTTACTCTTTGACCGCAGACATCCAACTTACGGCGATTGTCGCGCCGGCGGCTCTTCCGCCCACGGTTGAGGCGCGAGATCGCGGCGCGTCATCGCCAATCCGAAGAGCGCTAGCCCCGCAAATCCTGCCCCGCTCCAAAACGTCGCGCCGGCGCCGAAGCGGTCCCACAGCGCGCCGGCGAGCAGGCTCGCGGCCAGCGCGGCGACGCCGCTCGCAAGGTTGAACAGGCCGAAGGCCGTGGCGCGCAGCTCGGGGGCGGCGACGTCGGCGACGAGGGTCGACAGCAGGCCCTGCGTCAGGCCCATGTGCAGCCCCCAGAGCGCTACGCCCGCCGCGACCCAGGGCAGCGCGGCGGCGTTGGCGAGCATCGCGTCCGCGCCGATCAGCAGGAGGAGCCCGCCGGCCAGCAAGCCGAGGCGGCCCGAACGGTCCGACAGGAAGCCAGCGGGATAGGAGGCGAGCGCGTAGACGACGTTCATCGCCACGAGGACGAGCGGGCTCAGCGCGAGGGGCAGGCCGGCGTCGCGCGCGCGCAGGATCAGGAAGGCTTCGCTGAAGCGCGCGAGCGCGAAGAGCGTCGCGATGAGCACGACGAGCCAGAAGGCGCCCGACAGTTGTGAAATCTCGCCGGTGTGGAGCGGGAACCGAATCGGGCGTCGGTCCGCGGGGCGTTGCGGCTCGCCGACCGCGAAGACGACGAGCGACGTGGAGACCACGGCGGGAATGATCGCAACACTGAAGACGAATTTGAAATTGTCGCCGCTTGCCCACATGAGCGCGATCGCCGCCGCCGGCCCGAGAAAAGCGCCCACCGTGTCGAGCGACTGTCGCAGGCCGAAGGCCGCGCCGCGCAACGCTGGCGGCGCGAGGTCGGCGACGAGCGCGTCGCGCGGGGCGCCGCGAATCCCCTTGCCGACGCGATCGATGAAGCGCGCCGCGACGAGCCAAGCGAGGCTCGGCGCGAGCGGAAAGACGGGCTTCGTGACCGCCGCGAGGCCATAACCTAGCGCGGCCAGGAGCTTTCGCCGCCCGAGCCAGTCCGAGAGCGCGCCTGAGAAGACCTTCACGATCGAAGCCGTCGATTCCGCGATCCCCTCGATCCAGCCGACATCCGTCATCGAGGCGCCGAAGGCCGTCACGAGATAGACAGGCAGCAGCGCGTGGATCATCTCCGATGAGAGATCCATGAACAGCGACACGAAGCCGAGCGCCCAGACGCCAGCGGGGATTTGCGCCAGCGTCCGCCTCATGGGATCTCGACGGTCCCGCGCAGCGCCTTGACGCCCGAGCGCAGCTTCTTGCCCTCGAGTCGCCGCTGCTTTGACGCGAGCGTCGGCCTCGTCTTGCGGCGCGGCGGCGGGGGAGGGGCGGCGGCCTCCCGGAGCAGCGCCAATAGCCGCTCCAGCGCGTCGGCGCGATTGCGCTCCTGCGTGCGGTGGCGCTGCGCCGAGATCACAACGACCCCGTCGCGCGTCATGCGCCGCCCCGCGAGCTTGGCGAGCCTGGCGCGCACGGGCTGTGGCAGATTGGGCGAGCGCGCGGCGTCGAAGCGCAGCTGCACGGCCGTCTCGACCTTCTGCACGTTCTGGCCGCCGGCGCCGGAGGCGCGCAAAAATGTTTCGGAGAGCTCGCTCTCGTCGATTGCGATGGAGGAGGTGATCTTGATCACGGTGTGGTCCGCTGGAGGTTTTGCGCCGCTGGCTTATACACCGCCACGGCGGCCGGGCGGCGATTCTTCGAGCCGGGGGCTGGCCAAGACGACCGCGACGATATTTAAGCTTCATCGTAACAAAGCCGCGCCGAAGCGCGAAATAGCGGCAAGGGCCATCGCAGGAGAAAATCGCATGTTGACGAAACGCGCCGTCCTCGCAATCGCGGCTCTCGCGCCCTTCGCGCCCTTCGCGCCCTTTGCGCAGCGTCGCGCGGCTTTGGCGCGCGAGAACTTCGATGTCGCCCACACCGACGCCGAATGGCGCAAGCTGCTCACCGCCGAGCAATATGACGTGCTGCGCGACGCGGGCACGGAGCGTCCCTTCACGAGCGCCCTTCTCGACGAGCATCGGCGCGGTGTCTTCGCATGCGCCGGCTGCGGGCGCGACCTGTTCTCGTCGCAGGCCAAATATGACAGCGGCACCGGCTGGCCGAGCTTCTTCGAGCCCCTGTCGGGCGCGGTCGGAACGACGTCGGATCGCTCGCTCGGCACGACGCGCACCGCCGTTCACTGCAGCCGCTGCGGCGGACATCTCGGACATGTGTTCAACGACGGGCCGAAGCCCACCGGATTGCGCTACTGCATCAACGGCGTTGCGCTGACCTTCAAGCCGCAGACCGCGTAAGCGCGCATGCTGCTCGCGATTCTCGCTTTCCTCGGCGGCGCGCTGACGATTCTGAGCCCCTGCGTGCTGCCGGTGCTGCCCTTCGTGTTCGCGCGCGCCGACCGGCCTTTCCTGCGCAGCGGCCTGCCGCAGCTCGCTGGAATGGCCGTAAGCTTCGCCGTCGTCGCGACGCTCGCGGCGTTCGCCGGCGGCGCCGCGGTCGAGGCGGACCGTTACGCGCGCTTTGCTGCGATGGCGTTGCTGGCGCTCTTCGGCCTGTCCCTGCTTTTTCCGCAGCTCGCTGATCGTCTGGCGCAGCCGTTCGTCGCGCTTGGCGGGCGGCTCGCGGCGGGTCGAGAGGCGTCGGAGCGCGGCGGCGTCGCCGCTTCGCTCGTTCTTGGCGTTGCGACCGGTCTGCTCTGGGCGCCTTGCGCGGGCCCGATCCTGGGCCTGATCCTGACGGGAGCGGCTCTCGGCGGAGCGAGGGTCGCGACGCTGCTGCTGCTCCTGGCTTATGCCGCCGGCGCCGGCGCCTCGCTGGCGCTCGCGCTGCTGATCGGGGGCCGTGTCTTCGCGGCGATGAAGCGCTCTTTCGGCGCCGCCGAATGGCTGCGCCGAGGCCTTGGCGCGGCCGTGCTGGCCGCGGTCGCCGCCATCGCGTTCGGTCTCGACGCCGGCTTCCTCACGCGCCTGTCGGCGGCGAACACCAATGCGCTGGAGGAGCGTCTGCTTGGCGGATTCGGCATGGCGGGGTCGAAGGCCGCCTCGACCGACGCGGCGGGCGCCGATCTCGCGGTTGAAGGCGAGCTGCCGAGCTTCGAGGGCGCCAGCGCCTGGCTCAACTCGCCGCCGCTCGAGACGAGAAATCTGAAGGGCAAGGTGGTCCTCGTGGACTTTTGGACCTATTCCTGCATCAACTGTCTGCGCACGCTGCCCTATGTGCGTGCTATGGCGGAAAAATACAAACAGCAGGGGCTCGTCGTGATCGGCGTCCACACGCCCGAATTCGCCTTCGAGAAGTCGATCGACAATGTGCGAAGGGCTGTCGCCGAGCTCGGGATCGGCTACCCAGTCGCAATCGACAATGACTACGCGATCTGGCAGGCGTTCGACAACCAGTATTGGCCGGCGCACTACTTCGTCGACGCGCAGGGCCGCATCCGCGGTCATCACTTCGGCGAGGGCGACTACGAGGACTCCGAGCGCGTGATTCGGCGTCTGCTGGCCGAGGCCGGCGCCGCGCGCCTTTCCGAGACGGGCGCGAAGGCGCAGGTCCTGAGCGCCGCGGAGGCGCCCGCTGATCTTGAGCATGCTCAGTCGCCCGAGACCTATGTCGGCTTGGCGCGCGCGGAGCGCTTCGCCTCGCCCGGCGGAGAAGTCGAGAACGAGAGCCGGTTCTATGAGGCCCGCGCTTTGGGCCTCAACGAATGGGCGCTGTTCGGCAGATGGACAGTGGACAGCGAGCGCGCCACGCTCGACGCCGGAGGCGGCGGCCTGGTGTATCGCTTCCATGCGCGCGACCTGCATCTCGTGCTCGGGCCAGGGGCGAGCGGGCGGGCGCGCTTCTGCGTCAAGCTCGACGGCGCGCCGCCGGGCGAGAACCGCGGCGCCGACCTCGGCGCGGACGGCTGCGGCGTCGCAACCGAGCATAGGCTCTACCAGCTCGTGCGACAGCAGGGGCCGATCACGGATCGCGCCTTCGAGATCGACTTCCTTGACCCTGGCGTCGAGGTCTACGCCTTCACCTTCGGCTGATCGGAGCAAGACGATGAACCCGTTCGCGAGCACCATTCGCCCCGCGCTGTTGTTGGCCGCGGCGGCCTTGATTCTGGGCTCGGCTGGGCTCGCGCCGGCCGGCTCCGCCGCTGGCGAGACGCGTGCGCTGCCGCCGCCGGCGGCCGACGAGACGGCTGCGGCCCCGAGCGAGGTCGCCGTCTTCGCCGGCGGCTGTTTCTGGGGCGTGCAGGGCGTGTTTCAGCACGTGACGGGAGTCACGAACGCCGTTTCGGGATACGCCGGGGGCGATGCGCGCGACGCGCATTACGAGCGCGTCGGTTCGGGCGCGACGGGGCACGCCGAGTCGGTC
Organism: Methylocystis sp.; assembly: GCA_035319645.1. Classification (GTDB taxonomy): domain Bacteria; phylum Pseudomonadota; class Alphaproteobacteria; order Rhizobiales; family Beijerinckiaceae; genus Methylocystis. The sequence continues at coordinate 17,926 of DATHCI010000091.1, read as the reverse complement.
CAGGTGACATACGATCCCCGCAAGATCAGCTACGGGCGGCTGTTGCAGATCTATTTTTCGGTCGCGCATGATCCGACTCAGCTCAACCGCCAGGGACCGGATCTGGGGCGGCAATATCGTTCTGCGATCTTCCCGCAGAATGCCGAGCAGGCGCGCCTAGCCAAAGCCTATATCGCGCAGCTCGACGGCGCAGGCGTCTTCGACGCCTCGATCGCGACGACGATCGAGCCCGGCAAGACTTTCTACCCAGCCGAGCGTTACCATCAAGATTTTATGTCCAACAACCCAGACTATCCCTACGTCGTCTATAATGATCTGCCCAAGGTCGAGGCTCTGAAACGCCTTTTTCCAACCATTTACCGTTCGGAACCGGTTCTCGTTTCTCGCCGCTGATTCCGAAAAAGCCGCTGTGAGCCCTCGACAAGCGCCTGGCCGAGGCAACTGAGCCCGAAACTCTGTTTCGCGCCGTGTCCCGGTTCCGCTTGTGATTTGACGACAATCAACTTAAGCAAAATCTCGCTTTGAGATTGCGACGTCAAGCAATCTCCCGCGCACCAAAGGTTGCGACATGCGGTGCTGCTTGCAAAAGACCAAGGCGCGGCGAATTCGCGGCCCCGCCTGCCGCTGCTGAACTTGACCGATCGATATATCTTAAATAACGTCCAAAAAATTTCCGCTCTTGGGGGGACGAATATGCCGGTAAGCGAAAGCTATTGCCGGATGATCGAGCAGATCGAGAGCTTTCAGGCGTCGGGCAACGACAACACCCAGATCCTGAAGTTCGTCGCCAACAGCTACGGTCTCACGCATGTCGCGTATCTCGGCTTGCAGCTGCCCAAGCTGACGCGGGACGGGCCGCTGGTTTGCGTGACCTATCCGGACAATTGGGTCGCTCACTATCGAGCGCAACGTTACGTAAGGGACGATCCGACCGTCCACCGTTCCCTGCAGTCGATCCTGCCGACGAATTGGGCGGACTTCCCGCAGCACGCCAAGCGCATCCGGCAGCTTTTCGGCGAAGCCAGGGAGTTCGGCATCGGCTCGAACGGCATGACTTTTCCGATTCGCGGACGCGGCGGCGAGACCGCGCTGTTCTCGGTCGTAAGCGACATGCCGGCGAGCGACTGGGAGGACTTCCGCCGCCACAACCTGCCCGACATGCAAATGATCGCCTTTTACATCCACCGCTTGATCACGGAGCCAATGGAGCAGCAGTCCGAGCCGCCGAAGCTCTCGCCGCGCGAGCTCGAATGCCTCAAATGGGCCGCGAACGGGAAAACGCACGAAGAAATCGGCGTGATTCTCAACCTCTCCACGAAGACCGTGCGCGTCTATCTCGACACGGCGCGCCACAAGCTCAATGGCATGAACATCACCCACGCCGTCGCAAAGGCGATCATCCTGAACATCATTCCGGCTCCGCTTTAGCGCCCGTCAATCCTGCAAATATGCAATATTTCGGAAACCATGGTTTTAATTCATTTTTCCCCTCGCTCGACACCCTTAAGGAGGAGGGATGAGATGATTACGATGATTCAAGGGTACGAGAAATCGACCTATCCGCGCGAGATCGACCAGATGCATCGCATTCGCGCGCAGGTTTTCTCGGAGAGGCTCGGCTGGGAGGTCGATGTCGAGGACGGTTGGGAGATCGACCGCTTCGACGACGAGAATCCGCTCTATCTCCTGTCCATCGATCCCGTGTCCAATCGCGTGCGCGGCAGCCTGCGCCTGCTGCCGACGACGGGGCCGAACATGCTGCGCGACGTGTTCCCTTGCCTGCTGCCGGGGGACATTATCGAGAGCGCCACGATTTGGGAAAGCACGCGCTTTTCCGTGCATCAGGATTATGCAGCCGAGCGCTCGGCCAATCGGCTCAACGCCACGACCGGCGAACTGCTCGCAGGCATCGTCGAGGTCGGCATGATGGCCGGTCTGACCTACGTCGTCTCTGTCTATGACGCTCGCATGGCGCGCGTGCTGAAGTCGGCGGGCTGCGCAGCGGAGATCATCGGCAAGCCGCAGCGAATCGGCGGCGTCATGACCTATGCGGGACTGTTCGAGATCAACCAGCGCATGCTCGACAGCATTCGAGCGGCTTCAGGGATCACCCAGTCCGTGCTGGCGCCGAGGCCTATGGACTTGCCGACCGCAGCGTGAACGGACCATCTCGCGCCGGGCGCTGCAGCGGACGCGCGCCTGGCGGCGGCATCGCTCCTAGGCCCCTTCGGCCCGCAGCGGGCGGGTCATCAGCGCCGCGATGGCGTCATCCACGCCGATCCGGCCAGCCAATATGGCGTTGACCGCCTCGGCGATCGGCATTTCCACGCCGTGCTCGCGCGCGATGTCGACGAGCGCGGCGGCGGTGAACGCGCCTTCCGCAAGCTTGCCGCGGCCGGCTTGCGCCACCGGCTCCCCGCGCCCGAGCGCCTGCCCGAGCGCAAAGTTGCGCGACTGCGACGAGCTGCAGGTGAGCACGAGGTCGCCGAGACCGGAGAGTCCCATGAGCGTCTCCGGCCTCGCCCCCAGAGCCGCGCCGAGACGCGAGAGCTCGGCAAAACCGCGGGCCACAAGCGCCGCCGCCGCGCTCGCGCCGAGTTCGCGGCCGGCCGCCATGCCGCTCGCTATGGCGAGCACATTCTTGGCCGCGCCGCCGATCTCGACGCCGCGCAAGTCCGTGGAATGGTAAAGGCGGAAGCTCTTCGTCGAGAGCTCTTGCGCCAGTGCGCGGGCGCGTTCGGGTTCGGCGTGAGCGATCGTCACCGCGGTCGGCAGGCCGCGACAAACGTCGAGCGCGAATCCTGGTCCCGAAAGCGCTGCGACCTCGACTTGCGGCGCCTCTTCGGCGACGACCTCGCTCAGGAACTTGTGCGTCTCGCGCTCGATTCCCTTGGCGCAGATTACGAAGACGGCGCCGCTGCGCAGATACGGGCGAGCGTGGCGCACAAGATCGCGCATCGCCTGCGCCGGCGCCGTACCGAGCGCGATGTCGATCTCGCGGAGTTCCCCGAGATCGCCCGTCGGCGCAACGGGCGGCGCAAGCGGCGCGTTGGGCAGACGCCGCCGGTTTTCGCGGTCGCGCGCCAGCGCTTCCACTTGCGCGGGATCGCGCCCGTAGAGCGGCACGCGCGTGCGGCCGTCGGCGGCGACATTCGCGAGGGCCGTGCCCCAGGCGCCGGCTCCGAGGACCATGACCCGAGCAGACTTCATCGCACGCCGATCCGCTGGTTGTCGGCGCGCGTCCACATGCGCTCGAAGTTCTCCTCGAATCGCGCCGCGAGCTCCGGGCTGTCGATGACGAGAAGGTCGTTGTCCTGATAGTCCTCGCCCGAGACGCTGAAATTCGCCGAGCCGCTGCGCAAGACGCGCCTATCGACGACGAAGGACTTGAGGTGCATGGCGTCGAGCGAGCGTCGCTTGCTGCGCAGCTCGACATTGGGCGTCGCCGCGAGCCGCGCCACCGATTCGTGCGCCCGCGACATTTGCTCGCCGTCCAGATAGATGCGCAGTCGCACGCCGCGCATCGCGGCGCGTCCCAGGGCTTCGACGATCGGGCGATCGGTCAGCACATAGGCCGCCATGTCGATCGAGCTTAGCGCTGCGTCGATTAGCCGCGGGTCGATGCCGCCGACGCCCGCGGTCGGGGCATAATAGGCGCGCACGCCGGCGACGCTCGGCTCCGTCGCCAGCAGGCCCGAGGCCGGCGGCTTCGGCGCGAGCGCGACAGCGGCGACCGCGGCGGCGAGCATGAGCCTCATTCGGTCTCACGCCTTGCCGTGATGCGCGGCGCTTGCGGACGCGTCCAGCGGCCAGCGCGGACGCGCCGCAAAGTCGAGTTCGTCGACGAGCCCGAGCTTGAGGCGCTCCATGCCCGCCCAGGCGATCATTGCGCCATTGTCGGCGCAGAGCGCCGGCGGCGGCGCGAGGAAGCGCAGGCCGGCCTCGGCGCAGCAGCGGGTGAGCGCCCAGCGGATCGCGCCATTGGCCCCGACGCCGCCCCCGATGACGAGCGCATTGGGGCGCTGCGACGACGCGTCGCCCTCCGCGAAGTCGCGCAAGGCCGAGCGCACGCGATCGACCACGACGTCGACGATCGCCGCCTGGAAGGAGGCGGCGAGATCGCGCTTGTCTTGATCGCTGGGGCTTTCACCGAGCTTGAGCAGCTCCAGCCGCACCGCGGTCTTGAGCCCGGACAGCGAGAAATCTGCGCCAGGGCGTCCGAGCATCGGGCGGGGCAAATCGAATCGCGTCGGCTCGCCGTCGCGCGCGAGCTCTTCGATGGCGGGGCCGCCGGGGTAGGGAAGGCCGAGCATCTTGCCGACCTTGTCGAAGGCTTCGCCCGCGGCGTCGTCGACCGTGGAGCCGAGGCGACGATAGTCGCCGACGCCATGCACCGCGACGATCTGCGTATGCCCGCCCGATAACAGGAGCGCGAGATAGGGGAAGTCTACGCCGTCGGTGAGCCGCGCGGTGAGCGCATGGGCTTCGAGGTGATTGATCGCGATGAAGGGTTTTTGCAGGGCGAAGGCCAGCGCTTTTCCGGCGGTGAGGCCGACGAGCACGCCGCCGATGAGGCCAGGGCCAGCCGCGGCGGCGACGGCGTCGAGATCGGCGGCCTCGATCCGCGCGCTTTCAAGCGCGCGCGCGACGAGACGATCGAGCACCTCGATATGCGCGCGGGCGGCGATCTCCGGCACGACCCCGCCATACGCCGCGTGGCGGGCGATCTGGCTCATGACCTCGTTGGCGAGAATCTGCCCGCCTCCGAGTCGCTCCTCGACGACGCCGACAGCAGTCTCGTCGCAAGTGGTTTCGATCCCCAAGACGCGCATCAGAGGCCCTTGTTGCGGCGGATTGATTCGGCGCCCGCCCGCCTTCCGCGCAGGTTACAGGCGTTGGCTGCGCGCCGCCAGGGCGGAGACGCAATCACGCAATCGGAACCGTCGACGATTCGCGCCGCAACGAGCCTTCCGGCGCGAATCGCACACTTATGGGCGAGGGTCTCCGTCCCCAGGCGTCGCCTCCGAGCGGCGGAGGATGCGCTCGGTCGACGTCGAGCTGGGCGTCGCCGCCCAAGCAGCTGCGCTTCGCAGCGAGGCGAGGAGAGCTGGAATACCCGATCTCTCTGCGTCGCGCAGGACGAACAGCAGGCCAAGCAGAGGAAAGAACAGAAAGACCATCATGCCCCGCTGAGCAAAGGCGGGATGCTCGAAGCTGTGACTGCGCATCGCCTCGGTCCATGCGGCGACGATCAGCAGCGGACTTTGCAACAATAGCCACTCCGCCGCCGGTTTCTTGACGTCGACGCCTCTGGCGGCGTTGAACGCGAGCGCGATCGCGACGCTCGCCAGCGCGAGGCCCATGCTAATGACCACCCATGAGGGAAACTGCTCGAGCGCGTAAAGGGTTGCAGGCGTGTGCTCCTCCGCGGCCAAGCGATGGGAGGCGTAGTTCACCCCCGAGGCCGCCTCGCCCAGCGAAGCTCGAACGGTCTGGAACCCAAGCGCCACCGTCGCGAGCGCCCATTTCGCCGCCCACGTAGTCGCGAAGCCGCAAAACCAGGTCGCCGCCAGCATGAAGGAGCAGCGAAGCATCCGCAGCCAGTCTCGCCTGACGTCGCCGACGCGCAAATACGCCGTGATCGCGACGAAGCAGATGAAGGCCGGCGCCAGCTGCGGCGAGAACAACATGCCGATGAAGTTGAAAACGGATCCGCTGACGAAGCAGAAGAGCAGCAAGCGCAAACTTGGACCGCCGTCCGCCTCCAGCATCATCATCGCGAGGGCGATGGAAAGATAGGTCCAGGCCGAGGGAAGCGCGTGCACCGTAACGATTGGCTCGGTCAGCAGTCCGGTGGCCAGGGCGAGGGGAAGCAAGAGAATGGCCGGCGCAAGCCGCCCGTACCAGCGTCTCAATCCGACGCTCAGGAAAAACAGGGACGCGTAAAGCAGGACGGCGTTGCAGATGCGCAAGTTATGAAGCGGTCCGGCGTCGCTGATCGGCAAATCCTTTTGGAGCAGCGCGCGGATGTATGCTTGATACCCATGCCAGAAGCGAAAATACGGCGTCTCGGCGTCCGGCCTGCTTTCGAGCGCCTTGACGAGGTCCGCGCAAGGAAGGGACGTGCCGATGCCCGCCTTTGTCCCCTCCGGGGCGATATAGGGCGCTGCGGCTATTCGGTACAGCAGAGACCTGTTGGCGTTGCCGAGATTTATCCCGAGACCCACACATTCTGAAAACATATCGAACCGGTGACCCAAGTGGCCGAATTGCGACGGCATTCTCTCAATCGCCTCCCGAAAGGCGCCATCTTCAACCGAGACGCGAAGATTCTTGATGACGTCATCGTCGTCGACGAGCGAAAGCGCCGCGCCGAGCGTGAGGAGATAAAGGGGGATCAGCACGCAAAAAGCGGCCGCGCAAGCGCAGGCGGCTTGCATGAATGTCACTTTTTCCAACGATGTCCGAAGGGGACTTTGCCGCAGTCGATCCAACATTCGTAAACGCCTTCTTCGGAATAGCGAAGTCCTGCTTCAAGCTTTGCAGATGCGGCGGATCGCGGTTATGGAAAAGAATTCACGCGTCCAGGATGCGCCGCGTCTCAAACTAGCCCCATCAGGCGCTTCCTACAAGCTCGAGCGGGCGTGGCTCAGGTCGGGATCTCGGGCTCGGGCGGCGTGCGTCCAGAGAGGCGCCAAGCCTGCCGGGGCAATGGTTTCGCCAGAACGCTCTTTCGCTCAGAGCCGTCACCCGGTATTGCGCAAGCCCGCCGCGACGCCGTTGATCGAGGTCAGGATTCCCTCGCGGATGTCGTCGTCCGTGCGCCCCGAGCGCCAGCGCCGGATCAGCTCGATCTGCAGATAGTTCAGCGGCGCGATGTACGGCATCCGCAGCTGCAGCGAGCGCGCGAGCTCCGGATTGTCGGCGAGCCTCTGCTTCTCGCCCGTGATCTCCTCCAACGCCTTCGACGCGCGCGCGCACTCTTCCTCGATCCGCGCGAAAATCTCTTTCGCGCGCGCCTGGTCCGGCGCGAGCTCCGCGTAATGGCGGCCGATCGACAGATCCACCTTCGACTGGATCATCTCGATGTTCGAAAGCAGCACGCGGAAGAACGGCCAGTCCTTGTTCATGCGCTTGAGCAGCGCGATGCGCGCCGGCTCTTTCGCCAGGAAAGACTCGATCGCCGAGCCGAAGCCGTACCAGCCCGGAAGAGCGACGCGCGCCTGACCCCAGGAAAAGCTCCAGGGGATCGCGCGCAGGTCTTCGATGCGTCGCGAGGGCTTTCGCGAGGCCGGGCGCGACCCGATGTTGAGCGAGGCGATCTCGGTGATCGGCGTCGCGCCGAAATAGAAATCGACGAAGCCCTCCGTTTCGTAGACCATGTTGCGATAGGCGGCCATCGCCGCGCGCGACAGCTCTTCCGCGGCCTCCAGAAACTCGTCCGGCGGCGCCTGGCGGTCTCCGAGCAGCGTCGCCTCCAACGTCGCGGCGACGAGGAGCTCGAGCTGCGTGCGCCCGATCTGCGGATTGGCGTATTTCGCGGCGATCACCTCGCCCTGCTCGGTCAGCCGGATCTGGCCGTTCACGGTTCCGGGAGGTTGCGCCAGGATCGCGTCGTAGCTCGGGCCCCCGCCGCGCCCGACCGTGCCGCCGCGTCCGTGGAAGAGGCGCATGGTGATTTGAGGAATGGCGGCGAAGAGCTCGGCGAGCGCCGTCGACGCGCGATAGAGCTCCCAGATGCTCGTAAAGATGCCGCCGTCCTTATTGCTGTCGGAATAGCCGAGCATGATGTCCTGCACGGCGCCGGAATTGGCGACGAGCTTCGTTATGCCGGGAAGGGCGAAGAAGTCGCGCATGATTGGCGCGGCGTTCCGCAAATCCTCGATCGTCTCGAACAGCGGCACGATGATGAGATCAGCCGCGGCGAGGCCTGCGTCGCGCGGGTCGAGCGTGCCCTGCATGAGGCCGCTCTCCTTTTGCAGGAGCAGCACCTCGAGCAGGTCGCTCACCGTCTCGGTGTGGCTCACGATGTAGTGACGGATCGCGTCCTCGCCGAACTTGCGGCGCATCTTCGCGGCCTTGGCGAAGATCGCGAGCTCGCTTTCGCAGGCCTCCGAATAATCTGCGCCCAAAAGCCGGACCGGGCGGGGGTCGCTGAGCAGGCCCAGCAGCAGCTTCTGCTTCTCCTCTTCCGCCAGCGCCTTGTAGTCGTCGGCGACACGCGCGATGCGGAAGAGCTCCGCGAGCGTCTCCTCATGGCGGTCGGAGCTCTGGCGCAGGTCGAGCGTCGCGAGGTGAAAGCCGAACACTTCGACGGCGCGGATCAGCGGCTCCAGGCGCTGAGAGGCGATCACCTCGCTGTGATGCGTGCGCAGCGACTCGTCGATCGTGACGAGATCGGCGAGGAACGCCCAGCTGTTGGCGTAGGCCTCGCCGGGCGAGACGGCGTGCCGGAGAGCCTCTTCGCCGGTAAGCTTCTCGATCGTCGCGGCGAGGCGCGAATAGACGCCGATCAGCGCGCGGCGGTAGGGCTCGTCGTCGCGATGCGGATTTTCGTCGCCGGACTTGTTTGCGAGCTCCTCGACCGCCGGGGTCGCGCCCGCGTATTTGCGCGAGATCGAGAGCTCGGCGCCGAGCTCGTGCACCTCCGTCAGATAAAAACGCAGTGCGACTTCGGCCTGCATGCGCAGCGCCGACTCCATCGACTTCGCGGTGACGTTGGGGTTGCCGTCGCGGTCGCCGCCGACCCAGGCGCCGGTGCGCAGGAAAGGCGGGACGCGCAGCCCCTCGATGCGCTGCTCGATGTCGGCATAAAGCCGTGGGATCTCGCGCAGAAAAGTGGCGCGGTAGTAGCTCAGCGTGTTCTCGATCTCGTCGCGCACGGTCAGGCGCGAGTGGCGCAGGAGCTGGGTTTGCCAGAGCTGCGAGATGCGCGCGCGCAGTTGCGCTTCATTTTGCGCCTGCGTCCGCTTCGAACGCGTGTGTTCGCGCGCGGCGAGCATGGAGAAGATGGCGTGCTCGGCGTCGAGCAGGCTCTTGCGGCGCACCTCGGTCGGATGCGCCGTGAGCACGGGCGAGATGTAGCCGCGCGCGAGAACCCCCGCGATCTTGCCGGCGCCGATTCCGGCTTTGCGGAGATGTACGAAGGTGCGTGTGAGGCTCGGCTGCGACGTGGAACCGACCGGCTCGCCCGCCGCCTCGGCTCGTGCGCGCTGCTGCAGCGGGTGAAGGTCCTCGGCGATGTTGCCGAGATGCAAGAAATAGCTGAAGGCGCGGATCACCGCGAGCGCCTCCTTGGCCGTCAGGCCGCGGAGAAGCAGGTCGAGCTTGCGGTCGGCCTCGACGTCGCCCTTGCGGCTCGCAGCGACCGAGAGCCGGCGGATCGTCTCGACGCGCTCGAAGGCTTCGTCTCCCTCATGCTCGCGCACGGTCTCGCCGAGCAGGCGCCCGAGCAGGCGCACGTCTTCATGCAGCGCATCCGTTTTCTCGGGCTCGGGTCGGGGGGCGGGCGCGGCCTCGGCGGAGAGCGCGACAGAGCTGGTTTCGGCGTGCATGGCGACCTTCGCGGGAAGCTTTGACACGCCCCCTATAGCAGGCCGGCGCGCGGAAGACGACCGGCGCGGGCGGATCTTTGGGCCTGCTAAAAATTCAGGCGCTCGCGCTCGAAGACGACCGGCTTCCTGCGCACCTGCGCGTAGATCGCAAGGATGTATTCGGCGAGCACGCCGATCGAGAACAGCTGCACGCCGCCGAAGAAGAACACGGCGGTGATGATCGTCATAATGCCGGGCTGCGCCAGCGACTGGAAGAAGACGAGACCGAGCACGAGGTTGAAGAGCGCGTAAAGCAGCGACAGCGCCGCGAGCGCGAAGCCCAGGAAGAGCACGAGCCGCAGCGGCGCGGGCGTGAAGGTGACGAGGCCGTTCATGCCCTGATCGACGAGATTGATCAGAGAATTCTTGGACAAGCCCCGCCGCCGCTCGACCCATTTGTAGGGCACGCCGATCGCCTTGAATCCGCACTCGAAAGTCATCATGCGCATGAAGGGATAGGCGTCCTCGATATTGCGCATCGCTTCGACGACCTTGCGGTCGACGAGCTGAAAATCGCCGACGCCCGGCGGCAGCGGCAGGTCGGTCAGCCGCGTCAAGACCTGGTAGTAGAGTCCGCGCAGCGAGCGCATGACGCGGTTCTCTTCGCGAATCTTGCGAATGCCGTAGACGATCTCATAGCCCTTGTCCCAGAGCGCCGCGAATTCGGGAATGAGGCTTGGCGGGTCCTGGAGGTCCGCCGGCAGGAACAGCAGCACGCCGTCGCCCGTCGCCGCCATGACGCCATTATAGTTGGAGCGCATCGGGCCGAAGTTGCGGGCGTTGAAGATCACCTTGACCTGCGGATCGGCGGCCGCAATCTCGCGCAGAATTTCAGGCGTTCGGTCAGTGGAGGCGTTGTCGCAGAACACATGCTCGCGCTTGTAGCGCGACAGCTCGCCGTCGAAGAGCTTTTTGACCGCTTCGTAGCATTCGCGGATGTTGAGCTCTTCATTGTAGCAGGGCGTGACGATCGACAGCGTCTTCATCGCGCGCTCCCGGCGACGACGGCTTTGAGGAAGACGAATTCTCGGTTCAAGAGATAGGAGAGCACGGCCAGCGGCAGCACGAGCAGCGCCTGGCCCAATGCCGCCGGAAGCCCGAAGAGGGCGAGCAGGCGCAGCAGCAGGATGTTGCAGACCATGAGGAAGGCGTAGACGAAGACGAAGCGCAAGAGCAGCCGCGGGTCGCGCGAGCCGAAGACGACGACGCCCGTCGAGCGGAAGTTGAAGAGGACGCCGAGCACCGTCGAGATCACGACGGCGAGCGTCGGTTGCTGCGTCGCCCAGAGCGCCAGGCAAAAGACGCCATAGCCGAAAAGCGTGTTGACGACGCCGACGACGAGAAAGCGCGCGAAGGGCCGGCGCCAGAGCGTCTCGGCCACGGAGCGGAGCGGTTGTGCGAATGCCGTCTGGCTCATGTCACGGCCATCCTCTTGCAGCCCTGAGCGAGCAGCGTCGTCACGAGGCCGCGCTCGAGCGGCGTTTTCGGCGACCAACCGGTCGCATCCCGAATCTTGGCGATGTCGGCCTCAAGATGCATGACCTGATCGGGGCGATAGGGAACCGCGCCGAATTTGGGCTCGATCTCGGGCGCGATCTCGTCGCGCAGATAGAGGACGACCTCGCGCAACGGGCGCGCCTCGCCGGCGCCAATGTTGAAAAAGCCCGTGGCCGATGGAGTCTCGACGAGCGCGACGACGGCCTGCGCCGCATCGTCGACATGGGTGAACTCCCACAGCTGCTCGCAAAGCGTGAGTTCCGGCGCGCGCCCTTCCGAGAAGCTCCGGATGAGCGACGGAATGAGCCAGGATGCGTCGGAGCCGGGGCCATAGAGCGAGAACACGCGGCCCCAGGCGCTGGAGACCGACTGCGCCGCGCCCATCGCCGAGAGCGCCTGCGCCGTCGCGAGCTTGGCGACGCCATAGAGCGTCGTCGGCGCGCAGCTTTCGTCTTCGCGGATGCGCCCGGACTTCGGGCCATATTCCGCCTGCGAACCCACGCCGACGATGCGCGTCGCCCCCGCGTCGATCGCCGCCTGAAAAAGACGGGCCGAGGCCGGAACATTGTCGAGCTGGCGCAGATTGTCGCGCTCGGCGCCGGCCACGCCGAACCAGCCGCAGTGAATCAGCGCCTCGGGCCGAAAGCGTTTGAGCTCCGGCCGATAGCCGTCGGGCTCGAACAGATCGCCGCGAACAATCCGGCAAAGCGCGCCGAAGCGCTCGGCCACGGCGCCGGGGCGCGCGAGCATCGCGAGCTCATGCTGACGGGCGAGCAGCGCGCCGGCGATGGCGCCGCCCAAAAAGCCGGTCGCGCCGGTCAGAAAGATCCTCACGCCGCGCTCCCGCGCGCGCGGCGCAGCGGCATGGCGAAGGCGGCGAGCTCGAGCGTGCGTCTGGCGATCGTCTCGGCGTCGAGCCCCGCGCCCTTGCGTAGAGCCTGCGTGTTGCCGACGACGCTCTCGAAGCGGTGCGGCGCGGTGAGCTCGAGAAAGGGATTGGTGATGCGGTTCTCATAGAGCGTCGCCATGACGCCGACCGAGAAGGGATTGCCCGGAAAGCCCTCGAAGGCGCTGACGATCGGGCCTTCGCTGATCGTGCGGGCGAGCGCATCCTTCGGGAAGGGCGCGACCACGGGCACGCTGACGACTCTGGCTGCGAAGTCTTGCGCCGCGAGGAGCTCAGCCGCAGCCAGACATTCAGAAACCATGACGCCGCTCGCGACGAGCGTCGCGTCGCATCCCTCACGCACGCAATAGGCGGCGCTATGCAGCATGAAGAAGGGAACCGGATACGCCGTCCCGCTCTCCCGCGCGATGCGGAAGTAGGCGGGCGCCTCCGTCAGCTGCGACAGGGCGAAGAAGCGGTCGAGCTCCGCGACGTTTCCGGGATTGCCGACGATCATGTCGGGCAAGGCCGCCATGATGCTCGCGTCCTCCAGCGCGTGATGCGAGGGCCCGAGGCCGCCGTACGAAAATCCCGAGCCGACGCCGATGATCCCCACCTTGCGGCGCTGGTAGACGATGTCGTTTCTGATCTGCTCGAAGCAGCGCGAGGTCGCGAAGGGCCCGATCGAATAGACGAAGGGCTTGAAGCCGAGCGCGGCGAGCGAGCCCGCCATCGAGATCATGTTGGCCTCGGCGACGCCGGCGTTGATGAAGCGCTCGCCGAGCATTTCCTGCAGGGGCTCCACAACCGAATAGCCGAGATCTCCAGTGAGGAAGACGACCTTCTCGTCCGTGGCGGCGCTCGCCTCGACGAGCGTCACGATGCGGTTGCGCATGAGCCCCCCAGATCACCCGCTTGCGCTGGCGCATAATGCGACGCCACGGTGTTTTCGATGCGCGCAATCCCCTTGCCCTTCACCGTGTGGGCGAGGATCGCCCGCGGACGCCCGGCGCGGGGAGCCTGCAGGGCTTCGGTGAGCTCCGCTACGTCATGGCCATCCACTTCGTCCGCGTCCCAGCCGAAGGCGCGCCATTTGTCGGCGAAAGGCTCCAGGTCCATGACCTCCGCCGTCGGCGCGAGACTCTGAATGTGATTGTAGTCGACGATCGCGGTCAGATTGTCGAGCTCTCGGGCGCCGGCGAACATCGCCGCCTCCCAGGTCGAGCCCTCGTCGCACTCGCCGTCGGAGAGGATGCAGAAGGCGCGCAGCTCATCAGCCTTCTGCAGCCGGAAGCCGAGCGCGAAGCCCGTGGCGAGCGAGAGCCCATGCCCGAGCGAGCCGCTCGACGCGTCGATCGCCGGGACCGCGGAAGTCCTGGTCACATGGCCCCAGAGCGAGGCGCCGTTCTGCAGATAGACGTCGAGCAGGGCGCCCGGCAGCAGCCCGTGCTGCTCCAGCGCGGCGTAATAGGCCATGGCCGCATGGCCCTTGCTGAAGACGATGCGGTCTCGCCGCTCGCTGCTCGCATTCTCCGGGCGCAGTTTGGCCACGCGCAGCACGGCGTCGAGGATTTCGACGACGCTCAGCGACGAGCCGAGATGCGCCGACTTCGCGGCGTAGGACATGCTGACGATGCGCTTGCGCGCGGCCTGGCAGGCGGCTTCGGACGTCATGCGGTCGCCCTCGCGCCAAGGCGGCAGAATTCATCGAGCGAGGACAATATGTGGTCGATGTGCTCTGCGCCGAGCCCCGGATAGACGCCGAGCCAGAAGGTGCGCTCGACGACGATGTCGGCGTTCGTGAGGCTGCCGCTGATGCGATAGTCGCGGCCCTTCATGTAGGGCTGGCGGACGAGGTTGCCGCCAAAGAGCAGGCGCGTGCCGATCTTGCGCACGTTGAGGTGCTGCAACAGGGCCTCGCGCGAGAAGGGCGCGTCGGCGCGCAGCGTCAGCGGGAAGCCGAACCAGCTCGGGTCGCTGTTTGGCGTCGCCTCGGGCAGGATGAAGAACGGCTCCAGCGGCTTCATGCCGGCGTGAAGCCGGTCGAAATTGCGCTTTCGCGCCGCGATGAAGTCGTCGAGATGGTCCATCTGCGCGAGACCGACCGCCGCCTGCATGTCGGTGATCTTCAGATTGAAGCCTAGATGCGAATAGACATATTTGTGATCGTAGCCCTTCGGCAGCCCCTCGAAACGCCAGCCGAAGCGCTTGTTGCAGCTGTTGTCGGCGCCCGGATCGCAATAGCAGTCGCGGCCCCAGTCGCGAAACGACTCCATGGCCTTGGCGAGGTGGTTGTTGTTCGTGAACACCGCGCCGCCCTCGCCCATGGTGATGTGGTGCGCGGGATAGAAGCTCAGCGTGCCGATGTCGCCGAAGGTTCCGACGTGGCGGCCCTCATAGGTCGCGCCGAGCGCGTCGCAGCAGTCCTCGATGAGGAACAGCTCGTGATCCTTGCAGATCTTCTTGATCGCCGCGAGATCGAAAGGGTTGCCGAGCGTATGCGCGACCATGACGGCGCGCGTCTTCGGCGTGATCGCGGCTTCGACCGCCGCCGGATCGACATTGTAGGTCGGGATGTCCACGTCGACGAAGACCGCGCGCATGTTCCACATCAGCGCCGGATTGATCGTCGTCGGAAAGCCCGTCGCGCAGGTGATCACCTCGTCGCCCGGATGCAGCTGGCGGCCTTTCAGGATCGGTGAGGTCAGCGCCGAGAAGGCGACGAGATTGGCCGAGGAGCCGGAGTTCACCGTCAGCGCGCGCCGCGCCACGACATAGGCGGCGAGCCGCGCTTCGAAGGCGGCGTTGAAGCGGCCCGTGGTCAGCCAGAAGTCGAGTGAAGAATCGACGAGCGCGCGCATGTCGCGCGCGTCATAGACGCGGCCGGAGACGGGCGCAGAGGAGACCCCCGGGACGAAGGGTCGCTCCGGGTTCGCGAGCGCGTGATAGCGTTCGACGAGATCCAGAATCTGCTCGCGTAGTTCTTCAGCCGTTTCCATGCAGACGCTCTCCTTCGGGCGTTTCTTGCGTGAGCTGCGACGAGAAGGGGGAGACGAGGCGGACGCGCTGGCCGAGATAGGCGTCGAGCTGCGCGGCGGTGATGCGCGCCGGGTCCTGGCCCAGAGCGAGCGACCGATACCACTGCGCGGTCCAGGAGACGGTCTCGGCGAAGTCGAGCATCGGCGACCAGCGCAGGATCTCGCGCGCTCGGGCCGTGTCGAGCCGCAGCAGATTGGCCTCGTGCGGATGAGGCCCGGGATCGAAGGTCCAATTCGCTCCGAAGCCATAGTCATCGATGAAGCGCTTAACCAGCGCCTCGACGCTCTGCTCCGACTGCGAACCGGGTCCAAAATTCCACCCGCCCACGATGCGCCCGTCGCCGGACATCGCGGCTTCGATCAGCTGTAGATAGCCCATCAGCGGCTCCAGCACGTGCTGCCAGGGCCGCACGGAGCCGGGGTTGCGCACATGCAGGGCGCGCCCGGCGATGAAGGCGCGGAAAGCGTCCGGGATGATCCGGTCCGACGCGAAGTCGCCGCCGCCGATGACGTTGCCCGCGCGCGCCGAGAGAATCTTCGCGGCGCCGTCGCCCGCAAAGAAGCTGTCGCGGAAAGCGGCAGTCGCGAGCTCCGCGCAGGCCTTGCTGTTGGAATACGGGTCATGGCCGCCGAGCGCGTCGGTCTCGCGGTATCCCCACACCCAGTCCTTGTTCTCGTAACACTTGTCGGTCGTGATGATGAGCGCCGCCGCGACGCTCGGGACGCCGCGCGCGGCCTCCAGCACATTGACCGTGCCCATGACATTCGTGGCGTAGGTCGCGACCGGATCCTTGTAGCTCGCGCGCACGAGCGGCTGCGCCGCCATATGGATGACGATGTCGGGCTCCGCCGCCCGCATCGCCGCGGAGAGGCGAGCGAGGTCGCGGATGTCGCCGCGGATGTCCTCTATGTGCTCGCCGACGCGCGCAAGCTCGAACAGGCTCGGGGCGCTCGGCGGCTCCAGCGCATAGCCGGTCGCAATCGCGTTGAGGCGCGCGAGCATCAAGGAGAGCCAGGAGCCCTTGAAGCCGGTGTGGCCAGTGAGAAAGACCCGCTTGCCGAGCCAGAACGCTGACGAGATCACCAGTTTTTCCACTTCGCTTGGCCGGAGTTCCACTGCTCTTCGAGGTAGATCTTGTCGCGCAGCGTATCCATCGGATGCCAGAAGCCGTCGTGCACGAAGGCGCGCAGCTCGTCGCTCGCGGCGAGCGCATTGAGCGGCCCGCGCTCCCACACGGTCGCATCGTCTTCGATCAGGTCGATCGCCTTGGGCGAGAGAAAGAAGAAGCCGCCATTGACGAAGGCGGCCTCGGCGATCGGCTTTTCGGCGAAATCCGTGACGCGCTGTCCCTCGAGCGTCATGGCGCCGAAGCGCATCGCCGGGCGGACCGCGGCGACCGTCGCAAGCTTGCCGTGCGACCGGTGAAAGGCGAGCTCGGCCGTGAGGTCGATATCGGAGAGTCCGTCGCCATAGGTGAAGGCGAAGGCCTGCTCTTCCGCGAGATGGTCCCTGACGCGTCGCAGGCGCCCGCCGGTCTGCGTGCCGTCTCCGGTGTCGACGAGCGTGACGCGCCACGGCTCCGCGGATTCGCGATGCACCTCCATCGCGTTCCTGCGGATGTCGAAGGTCACGTCGGACATGTGCAAAAAATAGTTGGAGAAGAATTCCTTGATGTAATAGCCCTTGTATCCGAGGCACAGCACGAACTCGTTGAAGCCGTGCGCCGAATAGCTCTTCATGATGTGCCACAGGATCGGGCGTCCGCCGATCTCGACCATGGGCTTAGGGCGAACGGAAGTTTCCTCGGCGAGCCGCGTGCCGAGGCCTCCCGTCAGAATGACCACTTTCATCGCGCCGGACTTCCGAAGCTCTCGACACCAGAAACGCTTTAGCTCCGGCGCGCCCGCGGGCGGCGCCTTCGACCGCGGGCACTATGAAGGTCAACGGTTAATGAACCGCCTTACGGTTACGCGACGCGTTTGTTTCGAGGAGGCGAACGCATGGGGCCATACTTGCCTCGAACGGCGATCGCGCCGCTCGCCTTGGAGGCGGTCAAGCGCATCGACGCGATCTTCGACATTGAGCGCGAGATCAACGGACTCTCCGCCGACAAACGCCTGGCCGTGCGCCGCGAGCGCGTCGCGCCTCTGGTTGAGGATCTCGAAGCCTGGATGCGGGCCGAGCGGGCGCG
Source organism: Methylocystis sp. (assembly GCA_035319645.1). Lineage (GTDB taxonomy): Bacteria > Pseudomonadota > Alphaproteobacteria > Rhizobiales > Beijerinckiaceae > Methylocystis. Next base: position 720 of record DATHCI010000091.1, on the reverse strand, counting down.
GCTGTCACGCCATTCCGAGGTCGCCAAGGCGATGGACTACATGCTCAAGCGCTGGGACGCCTTCGCGCGCTTTCTTGACGACGGACGCATCTGCTTGACCAACAATTGCGCCGAACGCAACCTGCGCGGCGTCGCTCTCGGAAGAAAGTCATGGCTCTTCGCGGGCTCCGACGAAGGCGCGTCATACTGCTCCTCTCATCATGTCTCTGAAAAGCATAGCATGTCTTGCTGGCGTTGGTCGGACGGCGGACGTCGTGACCGGCGCGCAGCGGCCCGACGACGCATCTCCTCTCGTTCGAGGTCGGCTCGTCGAATAATCCAAGGCGCACCTTTGCAGGCTTGCGTCGCTGGAAGCGCACCCTCGACGATGAATCGGCGGATCGTTGTCGTACTGAGCGTTAGGGCGGTCGCCGCTTCCTCGAGCGTCGCTTCATCGCGTTCATCGCGTTCGCCCTCGCGATAGATAGCGATGTCGTATTGATGGCGCAGGGAGCATATTCTACCCCGCGTCCAACTTTTTCCGAAGCCAGTCACCTTCCCCAATCGGTTCAGCAGCGCGGCGATCGTCTGGTCCGGCATTTGACGCGCCAGGGCGCGAACCAAATCCACGACACAGTCGTCGGTCGCCCATCGTGTCTGACCGGCGCGATTTTTTCGCACCGACAAACGCGTGTGATCTCCGCCTTGCCAGTGGATAACGAGTTCCAGCGCGTCTTCGAC
>DATHCI010000090.1:0-28448 GCA_035319645.1 Methylocystis sp. | reverse complement strand
GAGTGCCTCGGCGCCGAAGCGGCGCCCAACGAAATAGCCGATCGCGCCGCCGAGAATAGCGCCCGCCGCCGCGGCGGCGATGACGCCTGCGATCGAGAGCGCGCCCGTCTGCGCGGCGTAGACGGCGGCGCCGATGAGAATGGTCTCGCCGGGCAGCGGCAGGCCCGCGCATTCGAGCAGCAGAACCAGGAAGATCGCCGGATAGCCGTAGGTCGCGAGGATTTCGGCGATGCGGGTTTGGTCGAGAAGGTGGTCCATGGTTCGCCGGGATGCTGAGCGTTGGAAGCCGCGCCGACTCGTCCTTGACACCAGCGCCGTTGTCACGGTCGTGCGCCGACCGGCCGGAGCGTCAGGCGAAATCCTGCACGCGGCTCGCAGGGGAGAGTTCAGCTTTTGGCGAGCGCAAGCCTCGCCTTGGAATACGAAAGCGTGTGTCGACGCGAAGAGCATATGGCTGCTGCGAGACTCAGCGTTCCTGAAGTCGACGTATTTCTCGACGCCGTGCTCGATCTCATTGAGCCGGTCGATATCTGGTTCTTACGGCGACCGCAACTGCGCGACCCTGGAGACGAAATGGTTCTTGAGGCGGGAATAAATGGGAGGGCAGGGAGGTCAAGCGCGTCGTCGTCGCGAGACGCGCGGGGTGTGAACCAAAGTTATGCGCTCGGGCGGCTCGACTTTCTGATTTTTGGGGAGCGTTGTCGTTGGCGGCGGCGGCGCTCAAATACTCGCAAACATGATAGAAATCGATCAAATAGCGCCCGTGATCGCCGAACTGCTCCTCGACCTGGCCCCACCATCCACGGCGCCCCGTCGCCGACGGCGTCGACCTGCGAGCTCGCGCCGAAGCCGGTGCGGGCCCCGCAGCTCAACAGTTGTCGCCCGGCCGCCTCGACGCCGCCCGCAATCGAGCCGCCGTAGATCGGCGTTCGGCTCCCCTTCGCGTGCGCCAGAGAAAGCTTGGCCTCGCGCCACGGCAGCTTCTTGCCCTTGCGCTTGTCCTTCGCATCGCGGCTCGGCTCGACGATCGGAACCGTGCCGCCATCGGTCTCGACGACGATCGGCTTGGAAGAGCCCGGCTCTTCCGGAAAACCTGAGCCTTCGCGACCTGGTTCAAACATCGCCTCGGCATGACCAAAGGTAATCCGCTGGATTGTGCTTTCCTAAGATCTCGACGCCGTAATGCTTTACGAGCTTGTTTCGAGCTCGCGCGAAAGGCTGATCGGCGGCGAAGTCCACGATCGCCCGCTGCAAGGGGCGCGAGCAGCCCAAAGGACTGACCTTCGCGCCGAGCACGAACGGACGCACGCGCGCGTTCTTGAACCGATACTGCGGCTCGGTTACCTCAATGTCGCCGAATTTCGTATGCCGGCGGAGTTTTTTTACCCTGGCGATGCGTGGAAGGTTGTTGACGAATTTCCTGCTCCGTCGCTTCCACGCGCTTCTCGGGCCAACCTTGAACCGCCTCGCGGCCGAGACGCCGCATCTCTTCGACCAGGCGCTCCTCCGCGGCGTCGGCCTCGTCGAGGGCGCCGTCGGCGTTCTCCATCGCGAGAGCGATCGATGCGACCCGGTTGCGAAAGTCAGGACGCCCACGTAAAAACGCAACCAACGCCTCATCGGTCATATCGTCGCACACCCCGCCTTCGACAAACTTTTTCGAACGAATCAGCACGTCGGGAACCGGCGCGCTCACGTCGGAGACGCGCACGTCGAGACCCGGGAGCACCTGCCATCCGCCTTTGGAGCAGCGTTCGGCGTCGATGAGCAACCCCATCAGATTGCGCACGACCATCTGGCGGGAATAGCCGGCGTTGGATTCAAGATCGGCACCCCGTCGATGAGTTCCCACTTCTCGCCGTCGGGTCGCGTCTCCAGAAAGGCGAAGAATTCCTCTTCACGCATGGGACCTTGATCTAGGAAAAGGACGGCCATCGTTCTCTCCTCGATGGCGCCAGCTTACACCTGTCGAGGCGTGGAGCGAAGCCCGCCATTAATGCGAGCGGCGACGCGGCCTTGGAGCTGGTCAAGCCGGCGTCGGGAATTCGCTTCTATTGCGTGGTAACCTTAGGGCGGAGCCAGCGTGCGCCACCGTAATCCAATCATCCGATCGCTTTACTCCGCGGCTTTCGCCTTTCCGATCAGAAGCTGCGCCGGGATGCCCCAGGCGGCGCTGATGTCGCAGATCATGTCGACGGTCAGCGCGCGCTTGCCGCTCAAGACTTCGCTGGCGCGCGAGCGTGAGCCCAAGATTTTTGCAAGCTCTGTCTGCGTGCGGCCCATCTCCGTGACGGCGTAGCGCAGGACCTCGACCGGCCCCGCCTCCGGCAAGGCGAGCTGCTTCTTCTCGTAAGCGTCGACGAGCGTCGCCAGCGCGTCGAGCTCGGCGGCGGCGTCGGACTCGGGCGCAGCGTCCCACAGCTCGGCCATGCGAGCGACGGCGGCGGAGTGGTCGTCAGGGGTGCGAATGGGGACGATGACCATGGGCTCATTCTTTCGCTAGAACTGCGAGACCGTCAGGGCGTCGACCCTGTCGTATTCGGCGTGCGTTCCGAGGAATTTGATCCAGCCGATCCGCAGGTCGTAGCGGAACGCGACGACCAGTCGATAATTGCCGCCAGCGACCTCGAAGCGGACCCGCTCGGCATTGAGGGCCTTAGCTTTCGGAAAAGTCGCCGTCACCTCGGACCCCGAACGCCAATTGGCGTGTTCCGCCACGCGCAGCCAGTGCTCGAGCGAGGCTTCCGTTTCCGGATGCGCGGTCCAGAACGCTGCCAGCACGCCGCGCTTGATGATCCGCATTGACGACTACTAGCATGTTACCAATATGGGAACAAGGGCGCAAGGAGCTGCTTAGACAGGAGCTGCTTAGACGTGGTCCTCCTCCTCGAAGAACGTCCAGGCGCCGACATTGCCGCGCTGCGTAAGGTGATGGGGAGCACCGGGAGCCACGGTGCGCGCAAGACGAACCGCGCGTACGCAATTAGCTCGAAACCGACCAAGAGTCAGAGAGTTCACTATCACACTATTCACCTTAGTTACCAAAATTCACCAGAATTCGTTAACCATGCCACGCTTTCGCCATAATTGTGAGTTGTGCTCATCGCGGTTCCGCCTTCTCCAAAAAACTAATGGAGAGGTGTGGAGCATGAGATTCAGCGACATCCTAGTCGTCCTCCCCAGCGTGAACAACGCCTGGACGTTTGCGGCCTTCGTCGTGTTCCTTGGGGTCTGGGGGGCCGTCGAATATCTGCGGGCGAAGTCGCGCCGATCAGAAAAATGACCCCCGACGATGGTCGGTTACGGTGACACTCCACTTAAGTCTCGCTCAGCTGCGTGCCGTCTAGGCGAAGCAGCGTGGTTGAGCGGAGTGTGACCGCAACCCGCGCTATCGCGCTGCGGCGATTGTCCATAAGCCTTACAACAGCCGCAGCCGCCGCTCCGCAAACACGGAGAGCCTCCGCCAGAACAGCCGGTTGACGAGAATGACGACAATGCTCATCGCCGCCACGCCCAGCACGATCTTGGGATAGTCGCCGTCGGCGGTGGCCTTGGCGATATAGGCGCCGATCCCATGCGCGGACACCTGATCGTCGCCCCATTTCACATATTCGGCGACGATGGAAGCGTTCCAGGAGCCGCCCGAGGCGGTGATCGCGCCCGTGACGTAATAAGGGAACACGGCGGGCAGGATCACCGAGGTCCACCAGTGCCAGCCCCTGATCCTGAAGTTCTGCGCGGCCTCGCGCAGGTCGTTGGGAAAGGCGGCGGCGCCGGCGATGACGTTGAAGGCGATATACCATTGCGTGCCGAAGACGATCAGCACGGAAAGCCAGATGTCGGGATTGAGGCGGAAGCGCAGAATGGCGATGACGGCGATCGGAAACAAAACATTGGCCGGAAAGGCGGCGAGAAACTGCGCAAGCGGCTGCGCCTTTTCGGCGATGCGCGGGCGCAGTCCGATGAAGACGCCGATCGGAACCCAGATGAGACTCGCGACCGCGATGAGCGCCATGACGCGCAGGAACGTGTAGAAGGTCAGAAGCGCGACCGTCCCGACCTCGCCGAGATCGACTCCCGTGCGCACGAATCCGATCGCCTTCGTGAGCGAGACGAGGAACGCCGCGAAGAGGATCACATACCAGAAGAAGTCGAGCGCCCGCTCCGTGTTCTGGTCTCCCGCAAGCCCGCCGAGACCGCGCGTCGGCGCGCGCAGCGACAGCATCGACATGCGCTGCAGCAGCGCAGCCGGAACGCTCACGGCGCGCCTCAGAAAGCGCGTGCGCAGAAACAGGTCGCGCACCCAGGACTGGGTCTGAGTCTGCGAGACGGTGAGTTCGAAGCGGAACTTGTCGGCGAAAGCGACGATCGGACGGAACAGCAGCTGGTCATAGGCGAGGATGATCAGCGCGACGGCGATCACCGCCGCGATGACGCAGTCGACGCGGCGCTGGTCGATCGCGAACGCCAGATAGGAGCCAATCCCCGGCAGGCGGATGTTCACGTCGCCGACCGAGATCGCTTCCGACGCGACGACGAAGAACCAGCCGCCCGACATCGACATCATCATGTTCCAGATGAGGCCCGGCATGGCGAAGGGCGTCTCGAGCTGCCAGAACTTCTGCCAGGAGGAAAGGCCGAAATTGGCCGCGACTTCCTCAAGGTCGCGCGGCACGCTGCGCAGCGACTGGTAGAAGGAGAAAGCCATGTTCCAGGCCTGGCTCGTGAAGATCGCGAAGATCGCCGCGCCTTCGGCGCCGAGCGTCGAGCCCGGGAAGAGCTGCAGGAAGAAGGTCACGGTGAAGGACAGAAAGCCCAGGATCGGCACCGACTGCAGCACGTCGAGGATGGGGATCAGCGCCATTTCGGCGCGCCGGCTCTTCGCCGCGAGCGTCGCATAGGTGAAGGTGAAAAGGAGCGAGACGACGATCGCCGCGAACATGCGCAGCGTCGTCCGCAGCCCGTAATAGGGCAGCATCGCGTAATCGAGCGAGAGCGCCTGGACATGCGGGGCTTCCAGCGGCGTCGCCATGTCGCGCGAGCCGTAGCCGACGAGCAGGAGCCCGCCGAAGACGAGGATGAAGGCCGCAACGTCCCAAAGATTGGGCAGGGTCTTGGGACCGCTCCGGGAGAAGAGGTCGAGGCGGTCTTGCGTCATGGGGCGGAGCGGAGCTGGCTGGAGCGGGCGAGCCGCCACGTGAGCCGAAGCGACGCGGGCTCTCTAGCATCGGCCTTCGCCTTGGCCAATAGCGGAGCGCGGCCTCAGCTTCGGCAGAGCTCGGGGCGCAGACGCCCCCGCCGGGAGCCTAGGGAGCCGCAACGGCGCCGCTCGCGCGACTATTCGGGCTTATTCGCCTGTTGAAACTCCACAGCCTCACGAAATCTCTCGGAAAAGGCGCGCAGCTCCGCCGGCGCGAGATCCGACACGACGACGAAGACCCGCCCGGCCTCGGACCAGAGGACTACAGGGTAGCCTGCCTGCGTGACAAGCCGTGGCTCTTGCAGAAAATTCCGGTTGTGCTCCGGCAATTGCGTAATCGACACCAAATGTTCGCGTCGTTTGTAGACGAGCGTCGGCGCCGCGGCGCCGTTGACGATATCGACCCGCCCGCCGAGGAGCGGATAGCCCTCACTCGCGAGATCGACGACGAACGAGTCGACGGGGATCTTAGCCGCGAGCCACGGCTTTACCGTATGGCGGTCGCTTGAAGCCACATCCGTTGGCGCGCCCGAGATCTGCGCGCGCATGTGGGCGGCCACGACGGACTCGAGCACGGGGTTCGTGCCGCCGTAGCGCAGCGCGAGGCGGTCCGCGCCGAGCGTCAGCGCGATCGTCGCCGCGATCGCCGCGCCGTAGCCGCGCCAGCCGCTGGCGACGATCCGCGGCTTCGTCCCAGGAGCGCTCGCCGCGACGAGACGCGCGCGCAGCGTCGCGGGCGCGGCTTCGCGTGGGATGTTCAATTTGAGCGCGCCGCGCAATGCGGAAATTCTCTTGCGCTCCGCGGCGAGGTCGGAATCCTCCGCAACGCGACGCTCGATCTCCAGCGCGCCCTTGGCGTCGAGCTCGCCATCGAGCAGCGCATTGAGCAGCAGCCGGTCCTCGTCCTTCGCGCCATTCATTGCGAGTCTCCGAGCTTGGCGATGAGCAGGCCGCGCGCCCGCGCGAGCCGCGACATCACGGTGCCGACCGGTGCGCCCGTCGCCTCCGCGATTTCGCGGTAGCTGAGCCCGTTGACCTCGCGCAAGACCAACGCCTCGCGAAAGACGATCGGCAGCGCTTCGATCGCGGCTGAGAGCCGTGCGCGATCGGCGGCCTCGATCAGCGCCGCCTCGGGGCTTGGGCTCGCGTCGGACGACGCGGCGGGCGCATGGGCCTCGGCCTCCTCGGCGCCGCCGGCGAGCACGATCGCCGCCGGTCGATTCTTCGCCAGCCAGCCATAGGCCGTCGTGCGTACGATCGCGAGCAGCCAGGCGCGCGGGTTTTCGACGCGCGTATGCTCCAAGGCCTTCAGCGCCTTGAGGTAGGCGTCCTGCACGATGTCCTCCGCATCGGCGCCGGCGCCCGCGAGCCAGCGCGCGAGCGAGTAGGCGTCGTCCAGCCAGGGCAGAACCTGCTCGCGAAACAGTCTTCGCGCCTCGTCGCTTGCAGGTTCTGCCATCGACCTCTCACGGCGTGACGCGGATCTCGCCCTTCATCTGCGGATGCAGGCCGCAGAAGTAGACGAAGTCGCCCGGCTTGTCGAAGACGAAGGCGAAACTCTCGTCGGTATCGAGCGCCCTGGAGCGGAACTTGAGCTTCTCGCCGACGACATTGTGGGGAATGTCGTCATGGTTGACGAAGACGACTTTTGTCCCGGCCTTCACGGTCAGCGTCGCTGGCGTGAAGGCGAAATTGTCGATCGCGACCGTCGCGTCCTGTGCGGCGAAAGCGCGCGCGCCGTTGAAGGCGACGCGGGCGAGCGCTAGGGCCAAGCATATTTTGTATCTCATCTAGCGCCTCCTATCCTTGCAGCGTTGAATCGACGATGGCGAGCGGCGTCCTGCGCTGCGCGAGCGCGACGCTCGTGACGCCGAGAACAGACCGCAGCTCTCCAGCCGGCACGAGCTTGGGTCCGGGCGAGGGCGCGGTTCCCGGCGCGGGCTGCGGGAAGGCCGTCGAGCGCGCCGTGTGGAAGGTCACTGCGCCATCGACCTTCTGCATGATCTGGTGGATATGCCCGTTAAGCACCGTCACCGAGCCGAAGCGCGCCAGAAGCTTCAGCGCCTGCGCGCCGTCCTGCGTGCCCCAGCCCCACTCTTCGGCGATGGTCCACAGCGGCATATGCGCGAAGACGACGATCGGCGTCGAAGCGCTCCTTCCCGCAACGTCTTTGGCCAGCCAAGCTAGCTGGTCTGGGCCAAGACTGCCCATGCCGCCGGGGTTCAGATCGAAGACGTTGACGAGGCCAATGAAATGCGCGCCGCCATGGTCGAAGCTGAACCAGCCCTTGCCTGGCGACGCCTTGGCGTAGCGGGAGAGGAAGGCCGCGCCGTTCTGCTCATCGATGACGTCGTGCTCGCCGGGAACATAGTGAACGTCGAGCCTGGCGGCGCCGATGAGCTGGTCGGCGTCGTCGAACTCCTTGGGCTTCGAGAGATGCGTGACGTCGCCCGTGTGGATGAGGAACGCGGGCTTGCGCGGCAGCCCGCCGATCTTATCGATCGCTTCTTTTAGCGTTTCGTTCGGATCCGGATTGGCGGGCTTGTTGAAGCCGATGTGGCTGTCGGAAATCTGCACGAAGGAGAATCCGGCGGGCGACGCGTGCGCCTGGCCGACGAGTTTTGATGTCGGCACGCCGCCGTCAAGAGTCCATAGCAGTCCGGAGCCAGCCCAGGCCATGCATTTCAGCGCTTGCCGGCGGTCGAATGTCGCATCGTCACGGGTCATGATCGCGTCTCCTCGCCGGCGAAGCGCCGGTTGCAGAAGAGACGCGTCCGAGCACAGGGTTATTCCCTTTTGCGAATTTTTTTTTGAAGCGGCCTCTTGTCCGCGCGCCCGCGTCGTTCGTTATCGCAAGATCAAGATCACAGAGCGAGCAGCGCCCTGACTCGCGCCAAAACGGCGGCGACCTCGTCTTTTGAGGCGATCCCTTTCACGCGAGCATGGCGGGTGCGCCAGTCCAGGCTTTTGACCTGATCAGCGAGCGCCACGGAAGGGACTTTGCCCGCAATCGCCACTTCGAATGGATACCCCTTGATTTTCGTGGTCAAAGGGCAGCAAAGCATAAGCCCTGTCTTGGCGTTGTATACTTTGGGGCTCAAAACTAAAGCCGGTCTATGACCGGCTTGCTCATGTCCCGCCGCGGGATCGAAATCGAGCCAGACGATGTCGCCACGCTCCGGCGTCACATCTGGCTTCACAATATCTCGCGCCCCGTCGGCGGGCCGAAGTCAATTTCGTCATGTAAGTTCTCCGGCGTCACGCCGGCGAGCAGGTCTTCAAGAGAGGGGCCCACCGGAGCCGCCGGCTCTACGATGATGCGCCCGTCCTTGACATGAAGCTCTACGTCTTGGTCGAGTTCCAAGTGCGCCTCAGCCATGACCGCGGCCGGCAGGCGCAAGGCAGCGGAGTTGCCCCATTTTCTGAGCACGGCACGCATGAGGGCGTCCTCTGTAGATACAGCGTAGACACTTAATCAGATGCGAACGACCAGTCAACGATAGTTTCTAAGCAGAAGCATTCGTCCCTAATCCGCCGCCAGCCGCACCCTCGCCCTTTCCATGCTTTCTCGCGGCGTCCAATGCGTCGCCGGCCTTGAAAGAAGCTTGCTAGCCGCGCCGCCAAGCTTCCAGCGCGCGCTTGCGCGCTGGCGCCAGCGCGAGCAGCGCGAGCAACGCGGCGGCAATGTTTAAGCTGGAGGCGATGTAAAAGACGATCTGCCAACCGAGCTTTTCGGAGATCAGGCTGGAGAGGGGCACGAGCAAGGCCGCGGCGCCTTTCGCAGTATAGAGCAGCCCGGCGTTGGCGGCGGCGTATCTGGAGCCGAACGTGTCGGCGCAGGTCGCGGGAAACAGGCTGTAGATCTCGCCCCAGGCGAAGAAGACGAGGCCAGACAGCAGCACGAACATGCCGGGCGTGTGACCGAATTTCTCGAGCGCCAAGATCGCCAGGCCCTCGAAGCCGAAAGCGAAGAACATCGTCTTCTCGCGCCCGACGGCGTCTGAGACCCAGCCAAAGAAGGGCCGCGTCAGGCCGTTGAGCACGCGATCGATCGAGAGCGCGATGGTCAGCGCCGGGGCCGAGAACCCCAACACGCCGACGGGAACGTCGGTGACGCCGAAGTCCCGGGCGATTGGTCCGAGCTGCGCGGTCGCCATGAGTCCGCCGGCGGCCACCATGACGAACATGGCGTACATCAGCCAAAACAGGCGGCGCTTCGCCATCTCCACCGGCGTGAACTGTCGGTGGCGGTGATCTTCGGCTATTTCCGGAAGCTCGTCGTCGTCTTCCTTTTGTGGCGACTTGAGGCCGGCGGCGCATGAGCAAACGACGGCGCCTTGGAGAAGGCCGAAATAAAGGAAAGCGTCCTGGTAGCCGTTCTCGTGGATAAGGATGGTGATCGGCGCGATGGTGAGCGCCGACCCCATGCCGAAGCCCGCCGCAGTGACGCCAGCCGCCAACCCGCGGTGATCGGGAAACCACTTGAGCGCATTGCCGAGGCACGTCGCATAGACAGCCCCTGCTCCGACGCCGCCCAACGCCTGCGCGAAGTACAACATCGGCAGGCTCGAAGCTTTCGCGTTGATGATCCAGGCTGCGCCGGCAAGCAAGCCGCCGAAAAGCAGAAGAGGCTTTGGACCAAAGAGATCTTCGAGATAACCTTCGAAAGGGACGAGCCAAGTCTCGGCCAAAACAAAAATGGTGAAGGCGATTTGGATCGCACTCTGCTCCCACCCGAAGCGTTCCTGCAGCGGATTGACGAACAGGGTCCAGCTGTACTGCAAATTGGCGATCATGGTCATGCACAATACGCCGAGCGCGAGCTGCGGCCAGCGGTGCGCATTGTGTTCGGAAGCCGCGAGGGCCTTTCGCCGTTCTTGCGCCAGTTGGGTCATTTGCCCGCTCTGCGGTTAGATCGGACGCACAGTGCGGCTCAGCTTCGGTTTCGGCAACTGTTTTTTTTCAGCCCGCGCCGCAAAGCGGCCGTCTTGCGGCTGGGAAGCGCCGCTGGACAGTCCGGCGTCGATGCGGCATGAACTGCCCTGCTACAGGCGAAAGGCTCTAGATGAGGATTTGCGTGATCGGCGCCGGGGCGATCGGCGGGCTTCTGGCGGCGAAGCTCGCCCACGCTGGCGAGGAGGTCAGCGTCGTCGCGCGCGGGGCGCATCTTTCGGCCATCGCCGCCAGTGGCCTGAAACTGATCGAAGCGGGCCACGAGACCGTCGCGAGAGTCAGGGCGAGCGACCGCATCGCCGACTTTGGCGAGCAGGAGCTCTTGGTGCTCGGGATGAAGGCGCATCAGGTCGCGGCTGTCGCGCGGGACCTGCGCTCCCTGATCGGGCCGCGGACCGCAGTGTTGACTGCGCAAAATGGGATTCCCTGGTGGTATTTCTTCAAGCACGGCGGCGAGCATGAGGGCGCGCGGCTTGAAAGCGTCGACCCGGGCGGCGTCATCGCTGACAATATTGACAGGGATCGCGTGCTGGCGAGCGTCGTGTATATTGCGGCGGAGATCGAGCTGCCGGGCGTCATTCGTCACATTGAGGGCAATCGCCTCTCGCTCGCGGAGATAGATGGCGCGAAGACCGAACGAATCATTCAGGTCTCCGACGCGTTCACGAGGGCGGGCTTCAAAGCGCCGGTGGTCTCGGACGTGCGCGCGGAAATCTGGACCAAGCTCTGGGGCAATCTGAGCTTCAATCCGATAAGCGCGCTCACCCATGCGACGCTGGAGGACATCTGCAAATTCGGGCCGACGCGGGAACTCGCCGCCAGCATGATGCGCGAAGCGCAGATGGTCGGCGAGGCGCTCGGCGTGCGCTTCCGCATCCCGCTCGAAAAGCGCATTGCCGGCGCCGAGGCGGTCGGCGCTCACAAGACCTCCATGCTGCAGGACGTCGAAGCCGGCCGCACAATCGAGGTCGAGGCTCTTCTCGGCTCGGTGATCGAGCTCGGACGCTTGGTCGGGATCGCGACGCCGCATCTTTGCGCCGTCTACGGGCTCGTGAAGCTGCTCGGCGAGACGATCGCCCGAGAAGGCGGCCGGCTGACGATCACACGCGCTTCGGCTTGAACCCAGCGAGGATTCGGTCCCATGGCTCCATCCTTTACCCTCGACGGCTTGTTCGCCTCTGCGCCTGGCGACGCGATAGCGCTTGGCGCGCCCGGCGCGACGCCTCTGACCTATCAGGGTCTACGCGACCTCGCCAAAGAAACGGTCGCGGCGCTGAACAGTCTTGGCGTCGGACGTGGCGACCGGGTGGCCATCGTGCTGCCGAACGGACCGGAAATGGCGGCGGCTTTCATCACGATCGCGCAAGGCGCAACCGCCGCGCCGCTCAATCCCGCCTACACCGGGGACGAGTTTGAATTTTACATGGACGATCTCGGCGCCAGGGCGCTCGTCGTCGAGTCGGGGAGTTCGTCGCCGGCGATCGACGCGGCGAAGAAGCTCGGAGTCGCGGTCCTCACGCTTACGCGCGACCCGCGCGGGGCCGGAGCCTTCAAGCTTTCCGGGCGCGCCGCCGCCACGGCGAATTTTGGCCCCGCCTTGCAGGAGGACGTTGCTCTGATCCTGCACACCTCCGGCACGACGTCGCGGCCGAAGATCGTGCCGCTCACGCAGCACAATGTAACGGTATCCGCACAAAACATCGCGCGCACAGCGGAGTTTCGCCCAAGCGACCGCGGCCTGAACATCATGCCGCTCTTCCATATTCACGGCCTCATCGCTGGACTCCTGGCCCCGCTGTCGCGCGGCGGCTCGGTGTTCTGCACGCCGGGGTTCAACGCGCTCAAGTTCTTCGGCTGGATGGAGGAAGCGAATCCGACCTGGTACACCGCCGTGCCCACCATGCATCAGGCGATCCTGGCGCGCGCGCCGCACAACAAGGAGACGATCTCGCGTCACCCCTTGCGCTTCATCCGCTCGTCGTCATCGTCTCTGCCGCCGCAAGTCATCGCCGAGCTCGAGGCGACCTTCCGCGCCCCCGTGATCGAAGCCTATGGCATGACCGAGGCCTCGCATCAGATGGCGTCGAACCCGTTGCGCGGCGTGCGCAAGCCGGGCTCGGTCGGTTTGGCCGCCGGGCCTGAAGTCGAGATCATGGACGAGACGGGGAATATTTTGCCCGCGGGAGAGGTGGGCGAAGTCGTCATTCGTGGCGATAATGTGACGCCGGGCTACGAGAACAATCCTAAAGCCAACGCCGAGGCCTTCACCAAAGGCTGGTTTCGCACGGGCGACCAGGGCGTCAAAGACGCTGACGGCTATGTCAGCCTAACCGGACGCCTGAAGGAGATCATCAACCGCGGCGGCGAGAAAGTCTCGCCGCGCGAGGTCGACGAAGCGCTCATGGATCACCCTGCGGTGTTGCAGGTCGTGACCTTCGCTGTGCCGCACGAGATGCTCGGCGAGGACGTCGCTGCCGCCGTCGTGCTGCGTGAGGGCGCTTCCGCGACCGAGCAAGAGTTGCGGGCCTTCTTGTCCGCGAGGCTCGCGGCTTTCAAAACTCCGCGCAAGATTATTTTTCTGCACGAAATCCCGAAGGGCGCAACCGGGAAGCTCCAGCGCATCGGCCTTGCCCAAAAGCTCGGGCTTGCATGAGCTCTCTGGCGCGCCAGCGCCCTGTCACTCCGCGGCCAGCCGCGCCCTCGCCCTGAGCTTTTCCGTCTCGCTCTTCAGCTGTCCGCAGGCAGCCAGAATGTCCCGCCCGCGCGGCGTGCGCACGGGGCTCGCGTAGCCCGCGTCGAACACGATATCCGAGAAGCGCTCGATCGTCTCCCAGTCCGAGCATTCATAGGGCGCGCCGGGCCAGGGATTGAAAGGGATGAGGTTGATCTTCGCCGGCACGCCCTTCAACAGCCGCACCAGCGCCTTCGCCTCGGCGGGGCTGTCGTTGACGCCCTTCAGCATCACATATTCGAAGGTGATGCGCCGCGCGTTCGACGCGCCGGGATAGTCGCGGCAGGCCTGCAACAGCTGGTGAACGGGATATTTCTTGTTCAGCGGCACGAGCTCGTTGCGCAAATCGTCGCGCACCGCGTGCAGCGAGATCGCCAGCATCGGCCCGCATTCCGCGCCGAGCCGCTCGATCTGCGGCACGACGCCCGAGGTCGACACCGTGATGCGGCGCTTCGAGATTGCGAGCCCGTCGCCGTCGGCCATGACGTCGACGGCCTGCATGACGTTGCCGAGATTATAGAGCGGCTCGCCCATGCCCATGAAGACGATGTTCGAGACCGCGCGCACGCCTTCGCCCGAGGGCACGAGCCCGTCCAATGGGCGCGCAAGCCCCGGAAAGTCGCCGAGCCGCTTGCGCGCGACGAGGACTTGGCCGACGATCTCGGCGGCGGAGAGGTTGCGCACGAGCTTCTGCGTGCCCGTATGGCAGAAGCTGCAGTTCAAGGTGCAGCCGACCTGGCTCGAGACGCAGAGCGTCCCGCGATCGCTCTCGGGGATATAGACGCATTCGATCTCGGGCGGCTTCTCGGTCGTCCCCGCGGGCGCGAGGCGCAGCAGCCATTTGCGCGTGCCGTCGGTCGAGACCTGCTCCTCGACGACCTCCGGAAGCGCAAGCGTGAAGGCCGCGTCAAGACGCGCGCGCAGCGCCTTGGAGACGTTGAGCATCGAAAAAAAGCCGTCGACGCCGCGGAAATAGATCCAGTGCCAGAGCTGCGCGACGCGCATGCGGATCTCGCGCTCGGGCAACCCTTGGGCGCGCAAGGCGTCGGCGAGCTCGGCGCGGCTGAGGCCGGCGAGTGAGGGTCTTGGAGCTGGCATCGGCGTCGAGTCGAGTGGAGCGGAAGCGGCGAACATTCTAACCTCGCATAGGCGCATCGCGACCATATCAGCAAACCTCTGTCATCGCCTTCAATTTCAGCCGCGAGGCGTCAATCGGCTTCCGCCCGACTCGTGAAAGGCATTGAAAGCGGCGAGGACCTTTTTGAAAAAGCGCGGCGGCAGAAATCCGAAGGCGTAGTCCGTCGTCCTCACGACTCTTCTCAAGTCATAGCCCGGCCAGACGAACTCATTGCCCTCGGCGACCACGATCCAGGAGGAAGCGTCGTCGAGCCCGAGATGGCGTTTTATGGCTGGCGGAACTTCCACAGCGGAATCCTGCTCGACCGGCGCTGAATGTGTGAAAGGCAGGACGGCGACGGTCATCGTTCCGCCTGCTTCGCGCGCGGCGCAGGAGACGATGACGCAAGGCCGGTCCTTGCGCGCCTCATCTTGTCCGGCCCGATGCTCGTCATGCCAGAGGTAGGCGTAGTTGAGGACCAGACCGGGTTCCGGGGACGGAATTCCCATGCCAGGCCGCTATTCCGGGTCGAGCAGGGCGTCGAGATGATCATGACGCGGATCCATTCGCGTCGCAGCGATTTCTCTCACCTTTTCCGCCGGCAGATCGCGCGTCGCGAAGCTGCGCCTCTGCGCGCGGTAGCGCTCGAGCTCCTCATACTCCTCGGGAGGCACGAAATATCCCGCGATCGTCCCATGGCTCGTCACCGGAACCGCTCCCTTTTGCGCCAGCATGCGATAGCGTCCGAAATTCCGGGTGAATTCAGCTGCAGGCACCGGTTCTCTCTTATTCGTGAAAGCCATGGGCGCCTTCTCTAAACGTCGGTCGGGGCAGAGGCAGGGATACGCCAAAATCGCGAAAATCGCAAGTTACGCATTTTGCAGAACTTAACCGTTGCGGCGTATTTTGTTAGGTTAGCCATATCTATTGTTCGATCATATATGGTATCTTTGCAGTTTTCCTAGGTCGTCTGCAAAGCAGAGGAGAGAAAAATGAAGATGAAAAATGTAAAACGTGTCGCGCGCGAGAATGTAAAACGCCACGCGCCCGCACTCACAAGCACTGTAAAGTTGTCTCCTCAGCGCCGGGAGCGTCTGAGGATTTTACAGTCCAAGAGGAAGGCGCTCAATCAGCGACGCATGTGCGAAATCTCCGTGCCAAAGAGCACACAACTGGCGCCATCCGAAGCGAGCAGTTTGAGCTTGGGCAGCTTCAAAAGCTGCCCCTTGAACATCACCCAGGCGAAAGCCGTCGAACGGTTTGTAAAATCGGAGGAGCTGACGTGTAAAATTCCCGCCTGCGGACCGATGCGGAAGGAGTTTTGGGACACGATCTTATCAATCATCAGCTTCTGCGTGAATCGCCGTCTTGAGCTGGCGAGGATCGGTGACATGCTCATGAGGGTGGATACCGACACGAAAGAATCCGAGGGGCATGAGAAGAGAAGAACACGCCCGCGGGTGAGAGTTCGTGTTCGTGGTTGACCGGAGAACGCAGCGCGAGCCTGCTGCGCAGGCTCGCGCACGACTGACGCGGTGCAGGTAGCGCAGTATCAGCATCGTCCAGCCGCCGAGCATCCACGCGGCATCGCCAACGCCCGCGAGGTCGAGCCGAACGATGGCGCGTTCTAATAAAGCTCGCCACGCATCCACGGGTTGGCCTCCTCGAGTCTCGCGCCAGTCAGCTGCTCGAACCGGGCCGACAAACCGGCGAGAGTCAGTCCGAGCGAGAGGGCGAGCGCGGCGAGCGTGTTCGGATCCGATTCCGCCCCCGCCTGCCTTAGGCGCGCCGTCTCGCCAGCCTCGGGCGCGGCTTCACCCAACAATAGCGCGCGCAGTCGCTCGGGAGAGAGAGGGCCATAGCTCACGCTGCCGAACGCAGCGACGATTTCGAGAGGGTTGAAAGTCATGGCGGAAGTTCCTCCGCCAATCTATGCCCCTGTCGACGGGCTGGCGCAACCGCGATCGACTGCGCCAATTTTGAGACTGTCGCAAAATCCTCTAACCGCGAAGACCATGCAACCGTCACCGCCCAAAATCCTCATCGTCACCTTCGGCTCCTACGGCGATCTCTTCCCCTTCGTCGCGCTGGGCCTCGCCCTGCAGCGCGAGGGCTTTCGGGTCGTCGTCGCGACGAGTGCGACGCATCGCGAGATCGTCCTGCGCGAGGGGCTGGAATTCGCCGCCATGCGTCCCGACCTCGACGACGTGACGCGGCTGCTTGGTCTCGACCTCGGCGGCCTGGCGCGGGCGATGAGCGCCGACGATGGTTTCCTGTTCCAAAAGGTCATCTTTCCCTTTTTGCGCGACTCCTTCGACGACGTGTGCGCCGCGGCGGAGGGCGCCGTCGCGATCGTCGCGCATGCCATCGCCTTCGCCGCCCATGCCGCGGCGGAGACGCTCGAACTGCCGCTGTTCGTCACGCATCTCTCGCCGGCGCTGCACTATTCGCCAAACGACCCGCCTCAGTCGGCGCCCTTCATCGCGGCCCCGCAGGGACGGTTCGCGCGCGCCTATAATCGCGCCGCGCTCGGCGTCCTGGCCCGCGTCGCCTGCCTCTGGGCTGCGCCGCTGCGCCGTTTCCGCCGCGGGCTCGGATTGCCGGAGCGGGCGCCCTTCGCCCTCTTCGCCGGCGTGGCCCCGAGCGTCCATCGCCTCGGCCTGCATTCGCCGCTTCTCCTTCGTGACGGCGACGCTGACGTCGTGGGCCACACTTTCTTCGATCGCGGGCCAGAGCAAGCCGCGGAAGAGGCGCGTGCGCTCGAGGCGTTCCTCGCGCGTGGGCCGGCGCCGATCGTCTTCACTTTGGGGAGCTTCGTTGTGAGGGATCGCGCCGCGCATCATCGCGCCTGCGTGGACGCCGCGCTGCGCCTGAACCAGCGCGCGATCCTGCTCGCCGACGACGACGATGCGGCGCGCCTGCGTGGAGGCGAGCTTCCCGGGACGATCCACGTGTCGCGCTATGCGCCGCATGGGGCGTTGTTCGGGCGCGCGCGGATTATTGCGCATCATGGCGGCGTCGGCACGAGCGGTCAGGCTCTGCGCGCGGGCAAGCCGCAGCTGGTCACGCCGTTCCTCGGCGACCAGAGCGACAATGCGGCGCGCCTCGCAAGGCTCGGAGTCGCGCGCGTTCTTCCGGGGAAGAAGCTTTCGGTCGAGCGCCTGACGAAGGAGCTGCGCGCGCTGCTGGAGAACGAGGACTTTGCGGGGCGCGCCGAAGCGATCGGACGATGCGTCGCAAGGGAGGGCGGAGCCGAAGCGGCGGCGAAGCGGATCGTCAATGCGTTGAGCGTTCGAGCCCGCGGTCTTACCCCCTCGTCTTGAGCACGTCCGCCAGCCGCACCTGCGCCGTCCCCGGCAACAGGGGCTTCTGCTGGCTCTCGTGCGGCGCCCAGCCGGAGAGCCAGACGATCTCGAAGCTTGCGCGCACGCGTCCGTCCGGATCCGAGAATCGTTCCGCATAGATCTGCGCCGCTCGCAGGAACACGCTGCGTCGCAGGGGCCGGCGCGCGCGCGCGACCAACGCATTGGCGGCGCCCATGCGGCGCAGATCGTCGCAGAGCGAGAACATGGAGTCATAGCGCAGCGTGAGCGCGTCGCGGTCGGTCACGGGCATTGCGAAGCCGGCGCGCTGCAGAAGGCCGCCGAGGTCGCGCACCTCGACAAAGGGCGAGACGCGCGGGCTTGCGCCGCCGCAGAGCTCGGCCTCCGCTTGCGTCAGCGCGGCGCGGAGCTCGGCGAGACTCTGGCCGCCCGTCATCGCCGCGAGAAACAGTCCGTCGGGCGCAAGACACCGGCGCGCCTGCGCGAAGAGGCCGGGCAGGTCATTGACCCATTGCAGCGCCAGCCCGGAGACGATCAGGTCGAAGCTTTGCGCAGCGAAGGGGATAACTTCTTCATCGATGACGGCTGATGCGTCGGCGCGCGCGAAGGGAGCCGCGCGCAGCACGCGTCCCTTGGAGCGCGCAGCCAGGACCTCGGCGAAATGCGAAGTCGGCGTCGCCAAATCGAGCGCGCGCGGAAAGTCGCGACGGATGGCGCCGAGGCGCTCGTCGAGATCTTCAGAGGCGCGCCGCATCAGAAAATCAGGAGCGCCGCGCGCGATCGCTCTTTGCGCGCGATTACGCGCAAGCTTGCGGTCGAAGATCTCTGGAGCGGCCGTCATCTTGTTCTCTGCGGTTCTGTCGCGGGTCAAAGCAAGCCTCTTCGTCACTCTAGCATGGGCAGCCTCTTTCACGCATCGCGACCGCTGCGATGGCTACGAAAATTTAGGGTTATCGCCTAACCCACATTGGCGGATTCGTTCGACACGGCGCGTTCGAGAGCTAGAATTAGGACGTGTGAGTCGAGGCCGGACGGCCGTGCGTGAGGAGAGTAAGGTGTTCGCATCTTCGCTGTTCCGGCGGGGCGCCGGTAAAGGACTCGTTCAACTTTTCTTGGGCGCCTGCGCTACTGCGTTTCTTGCGGCGCCCGACGGCGCCCAAGCTCGAGACATTGTGGCGTTCTCGCCTTCAATCGATCCCGGCACCATCGTCATCAACGCGCGCCAGCGCCGCCTCTACCTGGTCGTTCGCCAAGGCGTCGCGATCAGCTATCCCGTGGCCGTGCCGAAAGCCGGCAAGGAATGGTCCGGCTACGCTTCCGTGCGAGGCAAATATGTCAATCCCGACTGGGTGGCGCCGGCCGTCGTCAAGGTCGATCATCCGGAGCTTCCGAATTTCATTCGCGGCGGCTCGCCGCATAATCCCATGGGCGCTCGCGCGATCACGCTCGACCGCGACCAGGTCGCGATCCACGGGACGACCGCCAGGATGCGCGCGTCGATCGGCTCTGCGGCGTCATACGGCTGCATCCGCATGCTCAATGAGGACGTAGCCGATCTCTATGATCGCGTCAGCATCGGATCGCGTGTGCTGATGGCGCCGTGAGCCGATAGCGGCGCCAGGATCGAGCGGCGCATGCGACGCCGCGACGAAGGTTAAGGAAGGATTAATCACAGCGCTTATCCAACGCGAATTTGCGCGCGGCGCGTTCGCTGTGGAATACGGCGCATGGACTCTGGACCAAGCGCGGCGAATCCTGCACTCTCGATTTCAACGCATCATCGCGTTTAAGTCCAGCGGGGCTCGATCGAATCCTGTATAGTCGATGGAGCCTGATTCGATTTGCGCGCTGTCGCCTCGCTCGAGCGTTCCGCGTCGCGTCCATCGCGGCCGCGCATCCAAGATCATTCGCGTTCTCCCGCTCGTCTCGCGAACACTCGAAACCAAGGTTGGCTCATGCTGATCGCAGCTGAACTCGAAACAGATTGCGCGCAACACCCGGTGGACGTGGTCGAACGGCTCGCGGCGGAAAATGACTGGTCGTTCGACCGCGACAATGAGGACGAGATCTCGATCACCGTTTGCGGCGCGTGGGCCGATTATCATGTGGCCTTCACCTGGCTCGCCGACCAGGAGACGCTGCATGTGAGCTGCGCCTTCGATTTCAAGCCGCCGCAGCGCCGTCGCGCCGACATCGCCGCGCTGATCGCGGCGATCAACGAGCAGCTGTGGGCCGGCCATTTCGACTTCTGGCCGAACGAGGGGCTGGTCATGCATCGCCACGGGCTGCTGCTCGCCGGCGGCGCCCGTCCGACGGGGCCGCAATGCGCCGCGCTGCTAGACAATGCGATCGCGACTTGCGAGCGCTTTTATCAAGCGTTCCAATTCGTCCTCTGGGCAGGGAAGCCCGCGACGGAGGCGATCGCTTTCGCCACGCTCGAGACATCGGGCGAGGCGTGAGCGCTCTCGCGGGCGTCTCTGTCGCGCTGGTCGGCGCGGGCAAGATGGGTTCCGCCCTTCTCGCCGGCTTGGCGCGCGGCGCGCGCCCCGCGCGCGCTCTCGTCGTCGAGCCGAAGCCTTCCCCGCGGCTCATCGCGCTCTGCGAGGAACACGGCTTCGCGCTCGTCAGCACCGTCGAACACGGCTCAGAGAGCGTCGATGCGCTCGTGCTCGCAATCAAGCCACAGGCGCTTGACGGGGCGGCGCCGGCGCTCGCGCCGCTCGTCGGGCCGAAAACTCTGCTCGTCTCCATTCTTGCCGGCAAGCGCGTCGCCGATCTCTCAGCGCGGCTGCCAGCGTCTGCGATCGTGCGCGCCATGCCCAACACGCCGGGGGCGATCGGGCGCGGGGTGACCGGCGCCTTCGCCAGCGCGGGCGTCGACCCGGATCAGCGCCGGCTCGCGCAGGATCTGCTGGAGACGCTCGGCGTCGTCGCGTGGATCGAGCGCGAGGAGCTCATGGACGCCCTGACGGCGGTCTCGGGCTCAGGTCCGGCCTATGTCTTCTATCTGGCCGAATGTCTCGCCGCCGCCGGCGAGCGAGCCGGGCTTCCGGGGGAGCTCGCCGTGCGGCTCGCGCGCGAGACAATCGCGGGCGCGGGCGAGCTCATGCGTCGCGAGCCGGACGTTCCGGCCCAGACCCTGCGCGAAAACGTCACCTCGCCGGGCGGCGTGACGGCCGCCGCGCTCGGCGTGCTGATGGCGGAGGAGGAGGGACTTGAGCGGCTCATGGCGCGCGCGATCGCGGCGGGGACGCGACGGGCCGGCGAGCTCGCCGGCTGAGGTGGGCGCGCTTCGCCGGAATTTCTCGCCCGGCCTTGGCCCGGCGCCTCCTCGTTGCTACATAGCGAGCATGCGGCGCGGCCCTGATGCGGGCCCGCGACAGGCGCCAAGGAGGCGGCGATGACCGACGAAGCCACCGGAGTGGAACCCAAGCAAGCGGCGAGAAATCCGAAGGGGAAGCGCGACGAGATCGTCGACGCCCTCTTGCGTCTCGCGGCGCGGCGGAGCTTTGCCGACATCACGATTTCCGACATCGCGCGCGAGGCCCATGTCTCGCTCGCCGATTTCCGCGATTCCTTCCCGTCGAAAGGCGCTGCGCTCGCGAGCTTCTGGCGGCGCATCGACCGTGAAGTTCTGGATCATCTCTCCGCCGAGCACGACGACGAGCCGTCGCGCGAGCGCCTCTATCATGTGCTCGCGGCGCGCTTGAAAGCGCTGGAGCCCTATCGCGACGCCGTCTTGGCGATCCGGGACTGGGCGGAGAAGGAGCCGTTGTCCGCCGCCGCGCTCAATCGCGAGGCCGTGAACTCCATGCGCTTCATGCTGGAGGCGGCCGACATCGACAGCGAGGGGCCGGTCGGGGCGCTGAAGCTGCAAGGCCTTGCTTTCGCCTGGACGCGCGTGCTCGACGCCTGGCGCGAGGATCAGCGGGGCGAGACGCACCGCGCGCTCTCCGCGCTCGACCGCGAGCTGAGCCGCGGCGAGAGATACATCGACCGCGCCGAGGACTTGGCCCGCCTGGCCGCGCCTTTCACGTCGCTGGCGGGAAAGCTGTTCGAGGGCGTGCGCGGCGGCTTCAAGCCCGCGCGCAAGAGCCGCGATTCGGATGACGGGGACCATCCGCACGCTGAGGCGTGAGGGCGCGGTCGGGCCCGCGGAACCTTCTCGTTGAAAACGAGGAACTGCTGTGCCTGCCTTCCGGGCGACCGGAAGGAAGTGCGGTTGCTGCGCGGAGATTGGATCGGCCGCGCAAAGCCGGCGGAGCTTGGCTGAAAGGTTTAGCCTCCCGTCTCCTCCACTCCGCGATCATAATGCGGTTGACAGTCGCTCTGCGAGTCGTCGGGAAGCGCCGCGCGCCGCTCGAAAGGGTCTCGCGCAAGGTTGCGTCCGCGTCTCCGAATCTCGTCCACGAGGTCGTCGGCCGAGGCCACGACGCCGAGATTTTCCAGCGCCGCCAAGAGTGCGAAGGTGTGCAGAAGATGGAGCTGCGGTCCGAAATGCATCCGCTTGACCGAGTCTTCTTCAAACAGCACCAAAACCTGATCAGTCGTAGGGATCACGCCCTCCACCTTGTCGGTGAACTCCCGAATCGAAAGCTTGCCCGCCCCTGGATGCAGGCGCTTGATTTTCCTTCGCGCGCTCTCGTCAAGCGCCTCCCACATGTCGCCGTATGTCGTGTCCACGGTTTGCAGTCTGTTTCCGCGCCGAGCGAACCATTGCTCAAAGACGGCCTTGTCGGGCGCGTGCGCGGGGCCGCGGAGCAGCTCCTCGGACACCATATCCGTGATCATGACGGCGCAGTTGAAGCGGTCGAGAAGATCGAGTCGGTCGATGAGAGCGAAGGTAATGAGAGGTCCGGCGTCGGGGATGACGAGATCAAGCATCTTTCGCATCCAGCGGCTTCAGCGCGGCTCGAAGCAGGGGCAAGGCCTCGCGCAGCTGCTCCTCGATCTCCTCCTTCGACGGGCGCGGCAGCGAATGCCCGGCGTCACACATGGCGAGCAGCAGGTCCCGATAGCCGTCGAGATGGAGCTTGTGAATCGCCTCAAAGGACGAAATACGGCCCTGCGAATAGGCCGAAAGAATATCGTGCGGCGACGTGAGGCCCATGGCGGACGATCCCGGATTTCCGCCGAAATATACGACGGGCTGCGCGGAACCGCCAATCAAGTTGTGGTCCTGGCGATTGTTGACTATGGAGCCTGACCTGAACGGAGGCGTCGCGCCGCCGTTCGCGGCTCCAAAAGACTTGCAGGCCACATGAAACACGCCCTCGACGTCACGCGCGCGCAGAATTTCCCCGAATGGTACCAGGCCGTCGTGCAGCAGGCGGATCTCGCCGAGACGAGCCCCGTGCGCGGCTGCATGATCGTCAAGCCCTGGGGCTATGGGATCTGGGAGCTGATCCAGGCCGCGCTCGATCGGCGCATCAAGGAGACCGGGCATCAGAATTGCTATTTCCCACTGTTCATTCCGATGAGCTTCATCGCGCAAGAGGCCGCGCATGTCGAAGGCTTCGCCAAGGAGATGGCGGTCGTCACCCATCACCGGCTCAAGGTCGCGGAGGGCAAGCTCGTCGTCGATCCGGAGTCGGCGCTGGAGGAGCCACTCATCGTGCGTCCGACCTCCGAGACGATCATCGGCGACGCCTTTCGCCGCTGGGTCTCCTCGCACCGCGACCTGCCGATCCTCATCAACCAATGGGCCAATGTCGTGCGCTGGGAGATGCGCACGCGCATGTTCCTGCGCACCAGCGAGTTCCTCTGGCAGGAGGGTCACACGGCGCATGCGAGCGAGGCCGAGGCGCGCGCCGAGACGCTGAAGATGCTCGAGGTCTATCGCGAGATCGCCGAGGACGCGCTCGCCATGCCCGTCATCGTCGGCGAGAAGCCGGAGAACGAGCGTTTCCCGGGCGCCGACAACACCTACTCGATCGAAGCGATGATGCAGGACGGCAAGGCGCTGCAGGCCGGCACCTCGCACTATCTCGGAACCAATTTCGCACGGGCGCAGAACATCCGCTTCCAGTCGGCGTCGGGCGAGCTCGAGCATTGCCACACGACGAGCTGGGGCGTCTCGACGCGGCTCGTCGGCGGCGTCATCATGACTCACGGCGACGACGACGGCCTGCGCCTGCCGCCCAAGATCGCGCCGCAGCAGGTCATCGTCGTGCCGATGCTGCGCGAGAAGCCGGAGGACGCCGAAATCCTGGCCTATTGCGAGAAGCTCGCGCGCGAGCTCTCAGGGCTCAGCGCCCTTGGGGCGCCGCTGCGCGCGCATCTCGACGCCAAGCCCGAGCGCGCGGCGAACAAGCGCTGGGACTGGGTGCGCCGCGGCGCGCCGATCATTCTGGAGGTCGGCCCGCGCGACATGGCGAATGACGCCGTGACCCTGATCCGGCGCGATCGCCTGTACGAGGGCCAGAAGATCGGCTCCGCAGCTCTATCGCGCGCCGAGCTGCTGGAGAAGACGCCGGGACTGCTCGCCGAGATCCAGGCGGCGCTCTTCGCTGAAGCCAAGGCGCGGCGCGACGCCAATATTCGCTCGGACCTCGCGAGTTTCGCGGCGATCGCCGACTATTTCGGCGAGGAGGCCGAGGATGGCGCGGGCGCCTTCAAGGGCTTCGTGCGCGCGCCCTGGGCGCGCCCGACCGGCGCGGAGCTCGCCGAAGTCGAGCAGCGGCTCAAAGCGTCCAAGCTCACCCTGCGGAACATTCCCCTCAGTCAGGGGAAGGTCGCCGGCGCCTGCGTCTTCACCGGGCGCGCGGCGGTCGAGGAGATTTTGATCGCCCGCGCCTACTGACGGGAGGATGTCGCGCCTCCTCTTGGCGAAAGGTGGACGCTCACTGTCCAAAATCGCCTGTTCCCCGCGTCGCGAAAGCCGATATCTCTTGAATCAGCGCAGTCGTGGCGAGGTCAACCCGGTGACCCGTTTCCGCCCTGTGCGGTCTCCCTAACTTGGCCCGGCTCCCGCCGGGCTCTTTTTCGCGAATGCGCGCTGCAGGCGGCTGTCGGAGCGACAGGAGCGGGGACAGGCTCAGGGCGCGCGGCCGGCGAGGCGCGAAAGATCGACGGGAATCCCGAAGCTCTGCGCCAGGAACAGAACGCCGTGCACGATTCCGGCGCTATCGATGCCGTGATCGAGCCCGGGCGAGAGATGCCACTGCGCCGCGAGGCCGAGCTCGCCGAGGGCGCCGACGGATAGAAACAGCGCCTCGGCGGGGATCATCGAGTCGCGTTCGCCGTGGACGAGCAGAATGGACGGGCGTCCTCCGGGCTGCGCGAGATGCCCGGGCAGCGCCTCCCCGGCCTGCTCGGGCCCGGTCACGAGCACCCCGGAATAGCCGAGGATGGCGCGGACGGGGCGCCTGCGGCGCAGGCCTGTGTGCAGCGCCAACATCGTGCCCTGGCTGAAGCCGACGAGCGCGAGCGCGTGCTCGTCCAGTCCACGCTTGCGCAATTCATCGTCGATGAAGGCGTCGAGCGTCGGGCGGGCGGCTACGACGCCGCGCCAACGCTCGTCGGGATCGCGCATCGTGAGGGGGAACCACTGCCGGCCCGCGGGCGCCATGGGGCAGCGCTCGGGCGCATGCGGCGCGACGAAATCGGCGTCGGGAAGCAGCGCGCGCCACTGCCGGCCGATCTCGATGAGATCATTGCCGTCGGCGCCGTAGCCGTGCAGAAAGATCACGAGCTGCCTGGCGACGCCCGATTTGGCGCCAACCCTTGGACCATCGATCGCCGCCATGTCACAGCCTTTGGATTGAGCCTTGGTGTGGCGCGGTTTTCAAGGTTTTGGCGCAAAGGTCAAGTGGCGCGTTTCGCCGGAAAGAGGCGTTGTGCGGCGCCTTTTGAACCACGGAGCGGGGCGCTCCGAAGCGGTCGTCCCGTCACAACCCGGCGAGAAAGGTCTCGATCCCCGCGAAATAGGCGTTCCAGTCGGGAGCTCTGAACGCGTCGGTCGCCCGAAGGGCGGCGGCTCGCGCCGGCGAGCGGGGCGCGGAAAAGTCCTCGATCGTCGCGCGCCAGCCCACGCCGTCGATCGGCGACAGGAACCTCGCCGCGCCCTGCGTGACTTCGCGGAAGATGGGGATGTC
Organism: Methylocystis sp.; assembly: GCA_035319645.1. Taxonomy (GTDB): domain Bacteria; phylum Pseudomonadota; class Alphaproteobacteria; order Rhizobiales; family Beijerinckiaceae; genus Methylocystis. Next base: position 3,028 of record DATHCI010000090.1, on the reverse strand, counting down.
TGAGCAGACCACCGGCGTCCCGAGGCTCAAGGCCTCGACAAGCGGGATTCCGTAGCCCTCGGCGAAGCTCGGCGCGAGCAGCGCCCGTGCATTGGCGATGAGCGATCGCAACGCCGGCGCCGACAGCCCGCTCACGGCGCGAACGAGCGGCGCGAGGGCCCTGGAGCGGCGCGCGCCGTCGAGCGCTGGCCCCGAACCGAGCCCGCGACCGCCGACGAGCGCGAGCTTCGGGGGCGCGGGCCCGCGGGCGGCGAGATCGCGCCAGACGTCGAGGAGCAGCGCCTGGTTCTTGCGCGGTTCGATTGTCGCGACGCAGACGAAATAGCGCGCCGCCGCGAGCTCTGGGTCGGGCCGCGCGCCCGCGGCGTCGGCGGAGAGCGGCGAAGCGAGCGGCTCGACGCAGATCGGCGGCGCCGGCCGCCCCTGGCGGCGGCACTCCTCGGCGATTCGCGCCGCGGTGCAGGACGCCGTGGCGATGACGGCGCGCGCGCGCCGGAGCACCAGGTCGAAGCGGGCGCGGAACAGCGCCTCGTAACCGGCGCGGAAGAACTCGGGGCAGTCGAGAGGCAGCACGTCATGGACAAGGAAGACCGGCAGCACGTCCGGACGCCGATCGAGCCACGAAAAGAGCCGCGGAAATTCGAACCCGTGCTGGGCGACGTTGAGATAGATCGCGCCCTCAGGAATGCGGAGCCGCCGGTCGTCGCGCAGCCGCGCCCGCAGCATGAGCGCCAAGTCGGACGCAGAACAGCGCGCCGGACCGTCTGCGGGATTTGGCGCCGCCTCTCGGGTCTCGTCCAAAAGCCAAGCGCGCAAGTCTTCCCATTGCGGATCGACGGCGGCGGCGAATTTCCGCTCATGCGTCTGCGAAAGCAGCGCCACGAAGTCGGGCGACAGCCTGTGCGGCGCAAAGGCCCCGTAGTGCAGGCCGCAGGCCAGGCGCGACTCCCGCGACAGATAACGGGCGTAGGCCCGATCGACGAAATCGATGCCCGTCGCCGTCGGCCCGAGCAGCCTGGAGACGAGATGCGTGGCGTCATAGACGATTGGGCGCGGGTCGCGCATGGCCTGCTTCAGACGGGCTGCTCCGGCTTCGTGAATGCGAACAGCGATCCCGCATCATATTTGGCGAGGATGATCGACAGCAGTCGGCGCGGCCAGGCGGCTCCTCGCCAGAACATCACCCCGGCGATCTCGAGCGTCTGTTCAAGGAAAGGGGCGCCGCCGGGGCGCGCCAGCATGCTCTTGTCCTCCGGAAGCGCCTTCAGTTCCGCTTCGTCGTAGGGCATGGAGATCTCGAGGTCGTGATCCGCCACTGGCCGCGTCTTCGTATAATGGAGCAGCATGAGGTTTGGGACGATGTCCCGCATCGCCGACTGGGCGTTCTTGCGGAAGGCGTGACCGCCTGCCGCGAGCCGGTAGTCGCCGGAAGTCTCGGTCGAGCGCAGCATCAGGCCGACGATATGGCCGTCGCCCGGCCAGCGGCTCGATGCCGACCGTGCAAGTTCGAGAAATTCTCCCGAGAAAACCGTCGACTCGACGGATGCGCGCCGATAGGGACCGCTCGGGCGCGCGGCGCTCGCGCGCACATAGGTGAAAGCGCCGCTCGCTTCCAGGCTGGGGCTCGGCACGGGGATGGCGCGTGACTCCATCATCGACAGCAGCGCTTCGGCGACCCGCTTCGACGCGGCCTCGTTGAGGTGGTGCTTGTCTGAAAAATCCTCGCGCCGCACGCCGCCGAGCACATCTTCGATCGTGATGCAGGGGAGACCGCCTCGACTCGCGGCGAGACGCGCATAGATGCGCTTGACCCGAGCAACCGCGCGGTTCACGCGCGCCCGCCCCGTCGGACGCAGCTCGAGGCAGAGAAACAGCAGTGGAATGTTGCGGCGGTTGCAAAGGGTCATGACCTCCGCGAGCGTATCCTCGAGCAGGTCGACACGCAGCCAGCCGGCGTCCATCAGCACGGCGTCGTTGAGAGCATATTCGAAAATCAGCAGGTCGGGCGCGGCCTCGTCGCGAGGCGCGTCGAGCAGCCGCAGAAGTCCATAAAGCGAGCCGACCGCGCCAAGAAACCGGTTGACGACCACATGCCGCGGCGACGCTAGCGCCTGGAATTGGGCCGCCCAGCCATAATGCAGCCCGGCGTTCGAGCCGCCGAGGAGCAGGATGTTCATGCGGCGTTCCCCTCGGCGGCGGTTGGATGGTCTAGAGATTTCGCGCCGACGCCGATCGTTCGCCCGCGGCTGCGCGGGCCTCCTCCTACCATCGACCGGTCTCGATTTGGAAACCCTATCGAAGGGCGCCCTTTTTTGTTCAAACGCGACGTTAATGGTTTATAGTGCTGATAGGCTAGGCGCCGCGAAGGCGCGCGTCTGTGTCTGGTCAAGGCGGTTCCGGCGAGCGTTTCGCGGCGGCGTAGCGTTGGGGCTCGCTTCTCGAACTGGGGGCTCGCTTGACGGATTTTCGGCTGAATGTCGGCCTGCTGGTGCAAGGAGAACGCGGAGCGCTGAACTGGCTCGCCCGCGCGGTTCCCGGCGCTGTCGACTACGGTCATCCGGCGTGGCTCGAGCTTGGCGGCGCGGGGCTCATGGGAGCAGGGTTCCTGGCCTGCCACTGGTCCAATTGGATGCTCGGCGTCGTGCTCTTCGGGCTTTTCGTCAATTGGGTGGGAGACGCCGCGCTGTTTCAGCACACGCCGCTCGCCCCGAGGCACGGCTATTTCGTCGATCATTCGACCGATCTGATTGCCCAGACGCTCGTGGTCATCGGCCTCGGGCTCTCGCCCTATTTCACCATTTGCTCCGCGCTTCTGGTGCTCTCGATCCTTCTTCTGATGAACTCTTATTCGTATCTGCGCTTTATGGTCATCGGCGAGGAGCCGCTCTTTGGCGGGGTCGAGACGGTCTCGCAATTCTGCCTCTTCGCAGCCCTGTGGGGCCTGTTCGCGGCGTCGGTCGGGCCGGCGCTGACGCAGACGCGCATCTTCGGACGCGAGGGCCTCGATGTCCTGGTCGGGGGCCTCTGG
>DATHCI010000089.1:0-44853 GCA_035319645.1 Methylocystis sp. | reverse complement strand
CTCGCCCAACGCCAATCAGCGCGGAGGGCGCTTGCCCACCCCGTCCACTCTGCCCACAGGAAGGCAGGAGGAAGAAACGGACATTTAATGTGCTACCTAAACCGGACATCTTCAGGAGCTATCGACACGCCATGGATCACGCCATGGATCTGCGCGACCAAAGGGCCGCATTGCCGACTATTCCGAAGGGGATTTACCGGACGACGCGTCGGACAGGGGGCCGGGCGTCGCTTCAGGCGGACGTTGCTGGCCGAATTTTTCCGACAATGCCGTTATTCCCGCGAGCCCGCCCAGCTGCATCGTCTGCAGGGCGGTGCTCGGCACGATGACGATCGTTGCGTTCTCCTTCTTCAATCCCTCATACAGCATGTTCATCGCTCGCAGATGAAAGGCGGTTGGATTATCGGCATAAGTCTTCGCCGCTTCCCCAAATTTTTCGGCGACCTGCCGCTCGGAGTCGCCGAGAATGACGCGCGCCTGGCGCTCCCTTTCGGCTTGCGCCTGCATCGACATGGCGTCCTCCAAAGCCGACGGGATCAGCACGTCCTTCACCTCCACGGAAATGACGTTAATGCCCCAGGGTTCGGTTCGAACATCGATGATCGTTTGCAGGTCGCCGCTGATCTTTTCGCGGCCCTCCAGCATGTCCGAAAGCATAGTCTTGCCGATGACGTCGCGCAGCGCCGTCTGCGCGGCCCAATTGATGGCGCTTGCGTAGTCGGCCACGTCGAGCGCCGCCTTTTTCGCGTCGACGACCTTCCAAAACAGCACGGCGTCGACGTCGACTGGAACGGTGTCCTTGGTGAGGGTCTTTTCCGCCTTGAACGCAGTGGTGATGACGCGAATGTCGATCCAGTAGGCGATGACGTCGATGACCGGAATGATGAAGAACAGCCCAGGGCCCTTAAGCGCGTGAAACCGCCCGAGCCTCAGCACCACGACTCGCTCCCATTGATTGGCGACCTTGACCGAATAGGAGACGATGAAAGCGGCGACGGCGGAGCCGATGGCGATCAAGGCGCTCTTGTGTGGGTCGCCGAGCGCAAGGCTTGAGTAAGCGGAAGCCAAGCCGGCGGCGAGCAGCACCACGAAGATCAGAATGGGCAGAGCATTTGAGTTTCTCATCTCGGTTGTCCTCCTTGGCCTTTGGCGCTCGCGCGCTTCGCTTCCCTATCTATCGCCTGGGCCGAACACCTTAGACATTGCCTTTATCGATTCCGTCCCGGAATTAGCCCGCATCTCTCACCCTTCTGTCCAGTCGAGTCGGGTTGTAAATGAATTGCCCGATTGCGTTAACCTCGAGACGAGGGCGCGCCTCGTCGCTCGAGCGGCTGGCGGCGGTCTGATTTGAAGTTTGGTGCTGTCTTGTGTGGTCTCCGATGGGCCGATGGGCTTGCCGCGGCTTCAGGCCAGCGCCGCGCAAGCTGCGGCAAAGCCGCGTGGATGCGCTTGACGACCCGCTCGATTTCCTCGGTCGCGCCAGCGGAGGCGTCGGCGTTCGCCTTGCGCAGAAACCTCCGGTGGAGGCCGTCTGGCGTTTGGTGTTGGGGTCGGCGATAATTTCGCGCTGCGGCGCGGAGATCGTGTCCACTATCGATGACGGACGCTACTGACGGCGTCGTCGCAGCCTCCCCCCACCCGTCGGCCGCGGCCTCAACCTATCAAGAGAAAATAACGCCGCCAAGGTTGGGCAAGAGGCGGCCGCATAATCCGGTAGAGTTTCGCGCGGCGCAACCACTGATTTTCAGGGGCTCCGCGCGCGCCATGAAAGTTTTGAGCTTTGCGCCCTGATCAATCGTTCACATCGGTCCTTGTGAAGTCCTTGCCTGCGTAAAGCAGCCGCGCACGGAAGTGTTTCGCGGCGGCGTAGGAGAGGCAGTCCCCCATGTTGAGGCCGTAGCGGCCAGCTCCGAATCGTTCGCGCGCCTCGGCGGCAAGCGGAATCATGGCGGGAAAGATGGCCATGGGTTGAATGTCGAGATTTTGCACAGCCGCCTCGACGATCTCGTACGCGGCGGTCGTCTTGTGCCGGCGCTCCCGGGTCAAGGCGAGGCTGGCCTCGAACATATTGACGCACGTCGTGATCGCGCGCGTCTCGGCGATCTGCTCGGCCAAGCCTCGCCAACCCTCTTCCTCGAGGAGAATCGCGACGAGCGCGCTGGTCTCGACCATCAGCGTTCCGCGCATCACTTCTTCTCGCCCCATTGCGCATCAAAGAACGCCTTGTTGGCCTTGAGGCCTGTTGGGGGAGCGGACCGGACGCGAGCGTGGACGTCCGCAAGACGTTCGGGAATGGATCGCGAGCGCGTGTCGCGCGCGAGCGCTTCCTCGCAAGCCGCCTTCACGGCGTCGGTGAGCGAGACGCCGCGGATGCGCGCGAGTTCACGTACCGCGGTAGTTGCGGCTTCGTCCTTGATATGGAGGGGCATGGTGCGCCTGTCTCGGTGTATCTGGATACACCGAATAGTCTATACCCGAGCCCTGCTGTTCGCAAGATTGGAGGGTCGGAGATCTCCCGCTTCGGACAGTCTAAGATCAAGCTTCTGCAACGGTTTCTGCCCTTCGCCAACGGCGCGCCGGCGCATGATCATGTGCGCGACATCTTCGCCACGCTCGACGCCGAAGCTTTTCAGCGCTGCGTCATCGCCTCTGGCGCCGAGGCGACCAGCTGTCCGGCGGCCGTCATCGCGTTCGACGGCAAGACTTCACGCCGCTCCTACCATAAAGAAGGACGCCAAGGCGCAGATCCACATGATCTCGGCCTTCGCCGCCCGGCAGCTGCTGGGCTCGGACAGATCAAGGCGAACGAGAAGTCCAATGAGATCACGGCGATCCCTGCGCTCATCGAGATGATAGAGATCGAAGGCGCGGTGATCAGCGTCGACGCCATGGGTCGCCGCGCGCCATCGCGGAGAAAATCTTGGGCAAGAAGGAAGACAAAGCCGGGGAAAACTCCCTTACGATGTAGGCTTCGCGGGCGAATTGAGCGCTGCCGAAACGTCGGCGCCGCCGCGATAGGGGGCCAGAGCAAGTACGCTGCAAAAGGGTTTACCGGAGCGCGAGACGTCGCCTCCCCGTATTCTCGATTGAACGACTCAATGGCGCTCAATCAGAAGTCCCATGAGCAAATCGTCCGCATAGGATCCGTCCGCATATTTGATCTGGCGGCCCCGCAGGCCTTCTCTCACGAAGCCGAATTCCTCATATAGCGCGATGGCCGACGCATTGGTGGCGATGGCGCGCAGACCAATGCGCTCGATCTGCGGGACGCTTCGCGCCCATGCGATCATCCGTCCAAGCAACAGACGGCCGATCCCGCGCCGACGATGCGCAGCGGCTACGGCCAGGCCGAATTCGCCGCTGTGCCGCAGACGGCGCCGCGAACCGATATGGAAATCGATGTTGCCGACGATCTCCCCGTCGAGCTCGGCAAGCAGAAGCAGTTCGCGGTCGTTCTTCAACATCCCGACGATCCAGACGCGCAATTCACTCTCGGTTTGCTGCTGCTCGTCGGGCTCCCAGACGAGGCCGTCGTTCTGACGCAGATAACCCCGGATCGCTGCGAGCAGCTTGGCGGCGTCCTGTTCCGCGCCGCTGCGGAGCGTGACGACGCCGCCATCGCGAAGACGATGCGTTTCCGGAGCGAGGAACATGGCGTCTGCATCCTGTCCTGAGGATGAAATGGCGTCGCGTTTAGAACATGAGTCAATCGACCGGATCTGGCAAGAATTGGGCGCGGGCCGAAAGCGGCGACGGCCCTCGTCCAAAAATCCGCCCAGCGCGCCGCTTAATATTGCGCTAACCTTCGGGGGCGAGGAGGGGCGTCGGAGAGGCGGGGTCATGTTGGGAAACTCTCGCGCAACGGCAACCGAAATTTCATCTAACGCTCTGATTCAAGGGGTGTTATCGGTGCAGGCCGTCACGCCGCCCGTTCTCAATTCGTCAATCTTCGGCTGCTACCCACCTTAATGTCGTCATGCGACCGCGTCCCGCCAAGGCGTCCGGAGAGTCGTTCTCATGATCGGAGAGGTTCCGCCATGGCCAAGACCGTTCTCATCGTTGAAGACAACGAGCTGAATATGAAGCTCTTCAACGATTTGTTGGAGAAGAACGGACGTCGCACGCTGCGCACCAAGAGCGGCGTCGAAGCGGTCGCGCTGGCGCGTCAGCACCGGCCCGACCTCATCCTGATGGACATTCAGCTGCCGGAGGTCTCCGGCCTCGAGGTGACGCGCTGGCTCAAGGACGACGAGGAGCTGCGGTCGATTCCGGTCATCGCGATCACGGCCTTCGCTATGAAGGGCGACGAGGAGAAGATCCGTCAGGGCGGCTGCGAGGCCTATCTGTCGAAGCCCATCTCCATCGGCAAGTTCCTTGAGACGGTGAACGCTTTTCTCGGGGGCGAGTGAGGGGTCAAGAACAACATGACGGCGCGCGTGCTCATCGTCGATGATCTGCTTCCCAACATCAAGGTGCTGGAGGCACGGCTGACGGCCGAGTATTTCGACGTCATCTCGGCGACGAACGGCCCCGACGCGATCGAAATCTGCCGGGCCGGGCGCTGCGACATCGTGCTCCTCGACGTGATGATGCCGGGCATGGACGGCTTCGAGGTCTGTCAGCGCCTCAAGGCGGACTCCACGACCGCGCATCTGCCTGTCGTAATGGTGACCGCGCTCGACCAGCCCTCCGACCGCGTGCGTGGCCTGACAGCGGGCGCCGACGACTTTCTGACGAAGCCCGTCGACGAGATCGCGCTGCTCGCCCGCGTGCGTTCGCTGACGCGCCTCAAGATGACCCTCGACGAGTTGCGCGCCCGGGCCATGACCTCGGCGAATTTGGGGCTCAGGGCGGTCTCGGAGCTCACGAGCTCGCAAATGGGCGCGAACGGGCGAGTCCTGCTCGTCGATGACCGCGCCAGCTCGTCCGAGCGCATCGTGAGCGCCCTGCGCGGCGAGCAGGAGGTCGCGGTTGAGGCCGACCCGCAAAGCGCCCTGTTTCGCGCCGCGGAAGAGGAGTTCGATCTTGTCATCGTCGCCCTCAGCCTCAACGGCTTCGACGCGCTGCGCCTATGCAGCCAGCTGCGCTCACTCGAGCGGACGCGCGCGCTGCCAATTTTGCTCCTGGCCAATTCGGAAGAGCGTCCGCGAGTCCTGCGTGGGCTCGATCTCGGGGTCAACGACTTCGTTCTGAGGCCGATCGACCGCAACGAGCTCATCGCTCGCGTGCGCACGCAGATCAAGCGCAAGCGCTATGTCGACAAGTTGCGCAGCAATGTGCAGGCCGCTTTCGAGTTCGCGGTCGTCGACACGCTGACGGGCCTCAACAACAGGCGCTTTCTTGACACGCATCTGGCTGCGGCGCTCGATCACGCCGCGCACTTCGGGCGGCCGCTGTCGCTGATGATCATCGACGTCGATCACTTCAAGGCGGTCAACGACACCTATGGCCATGACGCCGGCGACGAGGTGCTCAAGGCCCTGGCGCGGCGCATGCGCCGCGTTGTGCGCAACGCCGATCTCGTCTGCCGCCTGGGCGGCGAGGAATTCGTCATCGTCATGCAGGATACGCCGCTGCCGGCGGCCTGCCGCATCGCCGAGCGCATCCGCTCCGCGGTGCAAAGCGAGCCGTTCAAGATCGACGCCGCCGGGACGACGATTCCCGTCACGACCTCGATCGGATTGGCCGAGCGCGGCGGCGACGCCAATCCGGACGCGCTGCTGCGCCGCGCCGACAAGGCGCTTTATCACTCGAAGAACGAAGGCCGAAACCGGGTGACGGCCTCCGCCGCTTGAGCCAGGCGCGCATTCCACAGGGCGCGCCGGCTAGGTTTGAATTCTTCGACCGTTCCGGCCATCCTGTTGTCGGACCTGCTTCGATGCGTCCTGCGCGGCGCCGAAACGGCCCCAGTAAACGGCCGTCTGCGGTTTGTTAGTCGAGCTCAAGCGACCCGGACGGCGCGATGCTGTCGCCCGGCCCAAGGCGAACAGCGCCGCGGGGCTCAGTTTTCAGAACTACTGCTGCGGACACATTACGGGATTTTGAAAAAAAATCCCGAATGATGGAACGCGATTTCGCCGTTCGAAGCTGGCCAGCGCGCCCAGCCTCCACTGCGCTCCACAACGAGGCCGAAACGCGCAACGCCGGAATGCAGCCGCCGTCACGACAAAAAAGATCCTCAGTTCCGTTCTGCGCGCTCGCAGGCTGCGTTACGGCGCCGGCCTTTGCCCAATAGGCGCTGCCGACGATCGATGTCGGAACGGCGCCAATGCGGGGACCAAGCAACGCCAGGGGATCGAGACGCAGTTTCGCTACAAGGACCAAAGGCTCTCCGCGTACATCAACGACACGCCGACGGACGCGACCTTCCGGTCCCTCATCCATCTCGGGTCTCCCTGTAATCCGCTCGCCATCGCGATGGGATCGAGCTCGATCCTCGTCACGCCCTGCGCGCACATGACTCCGTTCCCGAGCATCGACTGAAGGCGGGCTTCGACTATGCGCTGACGAGCGAATGGAAAGTTGGCGCGGATTTGGAGTTCGTGGACGCAAACTGGGTGCGCGGCGACGAGATCAAGGCTTACGGAGCCCTGCCGTCCTACGCGACGCTCAACCTGCTCAGCTCCTGTCAGATGACGACGAATGACGAAGTCGATGGCTTGATCAACAACGCCACGAACGCGCGCGCAGAGCTTCGGGATATTCTACGATGCAACGGCCGTTCCCAACCTGCCGCTCTTCAATCCGCGCCTGGTTTCGACCAGCGCGCCGGTCGGCTTCTTTGGCGGCGGGAAGCTCAGTTTTTAATACTTACAAGTATAATCTCACATCTTACTGCATGAAGTCAAGTATTGCGACAGTTTGGCGCATGGCGCTTTGCCGCATTTGGCGCGATTCTCCTGCTTGCGATCCATCGTCGCGCGCCGCGACAGGCAGTCGCGGCGTAAAATCGCGCCATTCCGCCTGGTCTTTGCCCGTAAAGAGCGGAAGGCGAGGGAAACATAAAGGAGAGCAGGATGAGCACGAATATCGGCGAAGGCGAAATCTCCTCGAAAGTGCTGATTTTCGCCGGCGCAGGCGCCGTGGCCGGGGCGATCCTCGGCGGCTGGGCGCTGGGTTTCCCTGCGGCGATCGCATCGACCGTCGTCTTTGCGCTCGCGGGCGGCATTCTCGGCGCATTCTTCTAAAGGCCACTCCACGCGATGGCGACGCCGAAAGTCCGGGACGAGTTTTCCGACGCCCCATCGCGGGATGCCCCATCGCGGGATTGACAGCAACGATCGGCTGGCCTAGGAAAGGCCTTGCTCCAGCGCGGCGGCTTCGCCGCGCTTTTCGTTTTGCGCGCCTCGACGCGCGCCAGGCGTTCGGAGCCTAATCAACTGCCAAGAAGCCGGCCGGCGCAAAGCCGTCAGAGCCGGGCCGAACATCAGGAAATGACAATGTTCGCAGTCATCAGAACCGGCGGCAAGCAATATAGCGTCGCCGCCGGAGACACGATCACCGTCATGGCGCTCGCGGGCGAAGCCGGCGACGAGGTCGCGTTCGAGGACGTGCTGCTCCTCTCCAAGGACGGAGCGCTCACGGTCGGCGCGCCGAATGTCGAGGGGGCCAAGGTCGTCGGCAAGATCGCCGAGCAGACGCGCAGCCCCAAGAGCATCGCCTTCAAGAAGCGTCGACGCCAGAACTCCAAGCGCAAGCGCGGCCATCGCCAGGATCTCACCCGCGTCGAGATCACCGCGATAGAGGGCTGAAGCGCAAGCGTCGCTCAGGCTGGAACGCCGACGACGCCTGTGATAGAAGCGTCACATGCGCGAATTGACGCGCGACCCCATTCAAGGCGGCGCGGCCGCCAAAGGTTTCGGAGATTGAGCCATGGCCCACAAGAAGGCAGGCGGTTCCTCGCGCAACGGGCGCGACTCGGACGGTCGCCGCCTCGGCGTGAAGAAGTTCGGCGGCGAAGCGGTCCTCGGCGGCAACATCATCGTACGCCAGCGCGGCACGAAGTGGCATGCGGGCCGCAATGTCGGCGTCGGCAAGGACCACACGCTGTTCGCGCTTTGTAGCGGCACGGTGGCGTTCAAATCATCCCGCGGCCGGTCGAGCGTATCGGTCGTTCCGGCGGCCCAAGCGGCCGAATAGGCGGAGGTTCGAACAAGCCCCTCCGCCGGCGATTGAAGGCGGAAGGGTCTCGCTCTCTCTGGAAACCCTCAAGGGCTCCAACAGCGAAACGTCCGCAGCGATCGCCGGGCAGCGTAGCGTAGCTCCCCTTCCGATCTGGTCGTTTCCTGGAGTCTCGACTCATGTTTCCGGATCTCACGCGCGACGACATCTTCAGGCTGGAGACTCGGCGGTTGTGGCTGCGCTGGCCGCGCGCCTCCGACGCAGAATGGATCGTCGCCTATGCCGGCGATCCCGAGGTGGCGCTCAAGACGGCGGCCATTCCACATCCCTTTGGCAAGGACGATGCGGAAGGCTTCGTGCTCCGCGCGCGCGAGGCCAATGCCTCGGGGGAGAGCCTGTTCCTCGCGCTCACGCCGAAGCAGAGGCCCAACCAGGTCATCGGCATGATCTCTTGCGTCGGCTCGCGGTCACGGGGATCGGGCGTCCTGGGCTTCGCGCTCGCGCGGGAACACTGGGGGCAGGGCCTCATGACGGAAGCGGCCATAGCCTTCGTCGATCTCGTCTTCACCGTCACGTCGTTGCAGGAGATCGTCTCGAGCGCGATGCCCTCAAACCCCGCGTCGCTGCGCGTGCAGGAGAAAGTCGGCTTCGTTCGCAGCGGCCGCAGCATCGAGCATTGGCCGGTGCGCGGTCAGGACGTCGAGCTCGAGACCACTGTCCTCAAGCGCGGCGCCGCGCACAGCCGCTTCGGAGAGCGGCGAGCGCGATTGACCTCGGCGTAAGGCATGAAGTTTCTCGACCAGGCCAAGGTCTATGTGCGCTCCGGCGACGGGGGCGCGGGCTGCGTGTCGTTCCGGCGCGAGAAATTCATCGAGTTCGGCGGGCCTGACGGCGGCGACGGCGGACGCGGCGGCGATGTCGTGGCGCTCTGCGTCGACGGCCTCAACACGCTCATCGACTACCGCTACCAGCAGCATTTCAAGGCCAAGACCGGCGTTCACGGCATGGGCAAGAACCGCGCTGGCGGGCGCGGAGCCGACGCCGTGCTCAAGGTTCCGGTCGGAACGCAGATCTTCGAGGAAGATGGCGAGACCCTGATCGCCGATCTGACCGAGGTCGGCCAGCGCGCGGTGATCTGCAAGGGCGGCAACGGGGGGTTTGGAAACGCGCATTTCACGACATCCACCAACCGTGCGCCGCGCCGCGCCAATCCCGGTCAGCCCGGCGAAGAGCGCACGATCATCCTGCGCCTGAAGTTGATCGCCGACGCGGGGCTCGTCGGGCTGCCCAACGCTGGCAAATCCACGTTTCTTGCGCGCGTCTCGGCGGCGAAGCCGAAGATCGCCGACTATCCCTTCACCACCCTGCATCCGGGCCTCGGCGTCGTGCGCCAGGACGAGCGGGAATTCGTTCTCGCCGACATTCCGGGCCTGATCGAAGGCGCGCATGAGGGCCACGGGCTCGGCGACCGCTTTTTGGGCCACATCGAGCGCTGCCGAGTGCTGCTGCATCTCGTCGACGCGACCGGCGAGCATGCCGGCAAAGACTACAAGACGGTGCGACGCGAGCTCGAGGCCTATGGCGCGGGGCTCGACGAAAAGGCGGAAGTGGTCGCGCTGTCGAAGGTCGACGCCGCGACGCCGGAGCAGATCAAGAAGCAGCGCGAGCGGTTGAAGCGGGCGATGGCTGGCGCGGGGCCGCCAGGCGCGGAGAAGAGGGCCCCGCTGCTGATCTCCGCCGCCTCCGGCGCAGGCGTGCCTGAAGCTCTGCGCGCGCTCCTGGAGCGCATCGACGCCGCGCGGCGCGTCGAGGCGCCACGGGCGGAGAGCGCCGCCTGGCGCCCGTGAGCGCCAGCGCCTAACGGCGCCGCCCGAAGCCCGCCTCGGCCGGGGAAGCGACGCGCGTATGACACGCCAGACGCGAATCGCCAGGATTTTTCGCTAGCTTTGGACGAATTCTGCGGCTAATTAAAAAATTAAAGCCTCTTCAGGAAATGGGGAACGGGCCAACCCGACGGAGGTCGCTTCATGTTTTTCGCCCGCTTGCGGCCGGGGCAGGTCGCGGCCGCAGCCCCGTTTCAGCCGGCGCTGAGGCCCGGCCTCAGAATCTACGCCATCGGCGACATTCACGGACGGCTGGACCTTCTGCAGTCGCTCTCCGTCAAGATCCTGCAGGATCTCATGGGCGCGCCATGCGACGCCGCGACCATCGTCCTGCTCGGCGACTACATCGATCGCGGCCCAGATTCGGCGGGCGTGGTCGAGTTTCTGTCCGCCGAGTCCTTCCCCGGGCAGACCGTCGCGCTGCGCGGCAACCACGAGGCGATTTTCCTCAAATTCCTCGAGGATCCCGGCGTGCTCGACAGCTGGCGCCAATATGGCGGCCTCGAGACTCTGGCGTCCTATGGCGTCGACGTGAAAGAGGCGATGCGCGGGCGAAACTTCGACAAGGCTCGAGACGAGCTGCTTTGCCTGCTCCCCGAGCGGCATTTGGAGTTTCTCGCAAACACCAGGCTCTCCTTCGAGGCGGACGATTATTTCTTCTGTCACGCTGGCGTGCGGCCCGACGTGCCGCTGGCGCAGCAAAGAGAAGAGGACCTGCTCTGGACGAGGGGCAGGTTCAACGCCCACAAAGGCGCGTTCGAGAAGGTGATCGTGCATGGACACACGCCGGTCGACGCGCCTCAGTCCATGCTTTACCGCATAAATGTCGACACGGGCGCCTACGCGACCGGGTCTTTGTCTTGCGTCGTGCTGGAAGGCGCCGCGCGCAGGTTTCTCGCGACCTGACGTCTCCGATGCGGGCGCTCGCGGCCTGGGCGCGTCAATATTTGTAGACGACGCCCAAGCTGAATTGATTTCGCGTCAGGCTTCCGCCCGGCGCGCTCGATTCAACGAGCAGCAGATTGTAGTCGAACTCCGCCTGGAGGTTTCGCGTCAACTCGTAGGTCGCGACTGCGCCCGCCGTGAAGCGCGTGTCGTGTCGGCTCTCGAATATGTATCTTTCGTCCAGCCAACCGCCCGTGAGCGTCAAAGACGCCGACCTCGACAGGTCGTAGCGTATGTTCGCCGTCAGGCTCGTCTCGAAGGCCGGGCTGCCGAAGGCGTTCTGGCTGGTCCCCAGCGCGAGGTCCTGGTAGATCTCGTCGAGCTTGAGGCTCAAGGTCCAGTCTCGCGTCGGAAACCAGCTGATCTTGCCGCCATAGACCGCGCTCGATGGCGAGCCGAAGGGGGAGTAATCATAGAACTGGCGCTGAAATCCGCCATAAACCTCGCCCTTGAACAGGCTGATGCGGTCGGAGCCGACGCCGGCGATGACGCGAAAGCCTCGCGAATCGTAATTGATGTAATTGACGCCGACGGCGCCCGGAACGCCGAGGCTCGCGGCTTGCAAACCCGTCGTGGCGAAGAGGCCCGAGTCGAAGGTGCGAGCATTTCCGGACGCCTCGACAAAAGAATAGAGGCTGCGCGAGAAGGCGTATCCCGCGCGCAGGGAGCCGTCGGTTGCGAGATTGTCGCGGTAGCCCTGGGCAAGCGACCCGGACGTTGTCGACAGGTCGCCATATTCGGTCTTGTAGGCTCGCCCCGAGAGATTGAGGAAGTATTTGTCGAAAGTCTTGAGCGCGGAGCCGTAGCCGCCGAAAATCGAATAGCGCTGCGGCGCGATAATGTTCGCGAGGGCGCCGGTCGGCGTGGTGACGAGCCCGTTCGCGAAGACGGCGTTGCCCAAGCCGTAATCCCCGCCGAACTTGAAGACGAGATCTCGGTCGGCCTCCCAGAGGTGTCCGAACCCGAAGCGGGAGTTCACCAGATTGGCGTAGGAGTCGCCCGGAAAGATGTTGAAGTCGCCGTCGCTGAACAGGATGGTGCGATGTGCGCCCGTGTCATAGTCCGCTTTGAGATCGGGGCGCAGCTTGACGCCTAGCTGTGCGATGCGATTGTATGGAGCCTGGAGAACATTGTCGTCATAGAGGCCGCCCACGTACAGGCTGGGATAGAGCATGGCTCCGAAAAGCGGCAATCCCTGATAGTCGCGAACGGGGCCCTCGCGCAGGCTGCGCCGCGACATCGACGGCGGCGAGAACTGGCTGATGAGTTCGTCAATGTCGCCTGCGGGCTGCGGCGCGTCGACCTGAGCCGTCGCGCCGCGCATCGTCCCCGTGAGAAGGGCCGAGGCGAGCATGACCGATCGAACAGGCGCTCTCTTCTTCCAAGGCCGACGCACGAACTCGAACTCCCGACTGCCACTGCCGACGCAGCGTCGGCGATCACGCGTCAAAAAAACTCATCGGGCGTTTCCTGGCCGATGGTCTGGCGAAAAACCAATCCCTTACAACCCTGGCGAAATGTCGTCGGCTCGCAAAGCGGATCGCCGACCTGTGGCGTCAGGGAACCGCAAGAGAGATCAGAAGTAGCGTTCGGGCACGCGCACGAGATCTCCCGGATAGACGAACACATCGGGCGAAAGCGGATATTCCGTGAATGCGATTTCGCCCGCGCGTTGGATTTCGATCCTCGACCGAGTGGCGCGATAGGTGCTGCCGCCCGCAATGGCGATGGCGCTCATGACGTTGAGCCCACTACGAAAAGCATATTCCCCAGGTCGCTCCACCTCGCCGAGCACGTAGAAAGGCCGGTAGGCGGCGATCTCGACTGTGACCATCGGGTCTTTGATGTAATTGCCCTTGCTGAACCTCGCCATGAGCGCGCGCTCGAGCTCTGGCTTCGTCAGTCCCGCGGCTTGGACGGTGCCCGCGAGCGGCAGAGAGACGCTGCCCGTGGGGTCGATCTCGTAATCCCCCGAGAGCTTGTCCTCGCCAAAGACAGTGATCTTGACCTTGTCGCCCGCCTGAAGCTTCAGCGCGCGCAGATCGACTTGGTCCACGGGCTTCGTCGCGGCATAGTCGAAAGTGCTGCACGCCGCCAGCGACGCCACGCAGATGGCGCCAACCGACGCGAAGACGAAAAGCCGCCGGAACTTCATGCGACGCAACGACTCCACGGGACTCACCACGGTCAAGCCCTTAACATTCTTTCGCGAGCTTGGCAACGCTAGGGCGAACACGGCTTGAAGGACCGCGTCTCGCGAGCGGAGCGCCCATTCACCATAACCTTGGGCGCTTCACAATTCTCTAACGGCCGTCAGCAGAAAGCGCTCCGTCGCCGACGCGCGCATCTCCATCCTGAAGATGTGTCCGTTGTGCGACGCGCGACCGATCCCGCAGATCTCGAGCGCTTTGAGATCGAGGAATTCTCCGACGCGCGCGGAAATGGCCTTGACGATCGACTCCTTGAGGCTGAACAGAAGCAGGGCCGGATCGACGTCGAGGCCGAATGCGGACATCGCGTCGAGCTCGGCGCAGTTGGCGAGAAAGATTGGCGCGAGTTCCGCGACCGGCTCCTGGCGGCGAACGAGGGATGCGAGGTCGACGCCAAAGCTCGCGGCCTCCGGAGGCGTCCATCGCGCCAGAACGACGACGCAAACGTCGGCGTCGTGGCTGATGGCGCCGCTGACGCCTGCGGGCCACAGCGGCTCGTGAAGGCGACCGACGCCGATCGGCGCGTCGGGCAGCGCGAAGCTGCGCAAGCCCTCCCGGCTCAACCATCGCCCGGTCGCGAACTCCTGACGGCGGCGCGCGACGGCGCGGGCGACGAAGGGCCACTCCTCGGGCAGAAGGGGATGATCGGCTAGGCGGGCCGCTTTGACGAAGTAAGACGGCGGAAACCACGCGCGCAGAATCTCTTCGATCGCGACAATTTCGGGCTCCGGCGTCGGCGCGTCGCCGCGCGCGCTCCTCACCGCGCCTCGCTCCGCGTCAGTGACGGACATAGACGCCGGAGACGTTGCGAAGCGCCTGCCCCAAGGTCGTCGCCTGCTGATCCTCGATCATCTGCGGCGTGACGACCGTGGCGCTCGCCGGCAGCTCCATGACCGGATATTTGCGTCCGTCCGCGCCCGTCACATAGGGCGCGGAATAGCCATTGTTCGCGGGCTGAGACGCAGCGGAAGCCGCGTGAGCCCGCTTGACCTTCGTCGGCCCGTGGTTTGGACCCGCGACCGCGCTGCTCGCCAACAGCAGCGAAACGGCGGCGAGCGTCGCCGTCTTAACGCTCGACATGTCGTCGCCTTTTTTCCAGAGACGCTCGGACGCGAACATCATTGCGCAGCAATTCCTTCTACCACAACCACCAGAAGGGAGAGGACAAAGGCTCCGGCTGCGGCGCGCCGCCGACGCGCATGCGCCGCGCCGCGTCCCGCGCGCGGTTGAGCTCGTCAAAGGCGTATCTCTCGTGAGACTGCGCGAAGGCGAGGTTTTGCTCGGCGGCGAGCTGCTCCCGCCAAAGGCCGGAGGGCTCGATCCACTGCCCGGCCGACGCCAAGGCCGCGCGACCCTCGCGCGTCTCCTCGCGCCCCAATCGCGCGACCCGCTCCTGCGCCACGACGCGCTCCTGCCGCGCCTGCGCGTAGTTCCGCTCCGCGTCTATGACGAACTGCGGCTTCCTTCCTGCCGCCGAAGCGCCCGACGACGCCGCGCCGGCGAGCGCTGAAAAAAGCACAGGAGCCAGCAAGACCAGCTTCAGCCGCCTCATGGGCGTCGCCTCCGTCGAAAGCCTCGTTCTCCCTTATAACGCCTGTCGGCCCCAAGCGTTGCAAGTCTGTTTCGACAGGTCGATCCGGGCCGCTAGCCGGATCGCGTCGAAAGCCGAGCTCGAGCCTTCGAAGGGCCGCGACAATACTCAGGGGAAGCAAGCGTCAATGTCTGCGAGCAGGGCCTCGGACAGCGCGGTCGTCCCCTGCTTGGTCTGCATCGCGTCCTGCACATGCCTGATGTTGGAAAGGCGGCAGACCTTTCGGGACGCATGCGGCGAACCTGTCGTATGAACGACGTAGCTCAACAGGCAGCTCGTGTGGTCGCACCAGAGCCTGTCGAACTTGATATCGTCAACATTGCCGCGCTCGCACCACCGGTCCTTGCAGGCCTCGTTGACGGCTTTCAAGATCGGCGACGTTTTGCCGTGGATCCGGGTTTTTGCGGTGGCGTTCGAAGCGGCAAGGCAAAGAGCCATTAGAACCGTCCCAGCGACGCTGCTCATCTTTTTCATGTCGGAGCACCCAGCCTATGTTTCGACGATCGACGGCGCAGGGCGCAGGGCCCGTTGCAATCGCCAAGCTCATAGCTGATTTTTGCAAAGGGAGAAAAATATCCGCGCTCGGTGGGCGAAGGCCGCGAAAAAAGCGAGCGACGCTTGCTGGCGCCCCGTTCGGATCGGCGCCCTGGCGCAGCAGATGCGGATGAGATAGGGTCGTCTTTGCTCAGGGAGTATATGGAGTTAAGCTTACGCTCCAGACTGGTGTTGAGTTTTCGCGAAGAGGCTCTGGCTGCGCCGCGACCGGCCCAGTTTGGAAGCCGCTGCGCCCGTGGAGGGCTGTCGAGCCAAAGGGGTTGACCCGCGGATTGCCGAAATTCGCGCGGCAGGCGGTTGCCCGGCGTTTGTAAGGAGGGCGCCATGCCCAAGAAACTCGTAATCTTTTGCGACGGCACGTGGAACGAACCCACCAAACGCGGCACGAATGTCGTGCGCATGCTGCAAGCGACGGATTTTTCGGACGCGAATGGCAATCCGCAACTCACCCACTACATCGCCGGCGTCGGAACCCGCAGAGAGGATGAAAAGCTCATCGGCGGCGCCTTTGGATTCGGGATCTCGGAAAACATAAAAGACGCTTATTCCTTCATCGTGAGCAACTTTCAAGAAGGGGACGACATCTATCTTTTCGGCTTCAGTCGGGGCGCCTACACGGCGCGCAGCATTGCCGGCCTCATTCATAATCTCGGTGTTCTATTTCGATACAATCTGCCGCTCGTCTCGGTCGCTTACAAGCATTACAAGGACAAGAGCGATCCCTGGCGGCCAAAGGGAGAAGAGGCAGAGAAATTTCGACAGCAATATTGTCATCCGTACCCGACCAAAATTCGATTTCTTGGCGTTTGGGATACAGTCGGCGCGCTGGGGGCGCCCTATGGGGAAATTCTCGGCCGCGTGCTCGACGCTCTGTTCAAGACGGGCTTTCACGACGTCACGCTGAGCGAGAGCGTCGACGCCGCCTATCACGCGATGGCCGCGGACGAACGACGCTGGCCTTTCAGGCCCACGCCCGTCGCGCTTACCGAATATCATCTTGCCCGCAATCGGCGGAACAGCGCGCAGCACGGCTTTCTGCTTTACGATCAGCGATGGTTCCCCGGGGTGCACTCGAACGTCGGCGGCGGTTACGAGCAGCACGGGCTGTCGGATCACGCCCTGCAATGGATGGCCGCGCGCGCCGAAGAGAACGGATTGAAGCTGAGGAATTTGGCGGACGTTCAGTTTGCTCCCGACAGACCCTTCGCGCCGGACCCGGCCGAGCCGATCGCGAATAGTCAAAGCTTGGGGTACCGCCTGGCGACCGCTCTGCTGGTCAAAGCGCCGGGGACCTTCGGCCTCAAGCCGGTCTACCCAAAGGCCGACCAGCCGCTCGCGCGGCATGTCGATTGGCTCGGCGATTATGTTCGCCCGATTGCGGCGCACGAGGATACAAGCGCCGTAACGGAGAAAATGGGGGTCGATCA
Organism: Methylocystis sp.; assembly: GCA_035319645.1. GTDB lineage: Bacteria > Pseudomonadota > Alphaproteobacteria > Rhizobiales > Beijerinckiaceae > Methylocystis. The sequence continues at coordinate 28,121 of DATHCI010000089.1, read as the reverse complement.
AAGCTACAGCCCACGGAATGTTCCGGCGCCGAACTGAAAACCCCCGTCCGTCTGCTTGATCAACCGAAGAGCAATCGGAGATTTCCCGTGCGCCACCTCAAGGGCAAGCGCGACTTCCTGCGACGGGCCGTCGCCGCGGGCGCTCTTGCGCTTTCGGCTTGCGCCGGGGTCGAGCCGAATGCGGCCGAGTCCTTTCCGGTCAGATGCGGGTTGGGACGCGACTGTGACAAGAAATGGCGGCGCGCGGCGGCATGGGTGGCGCAAAACGCTTTTTATCCGATCGAGACGCACACGGATACGCTCATCCAAACTTTCGGCCCGACCGGCAAGAGTCCCGGGATGGCGATGCGAGTGGAGCGGCTCGTGGGCCCGGACGGGTCGGGCGCGCTCGCGCTGGAAATCCGCTGCGCCAACATCCTCGGCTGCGTTCCGGACGTGGACTATTTGACCGGATCCTTCGCCGCTTATGTGAGCGGCGCGTCCTCGGACCTCGTCGCCACGCCTCCACCCGAGAAGACCCCGCGGAACTTGCCCCTGTTGGGCAATCCGCTGGCGATCTTGCCGTGATTCGCCTTCGCGTCGGCGTTCGAATATGGCCCTCTCGTCGACAAAGCCTTTCCTGCTACGACGGAACCGATGCGCCGGGCGGCCGATGCGCGCTATTTTGCAGCTTTTTTTATCATATGCGTCGTGAGCCGCTAGGCTGGGACAAATTGGCGCTTGACCCGAATCGATTCTTGGAGGACTATTTTTTCATCGCAGTCGAGAGGCGCAAAAGCTTCTTGATGAGGGCCGGTCGGGCGGGACCTCGACTTGGGCCGCGGAGCCTAAGGCCAGTATAATTTGCAGCCGCCGAAAGGTCGCTGCGGGCGAGAGGAGCATGACGCCACCGGGTCAACAGTGACCCTCGCGTCGAGCGCAGGGTCGCCACGCCTTCGAACGCCGTGCGCAGGCGCAATCGAAGGGCTCTCTGAACGTTGAACTGAACATCCGCCTCAGCGAAGCGTGCGCAACGGCCGTGCGACGTGACGATGAGGGAAACTCAGGGAAATCCCCCGCAGCTTCGTTAAGGACGAAGCATCATGGCCCCGATCGCCTCTGGCGACGGGGCCTTTGACGTTGAGAGCCGCAGTTGAGTTGCGCCGGTCCGCCGCCCCTCAGAAACAAAGAAGGTCCGGCGCAGGACGTTGCGCCCTTGCCGTCAGGAGCGCCCCTGACAAGCGCGATGAAGTGGCCTATATTGAGCTTTCGCTATTCCACTTGGTCGTTCGGCCCATGGGCCGGAGAAAGGGCGCGATGTCGGAAATATCCGTGGAGCTGACGCCGGGCGCCGCCGCGCCGGCGAAAGGCGCCGTGACCGTCGGCCATTTCAAGCTCGCAAACGGTTTGGAAGTCGTCGTCATTCCCGACAACCGCACGCCCGTCGTGACCCACATGATTTGGTACAAGAACGGCGCGGCCGACGACCCGCTGGGCAAGTCGGGCATCGCGCATTTTCTCGAGCATCTGATGTTCAAGGGCACCAAAGCGCATCCGCAGGGCGCCTTCTCCGATCTCGTCGCCGAACTCGGCGGTCAGGAGAACGCCTTCACCGGTTACGACTACACGGCCTATTTCCAGCGCATCGGCAAGGAGCATTTGGCGACCATGATGCGGTTCGAGGCCGACCGCATGCGAAATCTCGTGCTGACGGACGAAGTCGTCAATCCGGAGCGCGAGGTCGTGCTCGAGGAGCGGCGCATGCGCGTCGACAACGACCCCAGCGCGCTGCTCGGCGAAACCGTGCAGGCGACCTTGTTCGCGCGTCATCCCTATGGCGCGCCGGTCATCGGTTGGAAGCACGAGATCGAAGGCCTCTCACGCGACGACGCGCTCGACTATTACACGCGCTTCTACACGCCCGAGAACGCCGTCCTCATCGTCGCCGGCGACGTGGAGCCCCAGGAAACCCTGCGTCTGGCCCAGGAGACCTATGGCGGAATCGCCGCGCGGGCCGAGCCGCCGGCGCGACGCCGCCCCCAGGAGCCCCCGCAACGCGCGTCGCGCCTCGTGACGCTCACCGATGAAAAGGTCGAGCAGCCCGGACACGAGCGCGTCCTCCAGGTTCCCTCTTATGCAACGGCGACGCCGGGCGAAGCCGAAGCGCTCGAAGTCCTCACGCATATTCTGGGCGGCGGCCCGACGAGCGTGCTCTATGAGACGCTCGTCGAGGAGGAAAAGCTCGCCGTCGGCGCCGGCGCTTATTACCTCGGCTCCGCGGTCGACGACACGCGGCTCTATTTCTTCCTGACGCCCGCCGAGGGCGTGACGCTCGAGGATCTCGACGCCGCGCTCGATCGCGTCTTGGAGCGCTTCCTGGCGCAACCGATCGACGAGGCGGCGTTGAGGCGGGCGAAGACGCGACTCGTCGCCGACGCGGTATACGCGCGCGACAGCCAGGTGGCGCTGGCGCGCTGGTATGGAGAGGCGCTGACCACGGGCTCGAGCGTCGCAGACGTCGCCGCTTGGACGGACCGGATCGACGCGGTCACCGCAACGGCGATCCAGGACGCGGCGCGCAAATGGCTCGACAAGCAGCGGTCGGTGACCGGCTTTCTGCTGCCCGAAACCGAAGCCGCAGCCTGAAGACGCTGGGCGCCCGCCTCCGGGCCGACACGGAAATCCAGATGACCGTTCACGATCTCACCCTCGCCCAAAAGTCTCGCGCGGAAACCGTCCAACGCGTCGTCGGCGCGAGCGGCGTCGAGGGCTGGCTCGTCGAGAGCTATGCGGCGCCGCTCGTGGCCTTGGAGTTTTGCGCGCGCGGCGGCGGCGCGCAGGATCCGCAGGGCAAGGACGGCCTTGCGACCCTCCTCGCCGGCATGCTCGATGAAGGCGCAGGCGATCTCGAGGCGCGCGCCTTCCATCGCGCGGTCGAGGACCTGGCCGTCCATCTCGGCTTCGGCGCCGACGCGGACGGGATCTCGGGCCATTTGCAGACGCTGTCGCGGAATCTCGGGCCGGCTTTCGAGCTGTTCGCGCAGGCGCTCAATGCGCCGCGCTTTGACGATGAGGCGGTCGCGCGCGTGCGTCATCAGATGGTCGCGGCCTTGAAGCGCGAGGCCTTCGACCCTGATCCGATGGCCGCGAAGGCGTTTCGCCAGGCGGCCTTCCCCGGCCATCCTTATGCGCGCTCGACGCGCGGCGAAATCGCGACGGTCGAGACTTTGGAGCGCGCCGATCTCGCGGCGCAATCCGCGCGACTGCTCGCCCGAGACAACATCAAGATTGCGGTCGTCGGAGCGATCGACGCCGCCACGCTCGCTTCGAAGCTCGACGAAGCCTTCGGCGGCCTGCCTCCCAAGGCCGGGCTGACGCCGACGCCCGACGTCGCGCTCGCCAATGTCGGAGAGCGGCGCATCGTGGATCTGGACGTGCCGCAGGCGACGCTGCGCTTCGGACGCCCGGGTCTGGCCAAAGCCGATCCCGACTATTTCACCGCGATCGTGGTCAACCACATTTTTGGCGGCGGCGTCTTCACCTCCCGTCTCTTCAACGAGGTGCGCGAGAAGCGCGGGCTCGCCTATTCCGTTCACACGCAGTTGTACGAATACGACCATTGCCCGACGCTCCAGGGGGCGGCCGCAACGAAGAACGAGCGCGCCGGCGAGACCCTGGCGGTCATCGAGGCGCAATGCCGCGAACTGGCGGAGCACGGCCCCTCGAGCGAGGAGCTGGACAAGGCGAAGAAATTCCTGATCGGCTCCTATCCGCTGCGCTTCGACACCTCGACGAAGATCGCGAGCCAGCTCGTGCGCATCCAGCTCGACGGTCAGGAGCCGTCCTATCTGGACGAGCGCAACCGCCGGATCGAGGCGGTCACGCTCGCCGACGCCAAGCGCGTGGCGGAGCGGCTGTTCGGCGACGGACGCATGCTCGTCACGGCGGTCGGGCGGCCGGAGGGCGTTTGAGGCGGCCCGAGCCACATTCGACAGTTTCCTCCCGACAAAAAAGCGCGCCGGCCGCGCGCGCCTCATTTGAGGAGACGCGCCGTCCGGCGCAGGTCAGGGAGGAGAGTACAACCGGGATCGCAGATCAGAGGCGGTAGCGAATCTGGTCGGTCCAGAAGCGCTCCAGGCGCTGCAGCGAGGAGTTGAGCACCCGGAACTCGTCGGAGCTCACGCCGCCGATCTGCTCCACGGTCATGGCGTGCTTGTCATAGAGCTGCGCCACGATGTCGTGGACCTCGCGTCCCTTGGCCGTCAGGCTGATGCGCACCGAGCGGCGATCGACGCGCGAGCGGGCGTGATGCAGATAGCCCATCTCCACGAGCTTCTTGACGTTGTAGGAGACGTTGGAGCCGAGATAATAGCCGCGCGTGCGCAGCTCGCTCGCGGTCAGCTCCTTGTCGCCGATGTTGTAAAGCAGCAGCGCCTGCACGGAGTTGATGTCGTTGCGGCTGCGGCGGTCGAATTCGTCCTTGATCACGTCGAGCAGGCGGCGGTGCAGGCGCTCGACGAGCGTCAGGGCCTCGAGATAGACCGGACGGATTTCGCCGATGCGCTCGGCCCTGGCCTGCTGCTGCGCTGTTTTGACGACAGTGTTCATAGTCCTCTCCGTCTTCTGCTTGTTGGCGTCAAAGCATTCGCTTCCCATCTCACGTGGGGAGAAGTTAGGTTGCGCGGATGAATTCCAATTTAAGTAACAGACTGAATCGCGAATTTACCGCGGTCGCTGGGGTTGCGGTGAATCGAGGGTGAAAAGAACCATCGATTTACGCTGAATTTCATTTAACCTTTGGCGTCGGCATCCGGCTCGTCGCGGTTTGCCGCGGTCGCCTCCCGGCGGCGGCGGAAGCCGAAGAATTTCGAGCGGTTCTGGGGCTTGCGCGGACGGCGCTGCTCCATGATCCGCTGCGCCTCGAAATCGCGTCCGGCCTCGAACGTCAGGCCGAAGTAGAGCGCGATGAGCAGGAGGTTCACGCCGACGAGCCAATAGCCGCCAAGAAAGAGCCGCGGCATCGTCACGGCGGCGAAGATCTGCGCGCTGGCGATGAGCAGCCAGAGCACGCCGCCCCAAGGGGTGGCGAGCCAGAGTCCGACGCCGGCGACGAGATCGAGCACGCCGAAGAAGACGGTCGCAAAAGCGGCGTTCTGGGGCATCGTATCGAAGATCGGGCGGGGCGCCGCGAGCACGATGTGCCACTGCGCAAGGCCCTGCAACAGCCAGAACAGCGCAATGACGCGCATGAACAGCGTGAGCAGGTAACCCCAGCGCGTGGCTTCTCCCGCCCCGGAAGCGTCGCCGACCCGAATGGCGCGATAGGGATCGTCGCCATCGTCGTAGCTCTGCGAGTCGGCCATGCGCGCCACCATCCGCCGCGTGGGGACTTCAGACGTGAACGTCGAACGGATGGTACTGATACAGCCACTGCTCTGTCAGCACGGTGTCGCCATTGCGCAGAAACAAGCGCATTTCGACAGGGTCCTGACCGTCGACGACCAGGTCGAACTGAGCCCGCCAGTGGCCGGGCACATTGTCGAATACGGCCTCCGTGTAAACGTAGTCCGAGAAGGTTCCGCGCGACGCCCAGAGCACCGGCTCGGGCTTGACCCCATAGGGCAGCGCGGCGAGCGGGCCGCCCAAAAATTCGACCATGAACTTGCGCACCCCCTTGGGCCGCGGCTTGCCGGGCTGGCCGCCGTTGCCGAGTCGCGTCGCGACGCAACGGGCGAGCTTCGTCGGATATGGCTCGTCGGCGAGCCAGTGCAGGCGGTAGGAGAACTCGAACTCGGAACCCGCCACTGCCGGCTTTTCGGGCGTCCACACCACGACGATGTTGTCGTGAATCTCGTCGTCGGTCGGAATCTCGACAAGGTGCACGGCGCCCTTGCCCCAATCGCCTTTGGGCTCGACCCAGACGCTCGGGCGCCGATCATAGAAAACATTGTCGAGATAATGATCGTAGCTGCGGTCGCGCTGCATGAGCCCGAAGCCTTTGGGATTATTGTCGCCAAAGGCCGAGGCCATCACGCGCGGCGGATTGTTGAGCGGACGCCAGATGCGCTCGCCGGCGCCGGTCCACATCGACAGCCCGTCGCTGTCGTGGACCTCGGGGCGCCAGTCGATCGCGCGCGGCTTCTCGGTCTCGGAGAACCAGAACATCGAGGTCAGCGGCGCAATGCCGAAGCGGATGAAGTCGCCTCGAAGAAAGAGCTTGCAGTCGATGTCCATGACGACGCCCTTGCCGCGCGCCATGACGAAGCGATAGGCGCCGACGATCGACGGCCCTTCGAGAAACGCATGCAGGACGACGCCCTCGTCGGTCTCGGGGCCGACATAGACATGCGTGAAGCCGGGGAACTCCTCCTGACGGCCGGCGACCCAGGTGTCGAGGGCGACGCCGCGCGCCGACATCCCATATTGGCGCAGCTCGCCGATCGCCCGGAAATAGGAGGCGCCGAGGAAAGCCACCCAATCGTTCTTCCTCCAGTCGAGCGCGCCGCCCTTCGGCTCCTGGATGCGGAAGCCGGCGAAGCCCGCGCCCGGCGTGAGCCGCCGCGCGATCGACTCCTCGGGCATGTCGAAATAGCTGGTGTCGTAAAGAATTTCGCGCGCCGCGCCATCCTCGACGGCGTAGATCCGTACAGCCTTTTTGAAGAACATGCCGAGGTGAAAGAATTCGACCGGAAATTTCTCTTTGCCCACGGCGTAAAGCGCGTGGTCGGTGTTATAGGTGATCTTGCCCCAGGCCTCGTAGTCGATCTTGCTCGTGATCTCGGGATCGGGGACCGATTGCGGACGATAGGGCTCGCCGATGAGCCGCCGCGCCTCCTGCTTCAGCGCCTCGAACGAGAAGGGGCGCGACGGCCCGAACTTGAGCGCCGCGTCATCCTGGCCGCGCGCGGGCGACGCATAGAGCGCGCCGAGCGCGCTGGTCGCGGCGGCGCCCTTCAGGAATTCGCGGCGGTCGGGAGCGTCGGTCATGGAGCTTTCGGTCCTCGGATGATACAGGGGCGGCGACGAGGCCGAGCGTGGCAAGATCTCAGCCGCGGATGGGCTCGTGCCGAACAGCGGTGCGCATGAAGAAGAACAGCCCGACGAAGCCGAGCAGCGCGAAGACGGCCTCGAAGGCGCGGCTGACGAGCGGATCGAGCTGAAACAGGCCGCCGAGGGCCCAACCCGCGGCCCAGGAAGCCAGCACGAGCTCCGTGCCGACGAGGATCGCCACGGCGGTCAGCGTCGAGAGATGCAGGAGATTCAGCGGCTTCTTCTTCTCGGGCATGCGAGGATCTTTCCTGTGGCGCGGCGGCGGTTCGGCTCGGATCGAATCGCTGCTATAGCAACGCCCGCTTTGGGGCAAGTCTTGGGCGACAGACTTGGGCGACAGCCTTGGGCGGGCGCGCCAATTCGCTCGGCTCCAGCAATTTCGCTGTTGCGATAACGGCTCAAAATCGCCATCATGATAGGCTAGCGAAGCGGATCCTTTGCTCGCTCGCCCCCAGCGAGACGGCCCCGCCAGAAACGGCCTGGATGATTCTCGTGTCGAAAACTTCACTCATCGGCGCCTCTGCGCCGCGCGGCGCGAAGCCGCATCTGTTGCGCGTTCTCGCGACCGCCGCGCTCGTTGCGGCCGGCGCCAGCGTAGGATCCGCTCGCGAAAGCCTCGTCGTCCCGCGGCCCTTCGAGGTGGGCACGAGCCTCTCCGGAAATTTCCTCTCCGCGATCGTCGCCCATTCCGAACGCGACACGCTCGCGGCCTCGACCTTTTTCCAGGAGGCGATGCGTGGCGATCCGCGCAATCACGAGCTCGTCGAGCGCGCGCTCGTCGACGCCCTGGCGAACGGCGAGTCGGCCAACGCCAGCGCGCTTTCGGCGAAAGTGCTGAGTTTCGATCGCAGCAACGCGGTGGCGCTGCTCGCGCAAGCGGTCGACGCCTTGTCGACGCATCAATATTCCCACTCCCGCGATCTGCTCGCCAGGGACGCCGCTCGGCGCGACGGCGACATCAAGGACGTGCTGCTGACCGCTTGGGCCTATGCCGGGGAGAAAAAGACCAAGCGCGCTCTGGCGACGTTGGATCGATTGCGCGGCGAAGGCTATTCCGTGCTGCGCGACTATCACGCGGCGCTCATCGCCGATCTCGGCGGCGACAAAGTCGAGGCCGAGCGGCGCTTCAAGGCGACAGTCGCCTCCGACCGCACCGTCCTGCGCCTCATCGACGCCTATGGCCGCTTCCTCTCCGGGCGCGGCGACAATGAGGGCGCGAAGAGGCTCTACCGCGCCTTCAACGAAGCGGCGCCGAACAATCCGCTCGTGCTTTCCGCGCTTGCACAGCTCGAGGAGGGAAAGACACTCGCCCCGCTGATCGCCGACGCCCAGGCCGGAGCCGGCGAGGCCCTCTATGTTCTCGTCTCGCTCGGCAACCGCCAGGGTGACGAGCTCGCGGCCCTGATCTATCTGCGGCTCGCCCTCCAGCTCGCGCCAAACAACATGCCGGCGACCTTCACGCTGGCCGAAATCTACGAGCGCCTCCAGCAAGAGGAAGCGGCGATCGCAGTCTATGACAGTGTTCCGGAGGGCAGCCCGCTGCGTCTCGCCGCCGACGTGCGCGCTGCGGCCATGCTCGAAAAGCTCGGGAAATCCAGGGAGGCCGGAGCGCATCTGCAGTCGCTCGTCGAGGCCAATCCGCAGAACGCCGAAGCGCTGACGGCGCTCGCGGATTTACAGCGCTCGCGCAAATCCTATGCAGAGGCCGCCCAAACCTACACGCAAGCGCTGGACTTGAGGTCCAAGCCCGACAAGAGCCAGTGGGCGCTGTATTACTGCCGTGGAATCTCCTATGAGCGCAGCAAGAACTGGCCGAAGGCGGAAGCCGATCTCAAGCACGCCCTGGAGCTGAACCCCGACCAGCCGGAGATCCTGAACTATCTCGGCTATTCCTGGGTCGACCAGGGCGTGAACCTCGACGAGGCGTTCCGCATGCTCCGCCGCGCCGTCGATCTCGACGGACGCAACGGCTATGTCGTCGACAGTCTCGGCTGGTCCTACTACAGGCTCGGCCGCTATGAGGAAGCGGTGAAGGAGCTTGAGAGGGCCATCGACCTGAAGCCCGCCGATCCGGTCATCAACGACCATCTGGGCGACGCCTACTGGCGGGTCGGACGCAAGCTCGAGGCGCAGTTCCAGTGGAATCATGCGCGCGACCTCAATCCCGAGCCCGAAGACCTCCCGAAGATCCTCGACAAGATCAAGAACGGCCTCGGCGATAATCCGACGATCGCCAATAAGGACGCGAACCGCGGCGGTTGACCGCCTGACGAGGAGCCGTTCGAACCTTCGCGCTTCAGGCGTCCCACGAGGACCTCGGAAGCGCAAAGCCTTTCACGGCGTGAAGCTGATCTTGCGGACGAGCCCCGGCCCATGACCGCCCTCATCTTAGCCTCGATAGCCATCGCGGCCTGGGTCTTCTTGCTGTTCGGGCGTGGCGGCTTCTGGCGGCTCTCCGAGACGGACCGTTCCCTTGCGCCTCCCGGATCGCCTCGGCCCGAGGGCGTGCGCGTGACGGCGATCGTGCCGGCCCGCGACGAGGCGGAGGTCGTCGCGCGTTCCCTCGGCTCCCTCTTCGCTCAGAAGTTTTCGGGCGCGCTCGACGTCGTGCTCGTCGACGACCAAAGTTCCGACGGCACCGCGGAGATTGCGCGGGCCGCAGCCGCCGCGCAAGGCGCGGAGTCCCGTTTGACGGTGCTGCGCGCGAGCGGCCCCGAACCAGGATGGACCGGCAAGCTCGCCGCGATGCGCCACGGCTTCGATCATGTCCGCTCCCGGGCGGAGCAGCCGGATTTCGTGCTGTTCTGCGACGCCGACATCGCCTTCGAGCCGCCGGCGCTGGAGCGCCTCGTCACCGGGGCGCAGGCGCGCGGCGTCGTGCTCGCCTCGCTGATGGTGAAGCTGCGCTGCGAGAGCTTCGCCGAAAAGCTCTTCGTTCCGGCCTTCGTCTTCTTCTTCCAGATGCTCTACCCCTTCGCCTTCGTGAACGATCCCCGGCGACGGACGGCCGCTGCGGCCGGCGGCGTCATGCTCCTGCGACCCGAAGCGCTGGCGCGCGCCGGGGGGCTCGCGGCGATTCGCGGCGCGCTGATCGACGACTGCGCGCTCGGCGCCCTGATGAAGTCGCAGGGGCCGATCTGGCTGGGCCTTACTCAGATCGTCCACAGCCTGCGCGCCTATGCGCGTTTATCCGCCATCGAGGCGATGGTGACGCGCTCGGCCTATGCCGAGCTGCATTACTCTCCGCTCCGGCTGCTCGGCGCGATCGCCGGGATGGCCGTCGTTTATCTGGCGCCGCCGCTGCTCGTCTTCGCGCCGCCGCCGGCGGCGGGGGCGGCGCTCGTCGCCTGCCTGCTGATGATCTTCGCCTACACGCCGACCCTGCGCTACTATGGCCTTTCCCCTGCGTTCGCCTTCGCCTTGCCCCTGATCGCCGCCTGCTATACGTGGTTCACGCTGGAGTCGGCGCTCCAGCACTTCCGGGGACGCGGCGGCGCCTGGAAGGGGCGCTTTCAGGCGCCGAGGGCGGGGGATGGGGATGAACGGCGCACAGACGATCGAACTTGCGACGACCTCCTCGGGCAAGACTCATAGCGACGAGAATTTTCCCGTCGCCTCGCTGCTGATCGCGCCGGCGCTGCGCGCGCCAATCCTCGCCTTCTATGATTTCGTCCGCGCCGCTGACGACGTGGCGGACAATGCGGCGCTCGCCCCCGAGCACAAGCTCGCTCTTCTCGACCGGCTCGAATCCGCGCTGCTGGGGGAGGGACCGGACGAGCCGGTCGCGCGGCGGCTGCGCGAAGCGCTGAACGGGCGAGGCCTGTCGCCGCGGCACGCGCAGGATCTGCTGCGGGCGTTCCGTCGCGACGTGACCGAGCTGCGCTATCGCGATTGGGACGATCTGATCGACTACTGCCGCTACTCGGCCATGCCCGTCGGTCGCTTCGTGCTCGACCTGCACGGGGAGGATCCGGAACGGACCTGGGCGCTGAACGACGCGCTCTGCGCGGCTCTGCAGATCAACAATCACCTGCAGGACTGCGGCAAGGACTATCGTAGTCTCGATCGCGTCTATCTGCCGCAGGATTTTCTGGCGGCCGAGAGCGCCGAGATCGCCATGCTCGGCGAAGAGCGCGCGCCGCCCCCGCTGCGCGCCGCGATCGCGGCCATCGCCCGCCGCAATGCGGAGCTGCTGGCCAGTGCGCGGCCTTTCGCCGGTCGCATCGCGGATTTGCGGCTCGCCCTCGAGGTCGGCGCGATCCACCGCGTGGCGGAATATTTGGCGGCGCGGCTCGCGGTCGCCGATCCCCTGAGCGAGAAGGTCCATGCGGCCAAGGCGCAATTCCTCGCGCTCGCCGCAGCTGGCGCCGTCTCGACGCTGCTGCTGCGGTCGGTCGCGCGCGCCGGAGGCGCGGCATGACGCTCGCCGAACGCGGGGCCGCCACGGCCGCGGAGACGCGCGCCAGCGCCAGCGGCAGCTCCTTCTATCTGGCGATGCGCGTGCTCGCGCCGGAGCGGCGCGACGCCATGTTTGCGATCTACGCCTTCTGCCGCGCCGTGGACGACATCGCCGACGACGAGGGCGATCGCGAGGACCGCCGCCGACGCCTCGACGAATGGCGTCGCGACCTCGACGAGCTTTACGCCGGGCGCATTCGCCGCCGCTGCGCCCAGCTCGCCGAGCCGGTCCGGCGCTTCCATCTCGATCGGGCCGATTTCGAGTCCATCATCGACGGCATGCAGATGGACGTGGACGCAGACATCTGCGCGCCGGACTGGGAGACCCTCGATCTCTATTGCGAACGGGTCGCGAGCGCCGTCGGGCGACTGTCGGTGCGGGCCTTCGGATTCGTCGAGGGGACCGCGGATCCTTTGCCGGAGAATGCGCGCGCGCTTGCGCACTGCCTCGGGCGCGCCCTCCAGCTCACCAATGTGCTGCGCGACCTCGACGAGGACGCCGCGCGCGGACGGCTCTATCTCCCCCGCGAAGAGCTCCTGGCCGCTGGCGTGGCCGATTTGTCGCCCGCGGGCGCGCTCGCGAGCGCCGGGCTCGCGACGGCCTGCGCCGCGGTCGCGGAGCGCGCGAGAAAGCATTTCGCCGAGGCGAATCGCATTCTTGCCGAAAGCCCGCGCGCCGCCGCGCGGACGCCCGCGCTGATGGCCGCCGCCTATGAGTCGATTCTCGACAATCTCCTGGCGCGCGGCTTCGCGCCGCCGCGGCAGAAGGTTCATGCGTCGCGGCTGAAGATATTGCTGACGGTGCTGCGCTATGCCTTCGCCTGAAGCCGACAGTGCTCGGCTCCGCTCCGGCGCGTCGGGATGACCGGCGTCGCTCATATCGTCGGCGCGGGGCTCGCCGGCCTCGCCTGCGCGCTGCAACTGGCCGAAGCGGGGCGGCGCGTCGTCCTTTATGAGGCCGCGCGCATGGCCGGGGGGCGATGCCGCTCCTATTTCGACGCGACGCTCGGCCTCGACATAGACAACGGCAATCATCTGCTGCTCTCGGGGAACCAAGCGACGCACGACTTTCTCGCCCGCATCGGCGCGCGCGACGCGCTCGAAGGCCCAAACGAATGCGTCTTCGACTTCCTGGATCTGCGCGACGGCGCGCGCTGGCGGTTGCGCCCAAACGACTCGCGCCTCCCCTGGTGGGTCTTCGCGCCGAGCCGGCGCGTGCCTGGCAGCCGGGCGCTCGACTATCTCTTTGCTGCGCAATTGCTGCGCAGCAAAGAGGGGGCGACGGTCGCCGAAACCGCGGCCTGCGCCGGGCCGCTCTATGAGCGGCTGTGGGCGCCGGTGCTCCTCGCCGCGCTCAACACCGAGCCTGAGGAAGCGAGCGCCGCGCTCGCCGCCGCCGTTCTGCGCGAGACCTTGGCCGCAGGCGGCGCGGCCTGCCGTCCGCGTATCGCCAGACGCGGTCTCGGAGCGGCCTTCATCGAACCGGCGCTCAAGCGGCTCGCGGCCCTCGGCGTCGAAGTCAGATTCGGCGCCCGACTGCGCGAAGTGGAACAGGAGGGGGACAGGGTCGCACGGCTTGTCTTTGGCGACGCCGCGGTCGAGCTGGCGAACGCCGACAGCTTCGTGCTGGCGGTTCCACCGTGGACGGCGGCGGAGCTCCTGCCCGAGGTGACGACGCCGACCGAATACCGCGCCATCCTCAATCTGCATTTCAAGGCGACGCCGCCGTCGGGGCAGCCGGCGCTGCTTGGCCTGATCGGCGCGCTCAGCGAGTGGCTGTTCGCCTTCGACGACCGCCTGTCGGTGACGATCAGCGGCGCCGACCGGCTCATGGACGAGCCGCGCGAAGACCTGGCGCACCGGGTGTGGGCCGAGGTCGCGCGAGCGACGGGTCTTTCCCCCGAGCTTCCGACCTGGCAGGTCGTGAAGGAGAAGCGCGCCACCTTCGCCGCCACGCCGGCTCAGGAGCGACTGCGGCCCGGCCCGCGAACACGTTGGCGAAATCTGCTATTGGCTGGCGACTGGACGGCGACCGGCCTGCCTGCGACGATCGAAGGCGCAATTCGCTCCGGCTTTCGCGCCGCGGCGCTCGTCGCAACTTCATAGGGAAAGCGCCCACGATGCGCGAAATCGTGCTCGACACCGAGACGACCGGCCTCGACCCAACGCAGGGGCATCGGGTCGTCGAGATCGGCGCGATCGAGATCATCAATCTGATCCCGACCGGCAAAAGCTTTCACGTCTACCTCGACCCCGAGCGCGACATGCCGGAAGAGGCGTTCCGGGTGCACGGCCTTTCAGGCGAGTTCCTGTCGAAACACAAGAAATTTGCGGAGATCGCCGCAGAGTTCCGCGCCTTCATCGACGGCGCGCAGCTGATCATTCACAATGCCGAATTCGACGTGAAATTTCTGAACGCGGAGCTTCTGCGGATCGACCTGCCGACGATCGCCATGACCGTGGTCACCGATACGCTGGCGCTCGCGCGGCGTCGCCACCCGGGCGCCTCCAATTCCCTCGATGCGCTTTGCCAGCGTTACGGCGTCGACGCGACGCAACGCGAAAAGCACGGGGCGCTGCTGGATTCGCAGCTTCTCGCCGAAGTCTACGCGGAGCTCATGGGCGGGCGGCAGGCGGCGTTCTCTCTCGCGGTCGAAACCCGGGCGACGGGCGTGGCGGATGCTCCGCGGCTCCTGCGTAGGCCTGCGCCAATGCCGAGTCTGCTCGCAGAGGCGGAAGCCGCGGCCCATCGCGCCTTCGCGCTCGCGCTCGGCAAGGAGCCGATCTGGAAGCGTTATCTCGACCCGGACTGAGCGCCCTCCGCGGCGCGGGCGCTATCGGGCGTAAAAGCGAGGATCGGCAAGATCGCGGAAAAGGTCGCGCCGACGCCGGGCTCCGCCGTCGCTGAGATGACCCAGCCGTGGCGCTCCGCGATCGACTTGCAGATCGCGAGGCCTATTCCCGTGCCCGGAACGTCGCCCGCCGGCTTCAACCTCTTGAACGGCTCGAAGATCATCGCCGCATATTCCGGATCGAAGCCGACGCCCTCGTCGCTGATCGCGAGCCGCGCGAGGCCTTGGCCGAAGGGTTCGGCGAAAATGCGCACCCGCGCCCCTTCCCCCGCCTTCCGGTATTTTATGGAGTTGGCGACGATGTTTTGAAGGAGACGGGCGAACTGAGAGCGATCCGCCCGGAAGCGCGCTCGCGGCGCTTCGACCTTTATCGTCGATCCGGATTCGGCGACCATTTCCGAAAGTTCCTCGAGCGCCGTCTCGATCTCCGCCCGCAGGTCCAGCTCTTCCAGCCGCTGCGCGTCGTTGATGACGCGCGAATAGCTGAGCAAGTCGTCGACGAGCGCGCGAGCGCGTAGCGCCGAGGTGCGAATGACCTTCTGCGCCCGAGCGATCTCGGCGGCGTCGGCCCGGTCCATCGCCTCGTCCAGAAGGCCCGCGAACGCCGCGATCTTGCGCAGGGGCTCCTGCAGATCATGCGAGGCCACATAGGCGAACTGCGCCAGTCTCTCATTGGCGCGCTCGAGCTCGACCGCGCGCCGCGCCAGCGCGGCCTCGGCCTCCCGCCGCGCCGTGATGTCGAGCACGGTCGCGAGCACGAGCGGGCCGTCCCCCGTCGTGATCGGCGTCAGACCGATTTCCACCGGAAACTCGGTGGCGTCGCGCCGCACGGCCTTCAAATCGCGTCCGACGCCCATGCCGCGCTTGCTCGGATTGGCGAAGAAGTCCTGGCGCAGGAATTTGTGCGGCCCCCGCAGCGCCGGCGGCACGAGGACGTCGATCGACTTCCCGACGAGCTCTTTCGAACAATAGCCGAACATCCGCTCGGTCTCGGCGTTGGCGAAGCAGATCAGCCCGTCCGCGTCCGTCACGATCATCGCCGCCGGAGACGCTTCCACCGCCAGGCGGAACAGATCGCCATTCTCTTTGCCGAAACCCATGCGTTCCGCTCTTGTCGACTTGATTCCGCGCGCTTGTTACCGGATAGCATCGGAAAGCCGCATCCGAGGCGCCCCCTGCAGGCGGAGTTACATATGTCGTCGGTTCAGGTCGAACCAAGACCCTGTCGCGTGCTGATCGTTGAAGACGACGAGGATGACGTGTTTTTGTTCCAGCGCGCGCTCGATCACGCGCGCCGCGCCTTCGACTGCAAGATCGCCTGCGAACATGCGCGCGACGGCCTCGACGCCCTCTATATGGTCTCGCGCGAGGACCTGACCGAGGCTCTGCCCGACGCCGTGGTGCTCGATCTCAATATGCCTCGTCTCGGCGGCGTCGAATTTTTGCGCTCGCTGCGCGAGGCGCTGCGGCTCAAGAACGTGCCGGTCTTCGTGCTGACGACGACCACGGCCGTCTCGATCCATGAAGAAGCGATGCGGGCGGGAGCGGACCGGATCTTCGTGAAGCCGAACGATGCGGAGACGCTCGCGGCCATCGCTGGCGAGATCGTGCGAAGCGCATGCGCGGAGGCCCGGCGCGCTTGACCGGCGCCGGATCTTGACGGACCGCCGCGACGGGCCCTTCTGCGTTGTCGTCGGCGCGGGCCCGGCGGGCCTCATGGCTGCGGACGCGCTCACGCGCGCCGGCGCCAGGGTCACGATCTACGACCACAGGCCGAGCCCCGCGCGCAAGCTGCTCATGGCCGGGCGCGGCGGGCTAAATCTGACCCACAGCGAGCCCCTCGAACTCTTCCTGAACCGCTACGGCGCAGCGGCGCCGCATCTCGAACCGTTCCTGCGCGCCTTCCCGCCGCGGCGGCTGCGGGAATTCTGCGCGGAGCTCGGCGAGCCGACCTTCGTCGGCACGAGCGGACGCGTCTTTCCCAAGAGCTTCAAGGCGGCGCCGTTGCTGCGCGCCCTGCTCGCGCGACTCGTCGCACAGGGCGCGCACTTCGAGATGCGCTGCGAATTCGCCGGTCTCACCGGCGAGCGCGGCCTGCTGATGCGTCGCGCCGACGGCGCGCTCTTCGAGATCGCCCCAGAAGCCGTCGTGCTGGCCTTGGGCGGGGCTTCCTGGCCCCGGCTCGGCTCCGACGGCGCCTGGGTCGCGCCACTTGAGGCGGGCGGCGTCGCCATCACGCCATTGAGGCCCGCCAACTGCGGGGCGCTCCTGGACTGGAGCCCCTTTTTCCGCAGCGCGTTTGAGGGACAACCCCTCAAAACGGTCAGGGCCCGTCACGGCGAACTCCTCGCCCGCGGCGATCTCGTCGTCACGCGCTCCGGACTCGAGGGCGGACCGATTTATGCTTTGTCCTCGCGCCTCGGCGCGGCGGTGGAACAGGCCGGCGCGACAACGCTTTGGCTCGACTTGCGTCCCGACGCTCAGGTCGCCGACCTCACGCGGAAGCTGGAGCGGCGGCAGCCCAAGCAATCGCTCGCCACGGCGCTGCGAAAGGGGTTGCGCCTCGGCAAATTGGAGATCGCGCTGCTCCACGAGTCGCAGCCTGCGGGCCTCCCGCGCGAAACTGCGACGCTTGCGGAGCTCGTCAAGACCCTCCCGCTCACGGTCCTGGGCGTGGCGGATTTCGCGCGCGCCATCTCCACCTCGGGCGGCGTGAGGTTCGATGAGCTCGACTCGAGGCTCATGCTCAAGGCGCGTCCGGGCCTTTTCCTCGCCGGCGAAATGCTGGACTTCGACGCGCCGACGGGCGGCTATTTGCTGCAGGCCGCCTTCTCGACGGGCTATGCCGCCGGGCTCGGCGCCGCGCGCTTCGCCGGGCTAGAGCAGCCGAGAGGAATTAACGACGCCAGCGAATAGGATGCTTGCGACGCTTCGAGCAAAAGACTTCCTTAGCGGCGCGGCTCCACTCTGCCTGTCTTCGCAACCAGCAGAGGAGCTCAAGACATGAGGCGCAGGAAATCGACGCTCGTGTGCGTCGCAATCGCCTTCATCGCCGCGGCGTTTTTGGCCTCGCCCACGGTCGCCGCCGAAGCGGCGCACGCCGCGCCGGCGCGCCCGGTTGCGCCGCATCCCGCTGTTCACGCGCAGCCCGCGACCGCCGAGCACCCCCACCACGAGCATGTGCGGCCGGTGGGATTCGTCGTCGTCGCGCCCGGATGCCGCACCGAGCTCCATTCCTACACGGACGGCGCCGGCGTCCTGCACAGCGATAAGGTCCAGATCTGCGACTGACCGAAGCGCCCCAGGTGACGCGGCGCAGGCGCTCCTGTAAAAGCCCGCTCAATAGGGAGGCTGCGGGAGGCGCGCCCGTGCTCGACGGCTTCGCCAATCTCTGCAGCGGTTCGCGGGCTGGCGCGCCTGAAGAGCGCGGAATGGCGGAAGAAACCATATTCGCCCTGGCCAGCGGCGCGGGTCGCGCGGCGGTCGCGGTCGTTCGCGTCTCGGGCTCGTCTGCTCGCGAGACGCTGATTTCCCTCACTGGCCGGGATCCCGAGCCGAGAAAAGCGCACTATGCGCGCTTTCGCGATCCCGAAAGCGGCGAGACGCTCGACGAGGGACTGGCGCTGTTCTTTCCCGCGCCGCGCTCGGCGACGGGCGAGGATTGCGCCGAGCTTCATCTGCATGGCGGGCGCGCCGTCGTCGCCGCCGCTCTGGCGGCGCTCGCGCGTCGGCCCGGCCTGCGACCAGCCGAGCCGGGGGAATTCGCGCGCCGTGCTTTCCTGAATGGCAAGCTGGACCTCTCGCAGGCCGAAGCGCTCGCCGACCTCATCGACGCCGAAACCGCCTTTCAGCGCAGGCAGGCGCTACGCGTGGCCGGCGGCGAGCTGCGGCGCAAGGCCGAGGGCTGGCGCGCGGCCATCATCGAGGCCTCGGCGTTGCTCGCGGCGGAACTCGACTTCTCGGATGAGGGCGACGTCGCAGACTTCGACGCCACGCGGTTCGAGGCGCTGCTGCATCCGGCGATGGGCGAAATGGAAGCGGCGCTGCAGGTCGCGCCGGCCTCGGAGCGCCTGCGCGAGGGCTTCCACGTGCTGATTCTCGGCCCGCCCAACGCCGGGAAGTCCACGCTGCTCAACGCCCTGGCGCGACGCGAGCTCGCTATCGTCTCCGAGACGCCGGGCACGACGCGCGACCTGATCGAGGCGCATCTCGACCTCTCCGGTCTGCCGGTCACGCTGACCGACACGGCGGGCCTGCGCGAGAGCGGCGACGCCTTGGAGCGCATCGGGGTCTCCCGCGCCCGCGCCCGAGCGGGGGAGGCAGATCTGATCCTCTGGCTGTCGGAGGGCGGCGAGACGCCGCCGCCGCCGGACCTCGCCACGCAGGCCGACGTCCTGCGCGTCGCCGCCAAAGCCGACGCATGCCCTCCCCCGTCCGGCGCCCTGGCGCTTTCGGCGCTGAGCGGGGAGGGGATCGACGCGCTCTGCGCGGCGATCGCCGCACGGGCGCGCAAGGCGCTCGGCGACGGCGGCTCGGCGATCGTCATTCGCGAGCGCCATCGCCTTGCGATCGCAGCAGCGGCTCGAGGACTTCACGAGGCGGTCGAGCGCGGGAAGCCGCTGGAGCTCGTCGCCGAGGACCTGCGCCTCGCCGCCCGCGCGCTCGGACGCATCACGGGCGCTGTCGATGTCGAGCACTTGCTCGACGCGGTTTTCTCTCGGCTCTGCATCGGAAAATGATATAGACGGAAAACACGGGCAGCCCGACGCGTCCCGCGTTTCACGTGAAACAGGCCCCAAAATGTCTGCGTCCAGCTATGACGTCGTCGTGATCGGCGGCGGCCACGCCGGCTGCGAAGCCGCCGCGGCCGCAGCGCGTTGCGGGGCGCGCACGGCGCTGGTCACGCATAGACGCGAGACCATCGGCGCCATGTCCTGCAATCCGGCGATCGGCGGGCTGGGCAAAGGCCAGCTCGTGCGGGAGATCGACGCGCTCGACGGTCTGATGGGGCGCGTCGCCGACGCCGCCGGCATCCAGTTCCGCATGCTGAACCGCTCAAAGGGTCCGGCCGTACGGGGGCCCCGCGCGCAGGCCGATCGCAAACTCTATCGCGCCGCCATGCAGGCGGCGCTGGCGGAGACCGCCGGCCTCACGATCGTCGAGGATGCAGTTGATGCGCTCATCCTCGACCGCGACCGCGTGACGGGCGTCGCTCTCGCGGACGGCGCGACGACCAGCGCCGGCGCGGTCGTGCTGGCGACGGGCACTTTTCTGAACGGCGTCATTCACATCGGGCCGGCGCAGACGCCGGCGGGACGCATGGGCGATCCGCCCGCGGTCGCGCTCGGACAGGCGCTGCGCGCGGCGGGGTTCAGGGTCGCAAGACTGAAGACGGGCACGCCGCCGCGCCTCGACGGAACGACCATTGACTGGGAGGCGCTGGAAAAGCAGCTTGGGGACGAGGAGCCCGAGCCTTTTTCGCAGCTGACCGAGCGGATCGCCAATCCGCAAGTCTGCTGCCACATCACGCGCACCACCCCCGCAGCGCACCGGCTCATCGAGGCGGCGCTAGGCGCCTCGCCGCTGCGCACGGGGGCGATCTCAGGACCGGGCCCGCGCTACTGTCCCTCGATCGAGGACAAGGTGACGCGCTTCGCCGATCGCGACGGACACCAGATCTTTCTCGAGCCCGAGGGGCTCGACACCGACACCGTCTATCCCAACGGCGTCTCGACCTCGCTGCCCGAGGCCGCGCAGCGGGCCTTCATCAACGCCGTTCCCGGGCTGGAGCGCGCCCGCATCGAGCGCCCCGGTTATGCGATCGAATATGACTATGTCGACCCGCGCGAGCTTCACGCCTCCTTGGAGACGAAGCGGCTCAAGGGACTGTTTTTCGCCGGACAGATCAACGGCACGACCGGCTATGAAGAGGCCGCCGCGCAGGGTCTCGTGGCGGGACTCAACGCCGCTGCCTGCGCCGGCGGCGGCGCGCCGATCCTCTTCGACCGCGCCGAAGCCTATCTCGGGGTCATGATCGACGATCTCGTCACGCGCGGCGTCAGCGAGCCCTATCGGATGTTCACCTCGCGCGCCGAATATCGCCTTTCGCTGCGCGCCGACAACGCCGACGAGCGCCTGACGCCGCGCGGGCTCACGCTCGGCTGTGTCGGCGCCCGACGGGCCGCTGTCTTTTGTGAACGCGAGGCGAAGCTGCGGGTGGCGCGAGCGGCTTTGCAGCGCCTCTCTCTCACCTCCGCCGAGGCGGCGCGCCACGGTCTGCCGGTCTCCTCCGACGGCCAGCGGCGCAGCGCTTTTTCACTGCTGTCCTTCCCGGACATCGATTTCACCAGGCTTGCCGCCATCTGGCCGGAGCTCGCGACGGTCGGATCGAAGATTGCGGCCCAGGTGGAGATCGACGCCAAATATGCCGTCTATCTCGACCGCCAAGCCGCCGATATCGCCGCCTGGCGGCGCGAGGAAGAGGCGCTGCTGCCGGATGCGCTGGACTATGGCGCGATCGCCGGGCTTTCGACGGAGCTTTCGACAAAGCTCGGATTGCTGCGCCCGCGCACGCTCGGCCAGGCGCAGCGCATCGAGGGCATGACGCCCGCCGCGCTGACCCTGCTCGCCGCCCGCAGCCGCGGGCGCGTCAGCGAGGGAGTCTGAAATGCGACACGCTTTGGGGAAACGTCAGGCGCCCTCATCCGGCGCTTCGCGCCACCTTCTCCCGCAAGCGGGTGACGGGACACCCCCGCCTTTCTCCCGCTTGCGGGAGAAGGCGGCCCTCGCGAAAAGAGGGTCGGATGGGGGCGGCGCCGCTCCCCGCCCATGACGGTTTCGAGCGATCGGGATCGCGCCCTCGACCTCTGCCCGAGCCTGCGCGCGATCATCCCCGAGCTGGAGATCTACGAACGGCTGCTGCGCCAATGGCAGCCGAAGATCAATCTCGTGTCCGACCAGACGCTGCCGGAACTCTGGACCCGCCACTTCGCGGACTCCGCGCAGATTCTGGATCAATTTCCCGGGGCGACGCGCTGGGCCGATCTCGGTTCCGGCGCCGGCTTTCCCGGCATGGTGCTCGCCCTGCTGCTGAAGTCCCGCCCCGGCGCGATCGTCCACCTCATCGAGAGCGACCAGCGCAAGGCGGCCTTCCTGCGCGCTGTTTCACGTGAAACAGGCGCGCCGACGCTGATCCATTGCGCGCGAATCAGCCGCGTCTTGCCGAAGCTCGCGGGCGAGATCGACGCCATTTCCGCTCGCGCGCTCGCGCCGCTCGCCGACCTTGTCGCCTGGTCTCGCGAACTCCTGTTGAAAAACGCCGTCGGCGCTTTTTTGAAAGGCGAAGACTGGCGCGACGAATTGACCGCCGTGAGCGCCGCGGATAGTTTGGAGTTCAACTGCTTCGCGAGCGTCACGCATCCCGCCGCGCGTGTGATCACCGTCGTCTCGAAATCACCGACAGACCGGAAGGCCCCGCCTTGACCGAGACTCCGACTCCGCCGCGAATCCTGGTCGTCGCCAACCAGAAGGGCGGCGTCGGCAAGACGACCACCGCCATCAACCTCGGGACTGCGCTCGCCGCTGTCGGCGAGCAGGTGCTCGTCATCGATCTCGACCCGCAGGGCAACGCCTCGACCGGCCTCGGCATCGACCGCAAGAGCCGCGCCGTCTCGACCTATGACGTGCTTCTCGGCGAGGCGAGCCTTGACGACGCCGCCATCGCCACCGCCGTCCCGCGCCTCGCCATCGCGCCCTCGACGCTCGACCTGCTCGGGGTCGAGCTCGAGATCGCCGGCGACAAGGATCGCGCCTTCCGACTGAAGCGCGCGCTCGCCGAGCATGCCGCCGCCGATCGCCGCCCGGAGGGGAAACACTACACTTACATCCTCATCGACTGCCCGCCCTCGCTCAACCTGCTCACGATCAACGCGCTCGCGAGCGCGAACGCCGTGCTCGTGCCGTTGCAGTGCGAATTCTTCGCGCTCGAGGGCTTGTCGCAGCTGCTCTCGACGGTCGAGCAAGTCAGGAAAAATCTCAATCCCGCACTGACGATCCACGGCGTCGTGCTGACGATGTATGACGCGCGCAACAATCTCGCGACCCAGGTCGTCGCCGATGTGCGCCGCTTCATGGGCGACAAGGTCTATGAGACCATCATTCCGCGCAATGTCCGTATCTCCGAGGCGCCGTCTTACGGTAAGCCGGTGCTGCTTTATGATCTCAAATGCAGCGGCAGTCAGGCCTATTTGAAGCTCGCCTCGGAAGTCATCGAACGGGAGCGCGCGCTGCGCGCCGCGTGACGCGTTGAAACGGCTCGACTCCGGGAGGAAAGATTTGGCCATGGCGGAAGAAGCGCGGCCCAGGCTTGGTCGCGGACTTGCGGCGCTGCTCGGCGATGCGCGCGAGGAGGCGCCGGCCCTGGAGCGGCTGCGCGGGCAGCGCCGCGTGCCGATAGAATTCCTGCGGCCCAATCCGCGCAACCCGCGCGTGAGCTTCCGCGAGGAGGACCTCGCCGATCTCGCGGCGTCGATCCGCGAGAAGGGGGTCATTCAGCCTGTCATCGTGCGCACCGTTCCAGGCGTCGCCGACGCCTATGAGATCATCGCCGGCGAACGCCGCTGGCGCGCCGCGCAGCTCGCGAGCCTCGCCGACATTCCGGTCGTCATCCACGAAGCCGACGATCGCGAGGCCTTGGAGCTCGCCATCATCGAAAATGTTCAGCGCGCCGATCTCAACCCGCTCGAAGAAGCGCGCGGCTATGAATCGCTCTGCTCGCAGTTCGGCTATGCGCAGGCGGAGCTCGCGAAGGTCATCGGCAAGAGCCGACCGCATGTCGCAAACACCCTACGCCTGCTCAATTTGCCGGAGCCGGCGCGGCGTCTCGTCGCCGAGGGCGCGCTGACCGCCGGCCACGCGCGGGCGCTGCTCGCCGTGAAGGATCCGGCCGCCGTCGCGGAAAAAATCGTCGACGAGGGGTGGACCGTGCGCGACGTCGAGCGGCTGGCGCAGAATGAAGCCAAGCGGCAGGGAGCGAAGCCGCGCAAGCCGCGCGCCGACAAGAGCCCCGAGCTGCGCGCGATCGAGACGGCGCTCGCCGAACATCTCGGCCTCGCGGTCGCGGTGCAGGGCGACGACAATCGCGGCGAGCTGCGCCTGCGCTACGAGAAGATGGAGCAGCTCGACGATCTCTATCGACGGCTCATGAATTCATAAGATTGGCGGCGTCGTCCGCCAGCTGCGCACGGCGCGCACAGAAGTCCACATATTGCTGCGAGCGCATCTCGTGCAGCCGCGAGACCGTGCGCTGAAACTCCCGCGCCTCGGCGCCCCGGTCCGCGCCATAGAGCTGCTCCGGCTCGACTTCCGACGTGAGAATCAGCTTGCTTCGCGTGTCGTAGAGCACGTCGACGAGCGCGACGAAGCGCTTCGCCTCGTTGCGGCGTTCGAGGCTCAGAGCCGGCGCGTTCTCGACGATGAAGGCGTCGAATTGTCCGGTCAGCGCCTTGTAGTCGGCGGCGCAGAGCGGCTGTCCGCAGATCTGCGCGAAGTCGAAGCGCACGGTCCTGCCGTCCGCCCCGGTCGCCTCGATCTTTCGGCCATTGACGCTGAGGCGTGGAGACAATTCCGGGTTCGGGCCGAGGCACTGATCAATGCGAGCCCGGGCCCTCTCGCGCGTCTCCGCGTCGCGGATCACGAAGAAGACCTCATGCGCCCGCGCGCGCCCGAGCCGGAAATCGGCTCGCGCCGCAACCTCGATGACTGTCACGCGCCGCTCCAGAAGCGCGAGGAACGGCAGAAAGAGCTCGCGGTTGCGACCGCCCTCATAGAGACGCCGCGGCTCGACATTGGAGGTCGCGACGAGCACGACGCCGGCGCGGAACATCACGCCGAAGAGGCGCGCGAGAATCGTCGCGTCGGCGATGTCGTTGACCGCGAATTCGTCGAAGCACAACAGCCGCGTCTCCTGCGCGAGCTCCCAGCCGACGCGCGTCACGGGGTCCCGCTCGCGATCGGGATTGCGCCGCGCCCGATGCAGGCGCTCATGCGTCTCGGCCATGAAGGCGTAAAAATGCACGCGCCGCTTGGCGTCGAGGGGCGCGCTCTCGAAGAAAAGGTCGAGGAGAGTCGTTTTGCCGCGGCCGACATTGCCCCAGAGATAGACGCCGCGCGGCGCGTGGCTGCGCGCGCGCCTGATCCAAGGCCAACGCCACGAGAGCTTGACGCCATCCCGCTTGGCGGCGAGGTCGCGCGACAGCTCGCCCAAGGCTGCGACCGCCCGCAGCTGCGCGTCGTCGCGCTCGATCTTGCCGGCAGCGGCGAGCGCCTCATAGCGTGCGAGGAGTGACTCGGGCGTCCTGTGCAAGCGAGATGACTTTCGTTGAGATCAGAGGCGGCGCATGCGCCCGCTCGCGGCGGCAAAGGCCCCGGCGCCGAGCTCGCAATAGAGCAAGCGGTTCGGATCCACCGGGCCGGGCATGACGATCTTGCCCCGCGGCACGCGCGCGAAGCCGACGCGCGCGTAATACTCCTCGTCGCCGACAAGCAGCACGAGGCCGTGGCCTTTCGTTTTCGCCGCCTCGAGCGACTTCTTCATGAGCGCCTCGCCGACGCCCTGAGAGCGGAAGGCCGGCTCGACGGTCAGCGGCCCGAGCAGCAGCGCAGGCGTCTCGCCGACGAGGATCGCCGTCATGCGGTTGGCGCCGACGAGCAGCGTTCCGACATGGGCGACGAAGGAAAGGTCATAATCGGGAGCCACGCCCTCGCGCAGCCGGTAAGCCGTGCGCGCAAAGCGCCCGGGACCGAAGGCCCGCTCGTCGAGCTTCTCGATCGCCGGCTCGTCGCCGGGCGAAAGCTGCGAGAGACGCAGGGCGAGGTCGATCATGCGCGGCGCATTAGCATGAGCGCGGCGGGTTGGCGAGACCGTGACTCCCTGCGAAGCTGCCCGCCACAGCGGGGAAGGCAAATGTCCGCAGCGGCAATTCGCCGAGCGACGATCGAGGATGCGGCGACGCTTGGCCTGTTGCAGGTCGCCGCTTGGCGCGAGACCTATACAGACCTGTTCCCGCAGTCCGCGCTCGCCGCCCTGGACGCCGACGAAGAGGCCCACGCTTGGGGCGGCCTGCTGCAAGAAGCTGAGATCGACCCCGCGCGCGCGACCTTCTTGCTGTGCGACGAGGCGGGCGAACCCGCCGGCTACTGCGCCTGCGAACGTCAACGCGTCGAGCGCCTGGAGCGAGGAGGCTTCGCAAGCGACATCATTGCGCTCTATCTGCTGCGACACGTGCAGCGCCAAGGCTTCGGGCGACGGCTGATGCAGGCGGCTGCGGCTCATTTGCTCGCACAGGGCCTTTCCAGCGCATCGGTCTGGGTCTTCCGTGACAATCCTCAGGCCTGC
The DNA here is from genome assembly GCA_035319645.1 of Methylocystis sp. Taxonomy (GTDB): domain Bacteria; phylum Pseudomonadota; class Alphaproteobacteria; order Rhizobiales; family Beijerinckiaceae; genus Methylocystis. The sequence continues at coordinate 2,387 of DATHCI010000089.1, read as the reverse complement.
CGGTTCTACGAGGCGCTCGGCGGCGAGCGGACCGGAGTCGACGGCGACTGGACCGTGCTCGGGGTCACTCCGGCCGACATCTCCTTTGGCTGGCGCGACCTGAGAACTCTTCGCGCGTGAGGCGGGCGCCTCACACATGATTTGCGAGCCCTGCGGAAATTGCAAGATTCCCAGAGGCCCACGGGGAGAGGGGCCCGGGCCCAGCCAGGATTGACCATGACCGAGATCGCCAATCTCATCACCGACGTCCCGGGCGTCGCCGTCGGCCACGCCCATGACGCGAGCCTCGCCTCGGGCGTGACGGCGCTCGTCTTCGACGAGCCCGCCGTCGCGTCCATCGCCATTCACGGCGGCGCGCCGGGCGTGCGCGACACGGCGCTGCTCGAACCGGAGATGACCGTGGACCGCATCGACGCGCTCGCGCTCTCCGGCGGCTCGATCTTCGGTCTCGACGCGATGGGCGGCGTCGCCGCCTTTCTGCGCGAGAAGGGTCGGGGATTTGCGATCAGGGACGTGCGCGTTCCGATCGTCCCCGGCGCGATCCTGTTCGATCTCCTGAACGGCGGCGATAAGAATTGGGGCCGCCGTCCGCCCTATTGGGAGCTCGGCTTCGCTGCGGCCGAGGGGGCAGCCGCGCGCTTTGGGCTCGGCTCCGTCGGCGCCGGATTCGGGGCCAATGTGGCCAATCTCAAGGGCGGCCTGGGCTCGGCGAGCGCGCTCACGTCGAACGGCTACCGCCTTGGCGCGCTCGTCGCGGTCAACAGCCTCGGTCAGGCGACAATCGGCGACAGTCCGCACTTCTGGGCGGCGCCTTTCGAGCGCGGCGACGAGTTCGGCGGGCTCGGCTGGCCGCCGAAGGCGCCCGAAGACGCGCTCGCGATGCGGCTCCAGACCGACCGACTCGCCCATACGACGATCGCGATCGTCGCGACCGACGCGCCGCTGACCAAGCCGCAAGCCAAACGCCTCGCCGTGCAGGCGCAGGACGGCATGGCGCTGGCGCTGCGGCCCGCGCATTCGGGTCTCGACGGCGACGTCGTGTTCGCGGCCGCCACCTTTCGGCATCCACGCGCTCCGCAGCCGCGCGATCTCGCCGAGATCGGCATGATCGCCGCCGACACCTTGGCGCGCGCCATCGCCCGCGCGGTCTTCGAAGCCGAAGCGCTTGCCGTCGCGGGCGCCCTGCCGAGCTGGCGCGACCTGCGCGCCCGAGCGGCGGCAGCCCGAAGTTCAAGCTAGAATTCGCAAGTTCGCTGATGAGCTCAACTACGCCGCCAGTCGATGCAGCGTCGGAATCCTGCGCTGCGCTCAATCAGCTCGTCTTCATCGCGGCGGCCATTTTTGCTTGCCGTGCATGACGCGCAAGATCTCGACCTGCGCGGGCCGCGCGCGCACGCGATAAATGAGGATGAACGGCGTCCCGGAAATCACCAGCTCGCGCGTGCCGCGCCGGCGTCCGAGACGACCGGCTTTGGGGTATTCGCTCAAGAGCACATCGGCGCCTTTGCGGATGGCGAGCGCCACGGAAAGCGCGCCGCGCGGGCTTTCCTGCTCGATGTAGTCGAGATTGCGGTCAAGATCGGCGAGGGCGTCATCGAGCCAGACGACGGGGACGCTCAAGCGCCGGTCCCTTTAAGCCGCCCGATCCGCGCATCGAGCTTGGCCATGACCTCCTCATGCCGGATCCATTTGGCGTCGGGGCTGTCGGCGCTGGCGATCCCTTTTTCGACCTCAGCGCGGAACCAGGCGTCGTGCTCGGCGGCCTCGTGACGCTGCTTCATGCGTTCGGCTTGGTCTGGTCGCCGGCGCGCGCCGGCGTCGGGCTCGTGGGCCTGGGCGTCGACCTCGAAGCGGGCGAGGCCAAGCTCGTCACGGACGTAAGCGGCGGCCGTGGTCAGGTTGCGCCACAGGCGCGGGGTCCTGCCGCGCTGCGCGGCGACGGCGCGCTCCAGCACCCCGTAGCGCACGAGCACGGCCCATCCGCCTTTTTGGCCGAGAACGGTGGCGCCGCGAATGGCGCGCGCCTCGACGAGGCTCTGGACGGCCTTGCCGTCGATGATCTCCGGCTGGGCGGATCGGATCGTCATTTGCACGCCATCGGGTTTAATTCGGGGGTGTTGGATTATTTAATACGCGCGCAGGGATGTCCAGGAGAACCGGCGCTCTTGGCTCCATAACAACCCGACGACGAATCCGGCTCTGCACTCCCCTGCCGACAAGTCAAACACCTTTACCGGCCCGGGGAATTTCAATTCGCCTTATCTGCGACGATCGCCAGCGCCGCTTGAAACGCTCCTTCGATGTCCAGGTCGCTCGTGTCCAGCGTCACGGCATCCGCCGCCGCTTTCAACGGCGCGACCGTCCGTTCGCGGTCGCGCGCGTCCCGC
>DATHCI010000088.1:0-6504 GCA_035319645.1 Methylocystis sp. | reverse complement strand
CAAGAAAGGCGACACAGTCGCAGACGCCGCCGCCACGGCGGGACAGAGCGAGAAGCCGCGCTGGCGCCTGTTCGACGACTACAACGCGCGCAACGCCACCGCAGGTTTCGCCGAGCTCGAATGGGAGCCGTGAAGCGGACTCCTTCTCCCGCAAGCGGGAAAAGGAGTCGCTGACGCCCGAGCACTCCTTCAGCCGCAGTCCCTTTTTGCGCCGGACGTCGTTCCCGCGAGGCCAGGCGGCGCCGATCGGCATTGCGGCGGCGGTTCTTGACAAGAGTCGCCTCCCCGTTAGGCTGGAAGGCGGCTCTATCAAGCTTTGGGCGGAAGGCCATCGCTCGGGTCGAAGAGCGACTCGGAACCTTGTGGAGACTCACGATGAGCAAAATAGCCCGTCTCGCCGGCAGCCTCGCTGGCGCGATCCTCTTGTGCTCGGTCGCGAGCGCGTCGGCCGAGCCCGCGGATGATCCCTGGCCCGGTCTGGTCAAGGACCTGTTCCAAAGCCGCCAAATTAGCGAAGACAACGTGATTTCCCTCGACGCGCCGAAGCGCGCCGAGGACGCCTCGATTGTGCCGATGACCCTGCGCTTCACGCCGGGTCTGCGCAAGGCGACGCTCGTCATCGATCAAAATCCCATGCCGATGTCCGGCGCCTTCGCTCTCGGCGAGAATTCCGGCGTCACCTTCATCTCGACGCGCGTGCGGGTCAATTCCTACACCAACGTCCACGCGGTGGCGGAGACGGCGGATGGCGCGCTGCATGCGCAGGTCAAATTCGTCAAGGCCGCGGGCGGCTGCTCTGCGCCCGCGTCGAAGAACGCCGACGAGGCCAACGCCCATCTCGGCGAGATGAAGTATCGCGAGTTCAAGAGCGCGGAGCCGGGGCTGCGCGAGGCGCAGATCATGATCCGCCATCCCAACAGCTCGGGCATGCAGATGGATCAGCTCACACATCTCTATATCCCTGCGCGCTACATCGAGAAGCTCAGCGTGCGCCAGGGCGACGCGACGATCTTCACGATGGAGGGCGGCATCTCGCTCTCCGAGAATCCGACGTTCCGCTTCACCTATGCGCCGAACGGCGCAAAGACCATCACCGTCGAAGCGCGCGACTCGAAAGGCGAGGTTTTCAGGCAGGAGTTTCCGGCAGGGGAGGGGACTTGAGGGCGCAGAGCCCGGATGCGCGCTGCGCCCTGTCGCGCTCTGACGCAGCGCGCGCATCCGCTTCAACCTCTTTGTTGGCCCTTCGTTCGTCCGCCGCATGGGTGATGCGTAAAGCATGACGCGAAAATCCCGCAGAAGCTCGGCGTTCGGATGAAGTCGCTAAAATTTAAGCGAGATTTGGTCATTTAGCGCGGCGTTAACGCTCGGAGCGCCGAGTTTCCGCGATCGGCTTAAGATTTCGGTAATGAGTCTTTGCAAATCGTTAAGGCGTGACGCGCCGAAAGCTGCGCGTCTGCGTCAATTTGGGAGCGTGGCGTCGTGTCGAGCAAAACCGACTTTCATGAGGGGCGCATCGCCGCGGGGAATGCGATGGCGACATTTTTCGCCGAGGAGCGGGGCGTCGCGGCCGTCGAGTTCGCCTTCGTCGCCCTGCCGTTTTTGGCGGTCATCATGGCGCTCGTTCAAATTTCGCTGGCGTTTATCGCCCAGCAGGCCGTCGAGACCGCCACTGAAAAGGCTTCACGGCTCGTATTGACCGGCCAGGCGCAGGCGCAAGGCCTGACGCAACAGCAGTTCCAGCAGACGGTATGCGCCAATCTTCCGGCCCTGTTCAAATGCTCCAATCTCCTGGTCGATATGCAAACGGCGACAGGTTTCGCGAGCGCCGACACCGGAGCCCCCACGCTCAACTTCAACAAGCAGGGCCAGGTCACGAACAGCTGGCAATACCAGCCCGGCGCGGCAAACGACGTGGTCGTGCTGCGCGTGATGTATCTGTGGCCGGTCATGGTCGGGCCGATGGGCCTCAGTCTCGCCAATCTGCCCAATGGCGCGCGGCTGCTGATGGCGACCGCGGTTTTCCAAAACGAGCCGTGAACCGGAGCAGGAACATGAGATCTAAGCTCAAAAGCTTTGCGCGCGCGCGAGAAGGGCTGGCGCTCGTCGAATTCGCCGCGGCCTTTCCCGTCGCGGCGCTGCTGCTCGTCGGTCTGGTCCAGGTCGGCGACGCGCTCTCGGCGAGCCGCAAGGTCTCGATCACGGCGGAAACGCTGGATCGTCTGGTCAGTCTCCAATCCTCGGTGCAGAAAGCGGATCTCGTCACGATCATCGGAGCGTCGTCGGCGGTGATGGCGCCGTTCCCGAACAGCAATGCGACGATCGTGATCTCGGAAGTCACGACCGATGCGAAAGGCGTCGCGACGGTCACATGGAGCCAGGCCTCGGCGAATGGGACGCCGCTGCCCGTCGGCCAGACGGTCGTGCTGCCCGCAGGAATCGTCCAGCCCAACGTCTCGCTGCTCTTGAGCCAGGTGTCGTACAGCTACTCGTCCTATCTCGGCGCCAATCTCTTTGGGCCCCTGACGTTGCGCGACGCGCTCTACATGAACCCGCGCGTCTCGGCGTCGGTGACCTGCAGCGACTGCACCTGAAACGGCCCGACGTCGAGGCTGCTCAATACGCGTGCTTGTCGCCCTGGAAGAGCAGCATCGCGGTCCGGAACACGATTTCGAGATCGAGCCAGATGGTCCAGCGGTCGATATATTCGAGATCGTAATTGACGCGGGCGCGGAGCTTCTCGACGCTGTCGAGCTCGCCGCGAAAACCGTGGACCTGCGCCCATCCGGTCATGCCGGGCTTCACGCGATGGCGAACAGCGTAATAGTCGACGAGCTCGTCGAGATTGCGCCCCTCGGCTTTGGTGAGCAGGGCGTGCGGACGCGGGCCGACGATGGACATCGTTCCATCGACGACATTGAAAAGTTGCGGCAGTTCGTCGAGGCTCAGGCGGCGGATGATGCGTCCGACCCGCGTGACTCGCGCGTCGTCCTTGCTCGTCTGCCTGCGGGCCATCTCATCGGTCATCTCGACATACATCGAGCGGAATTTCCAAAGTTGGAAATGGCGCCCGTTGAAGCCCGTGCGCACCTGCCGGAAAAACACGGGGCCCGGCGAGTCGAGCCTTATCGCGAGAGCGACGAGAGCCATGACCGGGGCGAAGCAAGCCAAGGCCGCGAAGGCGATGATCAGATCCTCAGCGCGCTTGAACCACAGGCTCCAGCCATGGATCGGCTTCTCGACGGCGCAGAGCGAAAGATGGTCGCCGAACTTTCCGACGCGCGTGATCTCGCGGCTGAGCTCTCCGTCGGCGGGCAGAAGGAAAGTCTTCGTAGACAGGCGGCGCAGCGGCTCGAGCTTTTGCGAGAGGGTCGGTATCTCGCTCCAGGGAGCCGAGATGAACACCTGATCGATCTCGAAATGGGCGATCTGATCCGATAAGGCGGCGACCTTGTCGGGCCCGTCGAAACGATCCTCGGACACGACCTGCACCGCGTTGCCGGTCTGGCGGGCGATCTCGCTCGACCTGATCGGTTCGCAGCAGACGCCGACGGAGATCGCCCTCTCGATGTAGGCCCCGCGCGCGAGGCGATTATGCAGGCGCCAGACGAGAAGGACGCGGCTCAACACCACGAGCGACAGGCTCTCCAGAACGAAGGGGAAGAACCACAAGCGGGAGTAGCTCTCCGTCGTCTTGGTCGCGACGGCGATGACCATCAGCATCGCGAAAGCGAAGAGCAGCGACGCGGCGCTCCGCTGTGTCGCCGCCATCGGGCGCATGACGTATCGGGTGCTGTAAACTTGTAGCGGCTGGGCCGCGGCCAGATAAAATGCGATCGCGAGCGCGACGGCCCAGGCGGCCGAGTCGCTGGAGGCGAGCGGCGGCGCGTCGGGCTCGAGACGCAGCTGCGCAGGAAAGAACAGGCCACAGAAAATCAGCGTCGCAATGTCCAGCGCGAAGAAGGTGGCGATATAATCGTGAAGGGAGACGCGACCTCCCTTCGTCAAGGTGGGGTCTTGTTGCGAAGGCGCTGCGAGTGGTTGTGTTATGGGATGATTCATGGCTGGCCACAGAACTCTTATTGCACGCTGGCTACCAGCTGACATTATAAGCCGCAACTTGAATGCGAAGCAACCAGCGAGTGAAAAATATATTACGTAAAATCTGTCGGAGTATAAACAGTCGAAATTGTCGCGAACAGCGTCCCCTGAAGGTTGGCGAGCCTGCCATGAATTTGCGGCCAGTCGCTCGGTCATGGCACGCAACTGCGCTTGCGTCATGTGGGGGACTCTTCCGGTACGAAACTCAGTTCTGGCGCGAGGCCAGCGCAGCGGAACGCCGCAGGCGGGTCCCGGCTTGGTCCGGATCGCTCAGACTTGGATGTCTTGAAATGTAGACGATCCCAATTGCGCATATATTAAGAAAGGCCGCCCCCGGGGTCGGACGGCAAAGCTTTGGAAAACAGAATGGAAACACCGCCTTGGCGTCGGGCCGGGGCGAGACGGCCTCCGACGCGTCGGCCACGGCTCGATCAGCACGCGCGCCGCCAAATTTCCGCTGCGAGCCTTCGAAACATCGCCTCGACTCCCTCGCCGGTCTTGGCGCTTGTGCAGGTCACATCCGCCAACATCGGCGCCGGCGATGGCGCGAGGTCGATCTTATTGACGATCTTCGCCACCGGGCGTCCGGGAAATCGCTCTTCGAACCTCTCGGCGAGGACCGCCATCTTGGCGAGCGTGCCGGGCCGCGTCGCATCCGCGACGACGAGGGCGCCGCTCGCGCCCAGGAGATAGACGGTCTCGAAGATGCGCGCGCCGAAGTCGCCGTCGGTGTCCCAGAGCACGAAGCGCAGGGTCTCGTCCCGGCATGCCGGCCCGAGCGCCACATCGTGGGTCAGCACGTCGACGCCGATCGTCGTCTTGTAGTCGGCGTCGAACTTGTCGAAGACGAAGCGGCGCGCGAGCGAGGACTTGCCCACGCCGATGTCGCCGAGCAGCATGATCTTGGCGGAGATCATCGCGGCCCGATTTCGCCCTCGTAGAGGCGCTCGAAGACCACCCGGCGATTGTGCGACACGCCGCCGACGCCCGCTTCGATCGGATCGAGCGTCGCCCGCGCCGAGATGACGAGCTTCGCGCGCGGCGTTCCGCGCTGGACGAGCATGACGACGATCTTTTCAGCGCGCTGGCGCGATACGGTCTTGTTGACCTCGGGCCCTCCGACTTCGTCGGCGTAGCCGACGACGCGCAGGCCCTCTCCGCTCGCCGCAAGCAGTCGCGCCAGCTCGTCGAGGCCCGCATTGGCCGCCGCGGCGTCGGCGAATGCGTCCTGGGTCGTGAAGAATACTGCGAAATTCTCCATGAACCGATGGAGCCTGGTCGATGGGCGGTCATTGAGCGCGCGCAAGGAACCGAGCTCCGCTCGCGCCCTGGCGAGGGCCGCGTCGAGCGCTGCGATGTGGGACGCCGCGTCCTGCGGCGGCAGGGTCTTCACGTCGCGCGCGACGGCGTAAGGGTAGGCTTCGGGCGCCACGGCGTCGAGGAGGGCTTGCGGCTCGCTCTCGTCCGGACCCAATCCGCGCAACGTGACCCGTTGCGCCGCGTGGTCGATGTCGAGCCGCAACGGATAGTCGGCCAAGCCCGCGTGGCGCGCAAGCTCCGCTGCGAACGCCGCGTCGATGCGGCGTTCGCGCAGGCCGCGCGTGATCGGCCCGCTCGCGGCGTAGATCGCGATCGCCGCGGCTGCGCCGCCGACGACGAGCAGAGGCTTGAAATTGGCCTTTTTCTTAGGCGTTTCCTTGAGCGCCTCGCTCAGCGCCTCGGCGAGGCCAGGCGCCGTCAGCGAGCCCTCGTCCTTCTCATGCGCCTCGACGAGTTTCAGAAAGGCCTCGTCGAGCCGTCGCCCGCGCGCGGGGGAGAGATCGCCGGCGAATTCCGCCGCCACAATAATGCGCGCCGAGGCGCGCAGGAACACCTTGCTCGCGCCGAGGTCGAGCATTCGAAGCTCCCCGCCGCTGTCGGCGTAAGCCTGCGCTGCAAATTCCGTCACGGCGGCGATGAGCCCGCTGGTCAGCTCCGACTGCTCCCCGTGCGGCCGCTGCTCGGGCCATGCGGCGAGGGCTCGTCCGCTGCCGCGCTCCAGGAGCAGCGCGCGCTTGAGGCGCGCGGCGTCGGCGTCCGCGAGAGCCACTTCCGCCATCGTGCGCCCGCTTGCGAGCGCGCGCAGCCGCAGCCGCCAGACGTCAGCAGAGACGATCGCGTCGATGCGGGCGTTCATCTCTTCGACAAGGTTGCGGAAGGCGCTGGCGACGGCGGCCGTCACAAGGCGCCCCGTGATGGGGTAGAGCGCCTCGACCATCATATCCTTGGAGTTTTTTATCTCGTTGCGGATCGCCGCCACGACGAGCGGCGCGATCGCGCGTGAAAGCTCCGCATGGCTCGAAACTTCGGCCCGTCGCAGGGCGCCCGCGAGTATATCGGCCGTGGCGGCTTCGAGCCGCGCCGAGG
>DATHCI010000087.1:0-8403 GCA_035319645.1 Methylocystis sp. | reverse complement strand
TCGGCGAGTCGCGCGTAAATTTCGTCCATTCGCAGAGGCGTCTCCCCAAACCAGACGACATGCGGACGCAAAGACCCGGCGCGGGCGCAGGCCGGACAAGAGACGTCCGCGCCGAGGTCGTCCCCCCAGGCGATAACCGTCCCGCAGGGCGGGCAGCGCGCCTTCAGCAGCTCGCCATGCATGTGGATGACGCTCGTCGAGCCGGCGCGCTCGTGCAGATCGTCGATGTTCTGCGTCACGAGCGTCAATCTTCCACCCCGGCGGGAAAGCTCACTCTCCAGCCGCGCCAGCGCGACATGAGCAGCGTTGGGCGAAGCGCCCAAGAGATCGCGCCGGCGCGCGTTATAGAAATCGTGCACAAGCTGGGGGTCTTCCGCGAACGCCTGCGGCGTGGCGAGCCGCATCGGATCGAATTTCGCCCACAGACCGGTTCCGGCTTTGTCGCGGAACGTGCCGAGCCCGCTCTCGGCGGAGACGCCGGCGCCCGTGAGAACGACGACGCGCATCCCGCTAGCGCGTCTTCAGTCCGAGGATGTAAGCGGTGATCGAATCGACCTCCTCACCGCTGAGGATGAAGTTCGGCATGGAGCGATGCGACGACCGCAAGAAAACCTTGATCGAGAGCTCGGTCGTCGACGGGAGGTTGGCGACCGCAACGAGGTCCGGCGCCTTGGACGCCGCGTCGCGCGCGGGGAAGCCCGTTCCGATCGAATGGCAGGCGACGCAGTTCTCTTGGACGATCCTCGCGCCGAACGTTCCATCCCCGCTTTGCGCATTCGCTCCTGCCGACCACGCAATCATGATGCCCCCCAGGACGAGGGCGGCCAGTCCGCGCATTTTTCAGTCTCCCTCAAGAAAGTCACTCATAGAAATAGTCATCTAACAGGGGCTGCCGCAAGGCGCCCGTCGCTCAGCTCCCGGGTTCCACGTTCAGCTTTCAGCGACGCTCCGGAAATCGGGACGGCGCGCCGCTCGAGAGATAGGCAAGACGCGGACGCGGCTGGCCGAGCCATCCAGACGCCGACGGGCCCGGGTCTGTCGAGAACGGGCGCGTGTCGAGGTTTTGCAGAAGTTCCCGAAATGCGCTTCTTCTGCGCTGCAGTTTTCGGATCGTCATGGCGGACATTCCTTCCTGGGTCGGATGAGGAGTTGAAGACGCCGTTGGAGGAAGCGTCCCGCCGAAAGATGAAAAATTGAGGGCCGTCGGGTCCCCGAAGAGCATGAATTTGTCGAAAACTCGGCCAGCGTGACATTTTTATCGCTTAAGCTTCAGCTGGCTCCCCGCACGCGCCGCCGCGGACGATTTCCATGAGGTAGCCGAGCTTGGCGGCGACTCCTGGCGACAGCACGAAGGGATAAAGATCCGGCTGTCCCATCGATCGGTTGAGGTTGTTGACCGCAAAAGCGACGTCGAGTCAGGTCCCGACGAGCGCATGGATGTCCACGGCATGATAGGGATCGAAGTCGACCTTCGTCTTCGACCCGTCTTCGCGCCGCAGCGAGACGCCCATGTCTCGCGCCGTTTCCAGCGTGTCGACGATGTGGAGGAAGTGCGCGAAGGTTTCCGCGAAGACCTCCCACGGATGGCTCGTCGCATAGGCGCTGATGAAATTGTCGCTCCAGTTCGGCGGCGCGCCCTCGGCGCAATGGCGCTTGAGGGCCTGCGAATAATCTGCGGTTTCATTCCCGAAGCGCGCGCGAAAAGACTGGGTGCGGGCGCCGTCGCGCACGAGCAGGTCCGAGTAACAATGCCCGATCTCATGACGGAAGTGGCCGAGCAGCGCGGCAGAGCTCGCCGAGCGAGCTGCGATTCTTCTCGCGCGCCGCATCGTCGGCTTCGGTGAGGGCGAGCGTGATCACGCCCGCTGTCGCGCCCGGTCATGACCTTGGCCTGCAAAGGTTTTTTTCCCGAGTTCTATCTGGCCTTCACCATCGCGAACGCCGCTGGTAGTTTGCGGCTCCCCCTCTGGGGAGCGATTCTTTGGGCGCAGCGTCTCAAAACGCTTCGAGGCGCCCCCTCCCAGCAAAGGCCGAACATGTCTCTTCCTCGCGCGAATATCTCCGCCGCGCCGGGCTTCACTCTGGACGGCGCCGAGCCGCCCCGCGCCGAACCTCGACCGACCTCGCGCGATTATCATGGGCGCCGACACGACGATCCTTACGCCTGGCTCGCCGCCGACAACTGGCGCGAAGTTTTGCGCGACCCTGCGGCGCTGCCGAAGGACCTCGCCGCGCTGCTCAAGGCCGAAAACGCCTATTGCGACCATGTGCTCGCAAAGCTGAAACCGCTGCGCAAGACGCTCGTCAAGGAGATGCGCGGGCGGATCAAGGAGGATGACGCCGATCCGCCCGAGCCCGACGGACCTTACGCCTATTACGAGCGCTATCGGGAGGGCGGCGAGCATCCGCTCTATTGCCGCGCGCCGCGCGACGGCGGGACGGAAGAGGTCCTGCTCGACGGCGAGGCGCTGGCCAAAGGTCATGAGTTCTTCGAGATCGGCGACGCGGCGCATACGCTGGACCATGCGCAGCTCGCCTGGAGTGCGGACGACAAGGGCTCGGAGATCTACGCCATCCGCACGCGCGCCCTGAAGGACGGACGCGATCGCCCCGACCGCGTGGACAATACGGATGGAAGCATCGTCTGGTCGACGGACGGCGGGAGCTTTCTCTATGCGCGACTCGATGACAATCATCGCGCCATGCAGGTTTATCGCCACATCGTCGGCGCGCCGCCTGAAGGCGACGCGCTGGTGCTGGAGGAGACGGACGCAGCCTGGTCGATCTCGCTCGACGAAAGCCGCGACCGGCGCTTCGCCACTATTACGATCTACGGGCACGACTCCAACGAGTGCCATCTCCTGGACCTCGCCGACCCCACCGCGCAGCCGCGTCTCGTCGCGGCGAAGGAGCCGCGTCAGCGCTATAGCGTCGAGCCGCATGGCGAGCTTCTCTACATCCTCTCTAACGCCGACGGCGCCGAGGACTTTGCGCTTCACGCCGCGCCGCTTTCGGCTCCATCACGCGAAAACTGGCGGATCATCGAGCCGCACCGCCAAGGCCGCATGATCGTCAGCTTCACGGTCTATGCGCGCCACCTCGTCCGCGAGGAGCTCGAAGACGGCCTGCCGCGTCTCATAGTGCGCAATCTTTCGAGCGGCGACGAGCACGCCATCGCCTTCTCCGAGGAGGCCTATGCGCTCGATCTCGACCCCGCGCTCGAATTCGACACGCAGACGCTCCGCTTCGTTTACTGCTCGATGACGACGCCGCACGAGACCTACGATTACGACATGGAGACCCGCGAGCGGCGGCTCGTCAAGCGCGAGGAGATCCCGAGCGGCCACGACCCCAAGGATTACGTGACACGGCGGCTCTTCGCCACAGCCGACGACGGCGCGCGCGTGCCGATCTCGCTCCTGCATCGCGCGGATTTCGCGCCGGGCGCGGGCGGCGCGCCCCTTCTGCTCGCCGGCTATGGCGCCTATGGCCATGCTTATTCCGCGGACTTCGACTCCCATGCGCTGTCGCTCGTCGATCGCGGTTTCGTCTACGCCATCGCGCATGTGCGGGGCGGGACGGATCGCGGCTGGAACTGGTACGAGAGCGGCAAGCTCGCGCATAAGGCCAACACCTTCACCGACTTCATCGCCTGCGCGAAGCGGCTCATCGAGACGGGCTACACGCGCGAGGGGGCGATCGTCGCACAGGGCGCGAGCGCCGGCGGTATGCTGATGGGCGCGGCGGCCAATCTCGCGCCGCAGCTCTTTGCCGGCGTGCTCGCCGGCGTCCCCTTCGTCGACGTGCTCAACACGATGCTGCGCGAGGAGCTGCCGCTGACGCCGCCGGAATGGCTCGAATGGGGCGACCCGATCCGCGACGCGGAAGCCTTCGCGCGCCTTTCCGGCTACTCGCCCTATGACAATGTGCAAGCGCAAGATTATCCGCCAGTCCTGGCGCTTGCCGGGCTCGCCGATCCGCGCGTGACCTACTGGGAGCCTCTGAAGTGGGTGCAGCGCTTGCGCGCGACGATGACCGGCGGCGGCCCGATCCTGCTGCATACGCAGATGGGGGCGGGACATGGCGGCGCCTCCGGCCGCTTCGAGCGCCTGGACGAGTTCGCGCTCGAATACGCGTTTGCGATCGCCTGCGTGCGGGGCGCAGAGGGGTGAGCGCGCAAAAGCTTCGCCAGCGAGCCGCGAGACTTTGCGAAGGGCAGTTTGACCCTGCCGCCCGTTTGTGCCACCTTTCTTCGCGAATCCGTGGCTCAAGTTCGAGCCTCTCGAGCGCTTCAATGACCCGCTTCCATCGTGCTGCAGCTGCTGCTTTGGTGACCGCGCTCACCGCTGGACATGCTTTTGCGCAGCCCGCGACGCGCGGCGTGCGTCTGACTTTCAAGGATGGGGCGAATGAAGCCGCGGCGAGCGGATCGCTCAAGGGCGCGGCGACGGCGCGCTACGTGTTTTCGGCCAAGACCGGCGAGACGATCACGGTGACGCTCAAATCGGCGCAGCCGGAGCTCGGATTCTCCCTGCTCGCGCCTGAGGATCATGAGCTGACTTTTCAGGCCCAGGAGTACAAGGGGGTCGCGCCGCTCGACGGGGATTACGCCGTCAGTTTGCAGTTTCTGCACGCCGACTCCAAATCCAATCCCGCAGCGCCCTATACGCTGACCGTTCGCCACGAGACGATCGAAGCGCCAGAGCAATGAGCGCCGCGCGGGGTCAGCGCGCGCCGTCCTTGACCCTGCGATGCTCACCGAGCGCATAGCGGTCGGTCATGCCGGCGATATAGTCGCAGACGATCCGCGCCCGCGCAGACTCGCCCTCCCCCGCCGCGAGCTTCGTCCATTCCGGCGGCATCAGCGCCGGATCGTCGAGAAAGGCCGGAAAAAGGAACGAGATGGCGGCGCGGGCCCGCTCCCAGACGTCCATGGCCTTGGGATGGCGATACATGTGTTTGAACAGGAAGCTTTTGAGCTCCCGCTGCGCGGCGTCGAGCGACGCCGATAACGCGATGACGGCTTCGCCGGCCCCGCGCACCTCCGCGACGCTTTGCGGCGCGAGACGCTCGATGCGCGCCCGCGACTCGTCGATGACGTCCTCGACGAAGCGGGTGATGACGCGGCGCGTCAGCTCATGAATCGCGCGTGAGGACTCGAGGCCCGGGTAGAGGCCGAAAATTTCCGCGAGCAGTTCGTTGACGAAGGCGAGTTCGCCAATGCTCTCGAGTTCGAAGAGCGCGGCGCGCAGACCATCCTCGACATCATGGGCGAGATAGGCGATGTCATCGGCGATGGCCGCGCATTGCGCCTCGGCGCCGGCGAAGGAAGCAAGCTCCAATGGGAATGCCGCATCGAAGGCGGCGACATAGGCCGAAGGTTGGACAAGCGGTCCGTTGTGCTTGACGACGCCCTCCAGCGCCTCGAAAGTCAGGTCGAGCCCGTCGTAGCGCGCATAGCGCCGCTCGAGCCGGGTCACGACCCGGAGCGCCTGCTCGTTGTGATCGAAGCCGCCATAAGGGGCCATGCAGGCGCAAAGCGCGCTCTCGCCCGCATGGCCGAATGGGGCGTGGCCGAGGTCATGGGCGAGCGCCACCGTCTCGGCCAGGTCCTCGTCGAGCGTGAGCGCGCGGGCGAGCGAGCGGGCGATCTGTCCGACCTCGATCGAATGCGTCAGCCGCGTTCGAAAATGGTCTCCGTCGAGCGGCACGAAGACCTGCGTCTTGTGGGCGAGGCGGCGGAAGGCGGTCGAATGCAGCACACGGTCGCGGTCCCGCTGGAACTCGCTGCGCGTGCGCGAGGGCGGCTCGGGGACGAGACGTCCGCGCGAGCGCGTCGCGTCGCAGGCATAGGGCGCAAGGCTCTGGCGCAGCGCCAAGATCGGCTCCGATCGTTGCAGGACCGCCTGCAAGGTCTTATGATAGACGTGCGGGGCTTATAGCGGGATTTGCAGGCATGCACGAGACGGCGAACGAGTTCGACGTGAGCGAGGCGGCGGCGAAGCGCATCGTCGCGATCCTTTCGGACGCCGCCCCCGGTTCCGCCTTTCGCATCGGCGTCGACGGCGGCGGGTGCTCGGGCTTCAAATATGTCTTCTCCGTCGACGAACCCAGGAGGTCGGACCTGCTGATCGAGCGCGGAACGGCGCGGGTCATCGTGGACGACGAGTCCCTTTCCTTCCTGCGCGGCGCCCGGCTCGACTTCATCGACGACCTCATGGGCGAGGCCTTCAAGATAGAAAATCCGAACGCAGCATCTTCCTGCGGCTGCGGGGTGAGCTTCTCGGTCTGACGCAACCGCCGCGGCTCTCGCATGGCGACGGTCGCTAATAATCCGCTGGAGCCCCGCTTGGACGCGCTCTTCATCGGCCACGCTTACATCGACGCGACCTTTCTCGCCGACGCTTTGCCGCAAGGCGACGAAAAGGCCGTCGCGAAGGACTACGCCCTCTCCTTCGGCGGCAACGCCGTCACCGCGGCTTTTTGCTGCGCCAAGCTCGGAACGCCGCCCGACCTGCTCGCGCCCCTCGCCCGCGACTGGCTCGGCCACATGTTCCTGGACATGGCCGACGCCTATCGGCTTCGCCTGCACGGAAGGCGCGTGGCGCGCTCCTCGCTCTCATTTGTGTTTCCCAATGACGGCAAGCGAGCGATCCTGCGCGCGCGCGACGACGCCTATCTGCAGAGCTTCCCGCGGCTTGACATCAGCACCGCACGGCTCCTCCATCTCGACGGCCACATGGGCGACGCCGCGCTTTATTATGCGAAGGCGGCGCGCGAGCGCGGCGTGCTCGTCTCGCTCGACGGCGGCGCAATGCGCCCGGGCCTCCTGGATCTCTTCGACCACATCGACGTCGCGATCGTCGCGAGCGACCTCTGTCGCCAGATGAAGCTGTCATCTGCGGAGATGCTCGCGTTCCTGCGCGGCAAGGGCTGTTGCGTCGGGGGCGTGACCGAAGGCGGCGACGGGCTCATCTGGTATGAGAACGCCAGCGAGGTCCGCCGACTGCCGGCGCTGCACGTGCCGCCGGAGAGAGTGGTCGACACGTCGGGCGCGGGCGACGTGTTTCACGGGGCCTATTGCGCCTCCTATCTCGAGGCCCCGCAGGCGCCTTGGCGGGAGCACTTCGAATTCGCCCGCGCCGCCTCGGCGCATAAGGTGCAGCATCTCGGCAATGAAGCGGGGCTGCCGTCGCAGGCGGACATCGCCCTGCTCCGCAAGCGCCTGATGGAGAACGTGTGACGCCGAAGATAATTTCGCGAGCGGCGAAGATGGGGTTGGCAAATCGCCGCGCGCCCTGTATATGCGGGCGCTCTCGCATTCCCCGATAGCTCAGTTGGTAGAGCACGCGACTGTTAATCGCTAGGTCGCAGGTTCGAGTCCTGCTCGGGGAGCCACTCCAAGACATTGATGTGTATGGATTAACTGCTTCCTCGCTTTTTTGGTTGTTCCACTGCTCTCATGTCTGTGTCACCACTATGTCACCACTCGCCGCCCTTACGGCATGTTCTTTTCGCTAAGCCGACCATCGGCGAATTTTGCGCCACGGGCACGCAGTGTTGTGACCTCTCTCTACCCATTCTTCCTTTTTTAAAGATACTGAGAAAGAGAGGCCGTCCAAGCCGTCCATGCCGTCCAAAGCCCCGGCTCTCATGGGCTTGCGGATGGACGGCTAAGAACTCGAGCTGTCCAACGCCGTCCAAGGCCCCAATTCCTATGGACTTCGGCGAAGACGCCGGGGAGCTCAATATCTCCAGAGCCCGGTCTTTTCGGGCGTTCGGAGCGGTCCAAGCGTCGTCGCGCAACTCCCGCTGGCGCAGCCGCCCGGCGCGTCGCCGGCGACGCGGCGGCCCGCAACCTGACGACGAGCAACTGAAGGTTAGTTTGATTGAATTTGAATATTCACCATTTAAAATCAAAGATATACTTTGAAAAAGTTTTTTTTGCGCATGGGAGCATACCCGATTACCCAAGGTCCCACTTCCAGCAAAAATAACCCCTCCCACATCTGATCACACTCTTTTTCCCCGGCGGAAAACCCAACAAAATCTCTGGCTTTGAGGCCATCCGATTACACGCCGGCGGCCTCTCCGCAAAAATAACCCCTTCCCGGACCCTCGGAAAAAAATTAGCTGGGAAAATATCGCGGGCATTTCTCTTCTTTTAAGCAACCGGTCCCGCTGGAGCGCGGACAGTATTCACGCGCCTCCAGGCTTGGACGGTGGCGAATTTCAAAAACCGGGGAGCGGGGAACGCCGGGCGGCGGCGGCAGCTGCGGGTCGAGGTCCGCGTCGAGCGCCAGGCGCACCGCGCCGCCGGCGGCGAATAGTGCGGCGCCCGGGCTCACGTCCGGGAGCTCGACACTGTGGCGACCGCCGAGCCGCGCCAGGGCATTGGGCGAA
>DATHCI010000086.1:0-25985 GCA_035319645.1 Methylocystis sp. | reverse complement strand
AGGAGAACACGCCTTCGTTGGGACGGTCCTGGTCGGGCAGGAACTTTCCGAGCGCGTCGGCATATTCGATGGCCGGCGTCTCGAGCGCCTCGAAGCCGTAAAGCTCGTAAACTGAGCGAATCGTCTCGAGCATCTTCGCGGTGGCGGCGAGCTCGGCGGCGTCGCGGTCGGCGAGGCCGCGCGGGCTGCGGGCGTCGATCTTGGTCTTCGTCGGCTCGTTCATGGTCGCTCCCGATCGCGGCCCCTTTTAGCGGCGCGAGGGCGGGGCGCAATCAAAAAACCCGCGCGGACAGACGCGCGCCGGGCTGGTTCAGTTGGCCCCGCTCGGGGATGAGCGCGACTTTGAAAGCGACGGGCTGGACAGCGACGAGGCTAATCCTTGATTTGTACGACAATTTCACGTACTTTCCATAGAAAGAGAGATCGCCATGACGGCTCAAGACTCACCACGCACGGCGCGCCTTGAAGCGCGCATCGCCCCCGACGCGCTCGCTGTCGTGAAGCGCGCCGCGGAAATTCAGGGGCGTAGCGTCAGCGAATTCGTCGTCGCCGCGGCAGAGGCTGCGGCGACGAAGACGATTGAAGAGGTGGAAATTATCCGCCTGTCGGTCGCGGGACAACGCGCCTTCGCCGAAGCGATCATCGATCCCCCTGAGCCTTCGGAGGGGATGAGGAAGGCGTTCGCCAACCACCGGCGGCTCATTCGCGAGGTCAGGTGACGGGGTTCGTCACCGCCGCGCTCGCGCGTGAGCATGACCGGATAGCTTTCTCTTCGGGCGTAGACATCCTCGACCGCTATCTGCGTGAGCTTGCTTTTCAGGATATCAAACGGCGCATCGCCGGTTGCTTCGTCGCCCTCGATGACGCAGGATCAATCGCGGGATATTACACCCTCGCCGCAACACACATTCCGCTCAATTCCCTGCCCACCGACGTTACGAAAAAATTGCCGCGCTACCCCGTCGTCCCGGCGATGCTGATTGGACGTCTTGCGGTGGCGACGAAATATCAGCAGCAAGGGCTGGGGCGCGCCCTCATTGCAGATGCGGCGATTCGCACGGCCGGTTTTAAGATCGGCGCATTCGCTCTCGTCGTTGACGTCAGGGATGAACGCAGCGTGTCGTTCTACCAGTCCACCGGTTTCACGCTGTTCCCCGATGAAACGCGACGCCTGTTCCAGCCGATGGAAACGGCCCTGAGATCTGGGTAAGAGAGATAAGTTCGGCTGCGGCATGGTATTGCGGACTGCGGGCCCGACGGTAGCGACGAGGGCCACTCAACATATTGGGCATCTATGCGATTTTGCTTATACAAGCATCGCAAAGGCTGGCGCATAGTCAATTTTGCCAGTCGCAACCGGCAAGGGCCCCTTGAATGACAGAGCCATGAGGTGCGGCCCGGCATAAGGAGATGCGAAGCCGCTCGCGAGAGCCGGATCAAAGCCAAACTTTCGATATAGGGCTGGATCCCCCAGCACAAAAACGCCCTGCCATCCTTCCTGTTCAGCCTCCTTCAAAGCTGAACGGACTAACGAACCGCCAATCCCTTTCCGCTGTTGATCAGGGACGACGGCAACTGGCCCAAGACCCAGCGCACGGAACGGAGCAGCCATTTTTGATAGCATCGTATGCCCCACGACTACCCCGGATTCGAAAGCGACCATCGAGATAACAGCTTCACCATCAGACCGAAGACGATCAACCAATCTTGCTTCGGCGGACGTAGGAAAAGCCGCTTCGACAATCTGCCGAATTGCAGAAATATCAGCAGGTTCTTCGCGACGGATTATCATCTTATGATCTCATTTCTTATGATCTCATTTCTTCGCGCCATTATCATACCACGCCGGAGCCCACATGATCAATAAAGTGAATCGCTGTGCCGATGTGCGAAATTCAAAACATCCGGCACTAACGGACACTGCTGATTTTTTGATGGCTTGCACGTGTCATGTCTTTGGATCACGGTCAAGAGCCCCCCGCGCGGACAGACTCGCGCCGCCTTCAGCGGCGACTCGGGGCCGCGCCCGTTCGCCTATCCACGCGGCCGATTTCACGACGCGACCTTCGGCTCCAAAGGCTTCACCTTGATCTTTTCAGGATGCCGCCGCACTTGCGCGAGGTCGTGGCCCATCTGCATGCCAAGCCAAAAGTCGGCGGAGCCGCCCAACGCCATCTCAAGACGGACGGCCATTTCCGGCGTGACGCCGTGCTGGCCATTGATCAAGCGGTAAAGCTGCTGTCTGCTGACGCCAAGCCTTTCAGCGGCCTCAGCGACCGAGAAGCCGAGCGCCTCGATGTCATCCCTGATCAGGCGCCCCGGATGGGGCGGGTTCTTCATGCGTGTGGTCATGATCTTTCCTCCTCAGTGATAGTCGATCAAATCAACGTCGAAGGTTTTTTCATCCTCGAATCTGAAAATAATTCGCCAGTTTGCTCGAACCGCCACCGCCCAAAATCCTCTCAAGTCGCCCTTGAGCTGATGCAGTCGAAAGGACGGGCGGTCGACGTCTTCAAGGGTTTTCGCCTCTTCGAGCACATACAGGATCAACCGCAGCTTTTCGACCATATCCGCAGAGACCTTCCTGCGGTCGTCGTCCTCGAAAAGCCGTTTCAAGCCCTTGTGTTTAAAGCCATCGATCATAAAAACTGGTAATCAGTCACGCGACTCATTACAAGAGGATTCGAAATGGCGCGAGCTCGGCGGCGTCGCGGTTGGCGAGGCCGCGCGGGCTGCGGGCGTCGATCTTGGTCTTCGTCGGCTCGTTCATGGTCGCTCCTGATCGCGGCCCCTTTTTGCAGCCTGGGGAGGGGAGGGAAGTTCCGGACGAGACGTCTTTCGCGAAGGCCGTCCCGAGCGAGTCGATGCGCGGGCGCGGAGTCCGGTTTCTTTTCCTGCTTCGAGTCAAATTGCAGCGCCAGATGGAGAGGCTAATATTGGCCCGCGCATTGTGGAGGCGCTCGTATTTCCGAGGGGACAAATCACCGAGTGGCGACAGACACCGACGCCAAACGCATCTACGACAAGGGAGAACGGCGTCACAAACACGTCGGAAGCGGGGACGGGCCTGTCATCGCGTTCGACGACCGCGATCCGAAGAAATGGGTTGGCAAGTGTCCCTCGAACCTGTCCGACGAGCTGAAGACGAGCCTCCTGAACGAGGCGGTCGCGGCGCCGCTGGGCGGGCGAGAATTGGATTGTCCCAAGCGTTTGTATGTCGTGCACAACGGGGCAATTTACGAGGCGCAGACCAGCGACGGCGGCGTGAGTTATCATGGCTACCCCTATCGTGGTAGGCTCTCTGGCGAGCTGATCGAGAAACTCGCAAAGATGGCGGAAGAAAAGAGCTGTGGCCCGGCCTTCGACAAATGGGTTAAGCAACATGTCACGCGTTACGGCGGGCGAAGATGACTAGGGAAATCTTGGGCTTCCAGCTCGAGCTGCCGCAGGCGGCTCCCGACGCCGAACCATTCACGACGGCGCGATTCGGCGTCCGCTTCGACGGCGACGCCATTTGGCCTGTTGCGGGTGCAGAAGCTGCGCTCCTCGAAGTTCAAATCGACGATATTCTGTCCCACCTCGTTGAATTCTGGAAGCCGCTATCTCTGAGGCAAACCTATCCGATCGCGGTGTTCCCGGACCGCCCGTCCCAATTCCGTATTGAAGCCGAGAAACGCTGGAGCAGCCTTCCTATAGAAGTGGCGGAACGAGAAGACGAGCTGGTCTCGGATTTTGAAGACGCTCACGATTTCTCGCGATGTTTCGCCGGCGATTTCGAACTCCCACAACTCTGGTTCCTCCGCGCGGGCGATCGCATGATCGTCGACGCGCCGGCGGCAGGGCTCCGATCTTTGCCTTTTGTCGCGGCGTCGAAGCAGATTTCGCTTCTGGGAGACGAAATAGCCTCGCACTTGGCGAAAAGGCCCAGTCGCTGGTCCAAGCTGATCGACGCATGGCGGCGTCGAGATCAAGGGGACCGCTCGCGTCTGCTCGCATGGTCGACTGGCCTCGATCAGAGCTTCGCCGCGAGGCTCGCGGACGAGGGCGTCTTATCTCTCCCTACCAGCGTCTCCGACGCAGCAAATGACAGTGACGAACTCCGCATAGCGGCGAGAATGGCGAGCGCGCTGCCGCATGAACAAATCCGGCAGATTCTCGGCGTCGTGCGGAGTTTCGACAAGACGTCAGCGCCGGCGCTGGACCAGCTAGGCGAGGAGGTTAGCGTCCACCTCGACCGAGAATTCGCGGGCCTCAGGGATTACGAGCAAGGCGAGGCGGCGGCGCGTTTCGTTCGCGAAAGGCTTTCCGCAGCGACGAGCTCCGCCTTCGATATTTGGAAAGAGCTTAACCGTCTCGGCGTGATTTGCCGCTCCCGCGCCGTTGAGCCAAGCTCCCTCGATGCTCTCGCGGTCTGGGGTGATCGCTATGGACCTGCGGTGCTGCTGAACGAAAGCAGCGTGCGCATCCGCTGTCGCCGCGGCGCCCAAATTGAGAGGAATTGGGCCGCGCGCGTGACGCTCGCGCACGAGCTGTGCCATTTGCTCCTCGATCGCGGACATGCGCTCAGCGCAGTTGAAGTCCTGAACAGCAAGATGCCGCCCGGCATTGAACGACGTGCGAAGTCTTTCGCCGGAGAATTGTTGCTGCCCTATGTGGCGGCGGCGGAGGCCTGGACTCGGGCTGGAAGGCCTCGCAATCTGGAGGGGCTTGAGGCTATTGCATCTGCTCTCACAAAACACTTCCATGTTCCGAAGGCCGTCGCCGTCTGGAAGCTGGAGCATGGACTGCTGCGGCAAGGAATCGATTTGAAGACCTTGCTCGACGCCATAGCGCCCAACAGATGAATTGGTCCAAGTTTGCTCACCGCGCGCCCTTGCCTCGCATCGCCGCCAGCAGCGCGTCGGCGAGCGCGCCGCCGGCCGCCGGCGCGGGCTTGCCGGCGCCCTCGCGCCGCGGCGCCGGTCCGCGGTGGTCGCGCGGACCCGAAGCCGCCCCCGGCGCCGCCGCGTCGTCGAGGCGCATCGAGAGGCCGATGCGCTTGCGCTGAACGTCGACCTCCAGGACCTTGACGCGCACGACGTCGCCGGGCTTGGCGACGCTGCGCGGGTCTTTCACGAAAGTTTTCGACATCGCCGAGATGTGCACGAGCCCATCCTGATGCACGCCGATGTCGACGAAGGCGCCGAAGGCAGCGACATTGGTCACGACGCCTTCGAGAATCATGCCCGGCTTCAGATCGGTGATCTTCTCGACGCCCTCCTGAAAGGTCGCCGTCTTGAAGGCCGGACGCGGGTCGCGACCGGGTTTCTCCAACTCTGCGAGCACGTCGGTCACCGTCGGGACGCCGAAACTCGCGTCGGCGAACTGCGAAGGCTTCAGCGCGCGCAAGGTCGTCGAATCGCCGATCAGCGCCTTGATGTCCTTGTTCGTCGCCGCGAGGATCCGCCTGACCAGCGGATAGGCTTCGGGATGCACGCCGGAACGGTCGAGCGGGTCGTCGCCGTCAAGGATGCGCAGAAATCCCGCGCTCTGCTCGAAGGCCTTCGGCCCGAGCCTCGGCACCTCCTTCAGAGCCTCGCGGCCGCGGAACGGCCCCTTGGCGTCGCGATGCGCGACGATGTTTTGGGCGAGCGATGCGCTCAAACCGGAGACGCGCGCAAGCAGCGGCGCGGAGGCCGTGTTCACGTCGACGCCGACGGCGTTGACGCAATCCTCCACCACGGCGTCGAGCGAGCGCGAAAGCTTCGTCTCCGACAGGTCGTGCTGATATTGCCCGACGCCGATCGACTTCGGATCGATCTTGACGAGCTCGGCGAGCGGGTCTTGCAGCCGGCGCGCGATCGAGGCCGCGCCGCGCAGCGTCACGTCGAGATCGGGCAGCTCCCGCGACGCGTATTCCGAGGCCGAATAGACCGAGGCGCCTGCTTCGGAAACCACGATCTTGGCGAGCTTCAGAGCCGGGTTCTTGGTGATCAGCTCGGCGGCGAGCTTATCCGTCTCGCGCGAGGCCGTGCCGTTGCCGATGGCGATCAGCTCGACTGAATGCTCGCGCGCGAACTTGCCGAGGGTCGCGAGGGCCTCGTCCCAGCGCCGCTGCGGCTCGTGCGGATAGACGGCGGTCGTGGCGACGATCTTGCCGGTCCTGTCGACGACGGCGACCTTGACGCCGGTGCGAAATCCCGGGTCGAGGCCAAGCGTGGCGCGCGCGCCGGCGGGAGCGGCGAGCAGGAGGTCGCGCAAATTGCCGGCGAACACCCGGATCGCCTCGTCCTCCGCGAGCCGGAACAGCTTCGCCCGCGCGTCGACGCCAAGATGCAGCTCGATCTTCGTGCGCCAGGCCCAGCGCACTGTCTCCTGCAGCCATTTGTCGCCGGGGCGTCCCCGGTCCTCGATATTGTAGCGGCGCGCGATGCGCCCCTCATAGCCGCCGATGCCCGGCTCCTTCTCGGCGATGGTCTCGAGGTCCAGAACCTCCTCCTTCTCGCCGCGAAACATCGCGAGGATCCGGTGCGAGGGCAACTTTGCAAAAGGCTCGCTGAAGTCGAAGTAATCGGCGAACTTCGCGCCCGTCGTCTCCTTGCCGTCGCGCACCTTGGATTTCAGCGCCCCTTGCGCCCAGAAGGCGTCGCGCAGCGATCCGATGAGATCGGCGTCTTCGGCGAAACGCTCGACGAGGATCGCGCGCGCGCCCTCCAACGCGGCCTCGACGCCGGCGACATTCTTCTCGGGATTGACGAAGGGCTCGGCCTGCGCCTTCGGCTCCAGCTGCGGCTGGGAGAGCAGCAGGTCTGCAAGCGGGGCGAGGCCGGACTCGATCGCGATCTGCGCCTTGGTGCGGCGCTTGGGCTTATAAGGAAGGTAGATGTCTTCGAGCCGCGCCTTGTTGTCGGCGTCGAGGATTGCGCCGCGCAGCGCCTCGGTGAGCTTGCCCTGCGCTTCGACCTGCTCGAGGATGGCCTTGCGGCGCTCCTCCAGCTCGCGCAGATAGTGCAGCCGCTCCTCGAGCCTGCGCAGCTGCGCGTCGTCGAGCTGGCCGGTCGCCTCCTTGCGGTAGCGGGCGATGAAAGGCACTGTCGAGCCCCCGTCGAGCAGGCCGACCGCCGCCTCCACCTGCCAGGGTTTTGCGGCGAGCTCGGCGGCGATGCGATCGACGATGCTGGTCATGCGTGTTTCCCGAATGGAGAGGCGGTCGGCAGTCGGTCGACTTGCGACTGCCGACTGCCTATTGCGGACTGCCGCCTCTTAGTTCCCGCCCTGCCACACGCCCTGTTTCTTCAAAGCGTCGGCCACCTCGCGCGGCATGTAGCGCTCGTCGTGCTTCGCAAGCACGTTGTCGGCGTGGAAAACGCCGTCCGCGCCGAGCTTTCCTTCGGCCACGACGCCCTGTCCTTCGCGGAAAAGGTCGGGCAGCAGGCCCACATAGACGACGGGCAAGTCATTCTGATTGTCGGTCACGACGAAGTCGACGCGGTTGCCGGCGCCGCGCTGGACCGAGCTCTGCTTGACAAGGCCGCCCAAACGCAGCCGCGCGCCGACGGCGGGATGCTTTTGCGCGAATTCGCTCGGCGTATAGAAGAACACGATATTGTCGCGCAGCGCATAGAGGATCAGTCCAACCGCCACGCCGAAAACGGCGAGCGCGCCAGCGATCAGCGCGAGCCGCTTCCCCTTGCGCGTCATGGCGCGCCCTCCTTTCCGATGCCGAGCTCGCTCGCGAGCGCCTCGACTCGAGCGAGTTCCGTCGGCTTGTCGCGCAGCGCGTTGCGCGCGTCCGCGAGCGCCGTCAGCGCCTTGTCCTTCTCCGCCATCACACTGTAGGCGCGCAGGAGCTTGAGCCAGCCTTCGACGTCATCGCCATTTTGCGCGAGGCGAGCCGCGAGGCGCTCCACCATGGCGGCGATCATCGCCTGCTGCTCGGGGGGCGGCGCCGCCGCAACGGCCTCCGCGGCGCTTCCAGCGGGCGCCGCGCCCCTGAGCTTGCCGATCTGTCCTTGCACGAGCGCGCGATAGGGCGCATTGGCGGGGGCTTCCGCGAGCAGCTTGGCCCAGATCTCGCGGGCCTTGTCTTCGTCGCCCTCCTGCGCCGCGGCGAGGCCGAGGTAGTAACGCGAGACGAGGTCAGCGGGGTCAAGCTTCAGCGCCGCCTCAAATTCGCGTTGCGCCGCGGGGGTCACCTCGCCCTCGGCGGCGAACACTCGCGCCTCGCCGAGCGCGGCGTAGCGCGCAGGCGTGGGCCCGAGCAGCCGCAGCGCCTCGCTCAGCGCCTGCGCGCCCTCCTCATAGCGTCCGGCGCGCATATAGACGGGCGCGAGCACTTCCCAGCCGCGTCCATCGTCGGGGTGTTCGGCGAGATGCTCCTCGACCTTGGCCACGGCCGCCGCCAGATCCGCCTGCGGTGGCGCGACGGCCTTGCGCCGCGCGAGCGGCATGTCGGGGAGACCGTCGGCGCCGACGAAGAGGTAGAGAGGGATGGCGAGGGCCGGGGCGAGGATCAGCGTCCCAAGGGCTGCGGCGAGCCGCGCCCTGCGCGTGCTCTTCGGGACGGTCCCCTGGTTTTCGCTCGCGCGCAGCAGGCGGCGCGCGGCCTCGGTCCGGGCGATCTCGGCGTCTTCCGGGGCGAGCCTGCCCTCTTCGCGCTCGCGGGCGATCTCGGCGAGCTGCTCGCGATAGAAGGCCCTGTCGGTCTCGGCGGCTTCCGCGGGCGCGCCGGCGCGCGCGAGCGGCAACAGCACGGCGAGCAGCGAGAGTCCGGTCAGGACGGCGAAGACGAGCCAGATCATGCGCGGCTGTTTAAGGCCTCGGGCGCGGCTTGGGAAGGCTCGTCATGGTTTTGACGCGAAAGTCGCGCCAAGCTGCGCGGATCGGGAAGAAGGAGTTCTCATGACCGACACCGCCAAACTTACGCTGTTTCACGCTCCGCAGACGCGTTCCTCCGGCGCGCGGATCCTGCTCGAGGAGCTCGGCGCGCCCTATGAGCTGCACGTGCTGAACACCAAGCTCGGCGAGCATCGCACGCCCGAGTATCTCGCAATCAACCCGCTCGGCAAGGTGCCGGCGATCCGGCACGGCGAGGCCATCGTGACCGAGCAGGTGGCGATCTACGTCTATCTGGCCGACGCTTTTCCGCAAAAGGGCCTCGCCCCCGCGATCGGCGATCCGCTGCGCGGCCCCTATCTGCGCTGGATCGCGATCTACGGCTCCGCCTTCGAGCCTGCGGTCGTCGACCGGGCCCGCAAGACCGAGCCCGGCATTCGCGCCCTGAGCCCCTATGGCGAATTCGACACTCTGCTCAACCTCGTGCGCGGGCAGATCGCGAAGGGGCCCTATCTTTTCGGCGAGCGCCTGACCGCAGCCGATCTCCTGTGGGGGACGGCGCTGCGCTGGACGACGCTGTTCGGCATCGTCCCGAAGACAGACGACATCGCCGCCTATATCGACCGCATCGCAGAGCGTCCGTCTGCGCATAAGGTCGGCAAGGAGGACCATGCGCTCGCCGAGGCGCAGGCTGCGGCTGTCGCAGCGGCGGCGGAGAAGGTGTGAGAGCGAGCGAAAAACGCTCGCCTGCATCGCGCCTCTACCGGCTCCAAGCTTTCAGCTGCGTGTAGCGAGCGAATTTCTTGGCGTAGTGCCGATCCATGCGCGCGAGGATGTCGCCGAGCAGCGCGACGCCCTCCGCGAGGCGCGGGCCTTTGTTCAGCATCACGCATTCCGCGCGCTGCGCCATCGCCGCGTCGGTCGTCTCCGCCCGGTTCAGCACGCCCTCGCGGACGAATTGGTCGAGGACCTGCGTCGCCCAGATCACCGGAACATGCGCGGCTTCGCAAAGCCACAGCAGCTCCTCCTGTATCTCGCTCAAGCGCGGGAAGCCGAGCTCGACCGCGAGGTCGCCGCGCGCGATCATCACTGCGGTCGGATGGCGCCGCGCCGATTGCACGATGAGCCGCGGCAGGTTTTTGACTGCGAGGGGCGTTTCTATCTTCAACACGAGCGGCTGCGGCGGCGCGCCGCCGCGCCAGCGCGCGAGATGATCCTGCAGCAGCTCCACGTCCTGCGGCGTCTGCACGAAGGAAAAGCCGACGAGATCGGCGCGCGCGGCGATGAAATCGAGATCGCGCAGGTCCTTTTCGGTCAGAGGCGAGACGTTCAATTCGGTCTCGGGAAAGTTCAGTCCCTTCTCGGGCTTGAGGCGATGGCCCTTGGCGCGCGCGCAAAATACCTCGATTTCCGCTTCGTCCTTCCCCTTGGCGACGACGCGGGCGCCGATCTTGCCGTCGTTGATCCAGACCGGCGCGCCGATCTCGAGCGCGTCCACAACCTGAGGAAAGCTCGGCTGAATCGCCACGCCGCCTTTCGACAAGGGGTCCACGCTCGTCGCCAGCGAGAGGCGGTCGCCGACCTTCACGCGATATTTCGGGGCCGCGCGCAGCGTCTCGATGCGGCATTTTGGGCCGGCGACGTCCATCAGGACGCGGCATGCGGCGCCTCGCGCCTTCGCGGCGGCGCGCAAGTTATCGATCATGCGTCCCCAGCTCGACGGGTCGTCATGGGCGCAGTTGATCCGGGCGCAATCCATCCCGGCGTCGATGAGCCGACCGGCGAGCGAAGGGTCCCAGGCGGCCTCGCTTGGCAGCGTCGCCATGATGCGGGTCAACGGACGTCTGCTCTTTGGGCCAAAAACGGCGTCGCTCGCGGTCAGCAGGGCCTCCTCGCCCGCCTGCATCGCGATCGGCCCGGGATAGGGCGCATCGGTCTCGCCGTTGAGCCGCCGCAG
This sequence comes from Methylocystis sp., assembly GCA_035319645.1. Classification (GTDB taxonomy): domain Bacteria; phylum Pseudomonadota; class Alphaproteobacteria; order Rhizobiales; family Beijerinckiaceae; genus Methylocystis. The sequence continues at coordinate 15,214 of DATHCI010000086.1, read as the reverse complement.
AGTGGCGACGAGCGCATCGAGCGCCGCCGCGACCTTCGCCTCGCTACGGCCGAGCGAGGAGAGGCCGAAAGCCGCGAGGCTGCGCTGCAGCGTGCTCAAATCGCGCCGGCGCAACGCAAGATAGTCCGCGAGATTTCGGGCCTGCGACGCATAGTCGCCGAGCGCGTCGCCGCCCCATTCGGAATGAATCGACGCGCCCTCGTTGTCCACGTTTTCGCGCAAGGCGGCGACCTGCGCGAGCAGACCGCGGAGCTCCTCCTTCACGTCTCTTGGGACTTCGCCGCCATGCATGTCGCCGCCGCCGTTCGAGAATCTTCGCGCCGCACTATGACGAAGATGTTACAAACTCGCGACAGAGACTCCCTGCCTGCTTCGGCGCCGGTGTTGACAGCTGTGGCGGGCGTCGCGTTATGCTCGTGGACGAAACTGGCGCGGGTCCTTCTCCCGGGCTTTGGCGGAAGCGGCAGAATGACGCTGATCGCGGAAAGAGTCCACAAGATCACGATCGCCGAATTCGATCAGTTCGTCGAAAAGATCAGCGACGCCTCTGATTACGACCTCGTCGACGGCGAGATCGTCATGATGTCCAATCCCACGGAGACGCATGCGCAGATCGCCGCGAACATCGGCGCCGCCCTGAAGCCGCAAATGGACCGCCGGGGCTGCCGGACCTATCTCGACAGCATTCGCGTGCAGGCCGGCCACGACTCGAACGCGCATGACAAATACAAGCCTGATGTCGTCGTCCGTTGCGGTCCCGTCGAGAATAGGACTTACATCACCGACCCGGTCATCGTCGTTGAAATTCTTTCACCCTCGACCTTCGAGCATGATCGCGGGCGTAAATTGTTCTTCTACAAGACATTGTCGACTGTGCAACATGTCGTCCTGATCTATTCGGATCAGATGCGCGTCGAACATTACCGGCGAACCGAGGACGGATGGCGGATCGTCGTGCTGACGCGCGCAGAGCAGTTCCTGGAGCTCGAGGCTCTCGCGTTCGAGATGACGCTCGGAGAGATCTACTATGAGCTTCCGGCTCTGAGCGGCGCGGGAAGCGCGGACTCAAAATAGTCGCACATTTCCTCTGATACCGGTTGACAAGAAGCGCGGCGCCGCCATGGCTTGCGCGCCCAATCCGACGCCCTCCCAGGACGCCCCCATGAACTACTTCCAACGCTTCACCTTCCTGTTCTCCGCGCCGGTCTTTGACGTTGACGACCTCGAGGGCCTGCGGGTCAATGAGATCATCGAGCAGATCCAGCGCATGGGCTTCCAGGTCGTGAAGGCCAGGCGCCTGGAGGACGCGGCTCTCGCCGTTCAGACCGACGCCGCCATCGGCTGCATGGTCGTCGATTGGGGCAAGAAAGGACTGGAGGGCAAGGCCGCATCGCTCATCAACCTGATGCGCTCGCGCGGCTTAGACATGCCGATCGTGATCCTCGTGCGCCGCAAGCGATTTGAGGACATCCCTGTCGAGGTGCTCGACTTCATCGACGGCTACGTGTTCCTCGCCGAGGAGACGCCGCAGTTCATCGCAAAAAATCTCGTGAGTCGCCTCAAGCAATATGCCGAGACGCTGAAGACCCCGTTCTTTGGCGCGCTCGTCGACTATGCCGAGGAAGGCAACCAGCTCTGGACCTGCCCCGGCCACAATGGCGGGATTTTTTACAGCCGCAGCCCGATCGGGCGCATCTTCATGGAGCATCTGGGCGAAGCGATCTTTCGCGACGACCTCGACAATTCGGTGCTGGAGCTCGGCGACCTGCTCACGCATGAGGGACCGGCGCTGAAGGCGCAACAGGAGGCGGCGGCGATCTTCGGCGCCGAGAAGACCTACTTCGTGCTCAACGGCACATCGGCCTCGAACAAGATCGTGCTCGGCAATGTCGTCGCCGAGGACGATCTCGTCCTGTTCGATCGCAACAACCACAAGGCCGCGCATCATGGCGCGCTGCTGCTCGGGGGCGGCGTGCCGATCTTCCTGCCGACCGATCGCAACGCCTACGGCCTCATCGGCCCGATCAGCCTCGACGCGCTCGACGAGGAAGCGCTCCGCGCCCGCATCCGCGACAATCCGCTCGTCAAGGACAAGAGCGCCTGGAAGAAGGAGCGGCCGTTCCGCGCCGCGGTCATCGAGCAATGCACCTATGACGGCACGATCTATGACGCCGAGACCATCGTCGCCAGGATCGGCCATCTCTGCGACTATATCCTTTTCGACGAGGCCTGGGCCGGCTTCATGAAATTCCATCCGCTCTATGAGCGTCGCTTCGCGATGGGGCTCAAAAATCTGAACGAGCGTTCACCCGGGATCGTCGCCACGCAGTCGACTCACAAGCAGCTCGCGAGCTTCTCGCAGGCTTCGCAGATCCACGTGCGCGACCGCCACATCGCCGGTCAGAAGCGGCGCGTCGAGCACCGCCGGTTCAACGAGGGATTTATGCAGCACGCCTCCACCTCGCCCTTCTATCCGCTGTTCGCCTCGCTCGACGTCGGCGCGCAGATGATGAAGGGCAAGTCCGGCGAGGTTCTGTGGGACGACACGCTGCGACTCGGCGTCGAGCTGCGCAAGAAGCTGCGCGCGGTGCGCCGCGAGTTCGAGGAGAAGGAGCGCGACCCGGGGCGCCGCTGGTTCTTCGATCCCTTCGTGCCGGATCGCGTCGCGCTTCCCGACGCCGCGCTCGACGGCGCGGTTCACGAGGTCGCCTGGGAGACCGTCTCGACCGAGCTGCTCGTGCGCAACGCGCAGTTCTGGGAGATCGCCCCGGGCGCATCCTGGCACGGCTTCGCCGACGCGCAAAAAGGCTTTGCGATCACCGACCCGGCGAAGCTCACTTTGCTCACGCCTGGCTTCGACCGCAAGAGCGGCGCCTATGAGGCGCATGGCGTGCCCGCGCCCGTCGTCGCCCAATATCTGCGCGAGAATCGCGTGGTGCCCGAGAAGAACGACCTCAACTCGCTGCTGTTCCTGCTGACGCCTGGCGTCGAGGCAAGCAAGGCGGGAACGCTCGTCTCGGCGCTCGTCGCCTTCAAGCGCCTGCATGATGAGAACGCGCCGCTGCATGAGGCTATGCCTGAGTTCGTGGCCAAGCGCCCGCAGCGTTATAAGGGCGTGCGGCTGCGGGATCTGTGCGCCGAGATGCACGCCTACTATCGCGACTCCGGCGTCAGCGCGCTGCAAAAGGCGCAGTTTCGCGCCGAGCATCTGCCGGACATGGTCATGACGCCGCGCGCCGCGTCGCGGCTGCTCGTGCGCAACGAGGTCGACTATCTGCCGATCGACGCGATCGAAGGCCGGATCGCCACGACCCTGTTCGTGATCTATCCGCCCGGAATTGCGACGATCGTGCCGGGGGAGCGATTGAACGAGAAGGCCAAGCCGATGATCGACTACCTTAGGGCCTTCGAGCGCAGCGCAAACCTCTTTCCCGGATTCGAGGCCGAGATCCAGGGCCTCTACCGGGAGACGGACAGGAACGGCGTCGTGCGTTTCTACACCTATGTCGCGCAGGAGAACGCATGACGATGGGGGATACCGAGGCGTCGCCGCCTCGCCGCGCCGAAAACGTGCTCGTGCGCAACTCGCGCGACGGCGACGTCGCGGCGATGCTCGCGATCTACCTGCATCACATCCGCAACGGCGTGGAGCCGTCGCAGCACGTCGGCATCGAGGCGCCCGACGTCGAGGATCTCAAGCGGCGGCGCAAGAACATGGGCAAGCACAAGCTGCCGCATCTCGTCGCCGAGATCGCCGGCGCCGTCGTCGGCTACGCCTATGCGGTGCCGTTCCGCAAGCGCCCGGCCTATCGGTACGTGGTGAAGCATTCGATCTATGTGCACCCGGACCATCTGCACGCCGGCGTCGGCCGCTTGCTGTTGTCGGCGCTCATCGACGCCTGCGCCGCGGCCGGCTTTCGCCAGATGATCGGCTACATCGACGCCTCCAATCGCGCCTCCATCCAGCTGCACGAGGCTTTCGGCTTCCAACAGGTCGGCCTGCTGCCGCAGATCGGTTACAAATTCGGCAAGTGGACCGATTCGCTCATGATGCAGCGCTCGCTTGGCCCGGGCGCCACGACGCCGCCCGGCGTGTGGCCGGCGATGTGAGCCACGCAGTCGCGAGCCGATCAGGGCTGCGACGGCCAAGGGAGCCGTTCGAGCGGAGCCATGGCGGCGGCGATGTCGGAAGCGACCGCCAGGTGCTTCGGGTTGTCGACGTCGAAGGTCTCGGTCGTCGCCGACATCAGCAGCCCGCCGTCGGAGAGACGCTCGACGAGCGCGCTCGCAGGCGGCGTGATTTGGCGCGCGAGCCAGGGGCAGAGATATTGGATCCATGGTCTTGGAAAACGCGTGTCGCCTTCTTCCAACTGAATGAGCGGGTCGGAATAGGCGCCCGCCTTGACCGGCTCCCAGGCGTCCACGATTACGAGCATGACCGAGCGAAAGATCTTATGAGTGACCACGTCCGGATCCGGCTTCGCGCCTCTGAAGGTAGAGCTTTCAAGCGTTACGTCATTTGGGAAATCGGTATTGATCGCAGCTCCGGCGCGGCCCCTCAGAACGAAGGTGCGAGACACAGGCTGGCTGCGCGTATAGCCTCCGCACCAATAGCCGCTCTCTGGCTCGGGCTCCCCCCAGTCGTCGTGGGAGACGCCGGCCTTCACTTCCTCGGCATAACGGTCGCGAACCAATTCGAGATCTATCGGGCGTGTCACCGCGGAGGTCCACAGCTCGAAGAGCGGATCGACCTCTTTCAGCAAGTCGAATGTTCGCAGGCATCGTGCGGCGATGGCCTGGGGCGTCTCGGGCCGCGCTTCCCACTCCGCTCGGATGTAGTAGCCTTTTCTGCTCGTCGTCTTGATTTCGACCTTCATGGCTCAGTCCTCAGGGCGTTTCCGCGGGCAGATAAAATACTTTGATTTTCTTGAGTCTCTCATCTTGCCCAAATGTTCGCCTTGCGAGATCCGCAGCTTCCGGCTCCGCGAAATACCATTCGACGTCGCGCCAGCCGGCGGCTCGGACTTGCTTTGTGGCCCGCTCGGTCCACTCCTTAGGAAAGATCTCGCCGTCGATGAAAAAGCTCTTGCGCAGCTTTTCGGCGAAGCCGGGACTTTTGGCCTCGACCAGGGCGCCATCGCTTCGGCGGCAATCGTCGAAGAAGACAAGTCGGCCCGTCGCCGGGTCAGGAAGATTGACGCCCCACCCACGCGGCGTCGGCTGCAGCGGATTGATCAGCCGCTTGATCTGATCCTCATACGCCCAGGCCTCTTCCTTCGCGCCATGCGGAGTGTCGGGCTCAGGCTTCGGACAGAGCTTCGGCTCCTCGGCGTCCGTCCGACGCCGCGGCTCGCCCACGGCGTCGGCGAGTCTGTCGGCGTCGAAGACGAGGCTGCCGCCGACGATGCGCGCGATGGGCTTGCCGGTCGCGGCGTCGAAGAAAATCCCGTCGCGATTCAACCGCGCGTCGACGACGGTCACGCTCCCGGCGGGATCGCGGCGAAACAGACGCAACGCCCCGGCCGGACGATCGAAGCGGTAAGAGAGCCCCGGCTGGCCGGGAATTGCCCCTTCAGTAACAGCCTTGCTGGGGCTCGGGACGAAGACCGCGCCGAGCACGATCCCGGCGCCGACGAGCTCTCCCAGGGCCGCGAGGCTCGCGAGAAGCGGGGAGGCGCTCGCTTCCCCGAACAGGACCTGGACCAGGGTCCGCCCGCCGCCTGCGGCGACGAAACCCACGATAGGCGCGGGCTCCGTCGGCGTCGGCGCCGCCGCAGGGGCGGCGCCTCTGGTCTCTCCGGACGCCGGCGCGCCGGCTCCATCCGACGTCCAGCGCCCACTCGCCCTGCCGCTGCCGGCGGGGACGCGCGGCTGATCGGGGTCGAATTTTTCGAGCTCGGGCGGCGCCTCGAAGCCCAAAGCCTTCGTCAGCTTCCTCGCCGACATCCCCTCGTCCAGCAGCTCCTCGGCGAGAAAGAGCCTGTAGGCGTCGGAGCCTTCGTCAATTCGAGGAATCTGCGCGAAAGCCAAGCGGATATTGGCCAGCGCCTTCTCGCCGCGCCGCCAATAGGTCGACGCGCCATGGACATGGCGCTGCACGTCCGAGGACGCGACCCGACCGCAGGCGGCGGCGAGCAGAGCGAACAGCCGCTCCCTGTCCTCGTCCAGCGCAAGAACCGGCAAGCCGAAGGCGTCGCGAGTCATGCGGACGAGTAGCGTGCCGGCGCCGAGAACGAGTCCGTGGTCGCCGATTTCGGCGGCGCGGGACATGGACCGAGACCGCAGGCGCTTCTCGAAACGCTCAGGCGCGGCTCCGAACTCCATCAAGCTCTCCTCTGAAAATCCGACTGTGGGATAAAAACCTTTAGGGACAGCCGCACGGCCCGTCAAGAACAGAATAAGAACATCCTGCCGGAGCTTTGCCGGCAAACGGACCTGTTTCGTCGGCGAAACCCTGGAAGAGGAACGGGCTCATCCGACGCCGCCGCGCCAGAGTCGTGGTTGCAGGCGCCTGGCGCAAGGCTTTAGGGACGATGTCAAGTCCCGAGCGCGGGCTCGCCTTCGACTTTCGCAAGCATGGAGCAGAAATGGCGGAACTGCATGCGCCGACGCGGGTGCTGCTCGTCGTGGCGGCGGCGCTGGTCGACGCCGATGGGCGGGTGCTCGTCGCGCAGCGTCCTCAGGGCAAGGCTCTCGCGGGGCTCTGGGAGTTTCCAGGCGGCAAGATCGACCCGGGCGAGCGGCCCGAGCAGGCGCTCGCGCGCGAGCTCGCCGAGGAGCTTGGCATAGACGCCTGCGTCTCCTGCATGCAGCCGCTCGCCTTCGCGAGCCACGCCTATGAAGACTTCCATTTGCTCATGCCGTTGTTCGTCTGCCGCCGTTGGGACGGAATCGCGACGCCGCGGGAAGGGCAGTCGATAAGGTGGACGCGCGTCCGAGAATTGCGCAGCCTGCCCATGCCGCCCGCCGACGCGCCGCTGATCGACCCGCTGATCCGGCTGCTGGGATAGCGGGCCACTGCGCCAGCCCCGCGGATCCTCAGCTAGCTCTTCCGCGCGTCGGCGTCGCCACGCTCCAATAGAAAGATCGCCTGGGAGCCAAAGAGGTTCATCGCCGAGCCCACGGTCGTCAGCGGCATGGGCGCGCCGGAGCGATCGAGCGCGACAGCTTTTTTGATATGCGCGCCAACTTCGTCTGCGAGCGCGACGAAATCTTCGATCGTGCAGAGATGGATGTTCGGCGTGTCGTACCAGCCGCAGTCGCTGTTGATGCTCTTCGGCATGCGGCCCGTCACCAGCAGCTGCAGCCGCACCCGCCAATGTCCGAAGTTCGGGAAGGAGACGATCGCCCGGCGCCCGATGCGCAGCATGTGCTCCAGCACGACGCGCGGCCGGCGCGTCGCCTGCAATGTCTGCGAGAGGATCACGTAATCGAAGCTGTCCTGCGGATAGTCGCGCAGATCCGTGTCGGCGTCGCCCTGGATGACGGAGAGGCCCTTGGCGACGCAATCGTTGACCCCGCGCTGCGATAGCTCGACGCCGCGCCCGTCGACCTGCTTGCGGCTCGCGAGCAGCTGCAGCAGCAGCCCGTCGCCGCAGCCCACGTCCAGCACGCGGCTGCCGGGCTCCACGATGTCGGCGACGACCGCAAGGTCGAAGCGGCCGGGCGCGAAGTGATAGTCGTTCGTCACTTGGCGGGACCGGGCGGCAATCCGCGCGCTTTGGCTGCTGAATCCAGGAAGCCGCGCATGGTGGCGAAGAAGTCGGGCTCGTAGAGCAGGAACGCGTCATGGCCCTTGTCGCTCTCGATCTCGACGAAGGAGACCGAGGCGGCGGCGGCGTTGAGCGCATGCACGATCGCCCGCGACGCCGAGGTCGGATAGAGCCAGTCGGAGGTGAAGGACACGACGCAAAATCTTGTCTTCGAAGCCTGGAAGGCGCGCGCGAGCGACCCGCCATAGTCGGCGGCAAGGTCGAAATAGTCGCAGGCGCGGGTGACGAAGAGATAGGAGTTGGCGTCGAAGCGCTCGACGAAGGCCACGCCCTGGTGGCGCAAATAGCTCTCGATCTGGAAATCGGCGTCGAAGGAGAAGGTCGGCGCCGCGCGCTCCTGCAGCTTGCGACCGAACTTGCGCTGCAATGCGAGCTCCGAGAGATAGGTGATGTGCGCCGCCATGCGCGCGACGGCCAGGCCTTTCTCTGGCCGCACGCCCTCTTCGAGATAACGTCCGCCGCGCCAGTCGGGATCGGCCATGATCGCCTGGCGCCCGACCTCGTGGAAGGCGATGTTCTGCGACGAGTGCCGGGCGGCGGCGGCGATCGACATCGCCGAGAACACGCGCTCGGGGTAGCTCGCCGCCCACTGCAGCGCCTGCATGCCGCCCATCGAGCCGCCGGCGACGCAAAACAGCGAGTCGATCCTGAAATGATCGATCAGCATGGCCTGCGCGCGCACCATGTCGCGGATCGTGACGACCGGGAACTCGAGACCATAGGCGCGTCCCGTGGCCGGGTTGATCGACGCCGGGCCGGTGCTGCCCATGCAGCCGCCGACGACATTGGTGCAGATGACGAAATAGCGGTCTGTGTCGAAGGGCTTTCCGGGGCCGACCAGGGCGTCCCACCAGCCCGGCTTGCCGGTGAGCGGATTGACGCTGGCCGCATATTGGTCGCCGGTGAGCGCATGACAGAGAAGGATCGCGTTGCTGCGCGCGGCGTTCAGCGCGCCATAGATCTCATAGGCGATGCTGAGCGGGGCGATCGCGCGCCCGCCGTCGGTCGTGAGCGGCTGATCCGCAGGGAAGGCGACCATGCGTCGCTTGGCGTCACTCGCGTCGGCGGGCCCGACGTCGAGGGGCGCCGACGGTGGGACAAAAGACAATGTTTTTCCTTCGCGTTCGATTTTTCGAACGATCTTGTTGGCAGCTTTAAGTGCGAGGGGAAGAATGTCAAGAACAGGAAGAGCCGGGCGCCCCGGCGCAAAAAGACGCGCGGCGAAAACGGCGACGCCTCAGCTCTGCCGCGCGCCGAGTCGCGACGCCGAACGCGCGCATTGCAAATTCAGGCCGATTTGGGTTCTAAATGGCTCTCGGAAGCGGGCCAGCAATTAACGGCCGGCGCCCGGGACCGGTGACGCCGCCGGCGCGGCGTGTCCGGGCTTGACGGGCGGGCCGTCGCCTCCGGCGGGGATCGCCAGGATGAACGAAAAGATCGACGCTCTGCTGGCGCTGCGCAGCGGCGGGCGCCTGCTCGTCGGCCGCGAACGCATCAAGCTCCTTGAGGCCGTAGCCGAACATGGCAGCATCACCAAGGCCGCGAAGGCCGCGGGCTTCAGCTACAAGACCGCTTGGGACGCCGTGGACGCGATCAACAATCTGCTGCCGAGCCCCGCCTTCGTGACCAAGGCCGGCGGGCGCACGGGCGGCGGCGCCACCGTGACGGAGGAAGGCCGCCGCTTGATCGAGCTCTTCCATCGGCTCGAAGAGCGGGTCTCGCACATCTCCTCGACGATTGCGCAGGAGGGCCTTTCGGGCCACGACGAATTCCTGCTTTGGAGCGTCGGGGTGAAGATTTCCTCGCGCAATGTCTTTCAGACCGAAGTGACCGGCGTGCGCAAGGGAACAGTCGACGTCGAAGTGTCGCTGCGCGTCTCGCCGAAGAGCACTCTCGAAGCGATCGTGACCAACGAGGCCGCCTCCGAGCTCGAGCTCAGGCCGGGCCGCAAGGCCCTGGCCCTGGTCAAGTCCTCCTATGTCCGGGTCGCGCCGCTGGAGGGCGCCGGGTTGGGCGGGCGCAACCTCTTCGAGGGCAAGGTTCGCCGGCGAACGGACGCGGAGCAGAACACCGAGCTGATCATCGACATCGGCGCCGGCAAGACGATGACCGCCGTCATGCCGAGGCAACTCGCGGAAGACCAGCAGCTGAAGGAGGGTGCGCCCGCGGTCGCGAGCTTCAGTCCGCGGGACGTCATTCTGGCGGTGGATTAGACGCGCGCCGCCAGTCGCACGCGAGCGCGACTGCAGGGTTCAAGCCGCCGGGAAACACCCGAAGGCCGCGTCGACGCCGCCCGGAGCCGTCGCGACGAAGCACGGCTCGACGATCGCCGTCCATCCGGCTCCGGCAAAGAGCCGGTCGGGCTTAATGGTCGAAGCGACTTTCGCGCAGGCCAGCGCTTTCGTTTATGCTGCGATTTGCCACGCTGGACATTCACCATGCGCGGAACCAGATCAACACAGTGGTGGCCGAAAAAGAGAAAGAGCGTGAAATGACGCATATCGTGCTTCACAATGGCGCGTGGGTGCTCGTAGGGGACGGGCGGCACGCGCTTTTTCTTTATAACCACGGCGATCCCGACCTCATCGACCTGCGGGTCATCGAGGCGCGCGTGGAGGAGAATCCGCCGACCCACGAACAGGGAACCGATGCGCCCGGGCGGCTTTTCGGATCGCGCAGCGGCCCGCGCAGCGCCGTCGAGCCGACCGACTGGCATGAGCATGAGAAGGAGCATTTCGCGCGCGAGATCGCCGCGCGCATCAACAAGGCCGCCCAGAGCGGCGAGATGAAGGAGATCGTCATCATTGCGCCGCCGCGCGCGCTCGGAGAAATCCGCAAGGAGCTGTCTCCGCAGGCCGCGGCGAGAGTGAAGGGCGAGATCGACCGCGACCTTGCCAGACATCCGCTGCCTGAGATCGAGAAGGCGCTTGCGCGGCAGTTCGCCGCGTTCTGAGCGCCGCCTGCGGCACGCCGCTTGAAGCACTCCCGCCGAGGCTCGCCGCCGTCCCATTCTGCGACGGCGGCGGAGCCGGTCCGTCAGCGCCAAAGACCTTTCGCGCCTGACGCCAGCGTTGGAGTGCAGCGGTCATGAACAGCGAACGGCAACAGACGACGATCGATGACAAGCTTCCGGTCGGAGTTCTGCTCAATCGGGATTTCGCCGAAGGATCCTATCAGAAGATCATCGACGACATATGCGACTTGAATTGGAGCGGGCTCACGCGCGAGGAGATCGTGAACACGGCCTGGACCTACTACTATTTCTCGGTCCAGTTCTGCGAGACCGTGGGCGTCGCGCGCCGCCTCTATCCCAATGACGCGCGCCTCGAGGAGCTCGACGCCGGCGAGCGCAACACCGACAATCTTTCACCCTGCCCCGGCGTCGTCGCAACGGGCGAGCGCGTCGATCACGACGAGTTCATGCGCCGCACGCTGCAGCTCGAGCTCATCGACCCCGCCCGCGAGCGGCGCCTCCGGGCGATCGGCGAGGCCTATCTCGAAAAGGTCCGCGCCGTCGACGACAAGACCCGGGTCCTGAGCCTCGCGAGCTACGAGGACGGCGGCCTCGAGCGCACCTTCCGCGCGATGCTGCAAGCGCGCTATTGGAGCGGTCCGCTGCTTTTCGCCTTCCGGCATTTCCTGGAGGGCCACATCAAGCTCGACAGCGATCCCGACCATGGGCACGGCTCGCTTTGCCGGCACCTCGTTCCCAGCGACCGCGTCTACGGCCTCTGGGTCGCGTTCAAGGAAAGCCTGATCGCCGGCGCCCCCAGTCTCGTGAAGTGAGACGCCGCGCCGGCCCGGCGCGGGTCGCTTCCGCCAAATCTCAGGGGCCGCGCTCCGCCGAGCGCGGCCTTTTCGTGTCTCAGCATAAGCGGCACGGGCTTTGAAGGCTGGCCGGTCGAGACCCGCCGCCGTCCCAATCTGCGACAGCGCCGGGAGACACCCGTCAGAGCCGGAACTCCCTTCCGACTGACGCAGCGCTGGGGAGTGGCAGTCTATGAGCAGCGAACGGCCAGACACGAACATCGAGCGCGACCTTGCGATCGGGGCCCTGCTTCAAGGGGAGTTCGCCGCGGAGTCCTATCGGCGAATCGTCGACGACATCTGCGATTTCAACTGGAGCGGTCTGACGCGCGACGAAATCGTGAACACGGCCTGGACCTACTACTACTTCTCGGTTCAGTTCTGCGAGACGGTCGGCATCGCGCGCCGGCTCTATCCCGATGACGCGCAGCTCGCAGAGCTCGACGCCGGCGAGCGCAACACCGATAATCTCTCGCCCTGCCCGGGCGTCGTCGGCGTGGGCGAACGCGTCGACCACGACGAGTTCATGCGCCGCACGCTACGGCTCGAGCCCATCGATCCGGCGCGCGAGCGGCGGCTTAAAGCGATCGGCGCCTCCTATCTCGAAAAGGTGCGCGCCGTGAGCGACGAGGCGCGCGTCTCGAGCCTCGTGAGCTATGAGGACAGCGGCCTGGAGCGGACTTTTCGCGCCATGCTGCAGGCGCGACGCTGGGATGGTCCGCTGCTCTTCGCCTTCCGCCACTTTTTGGAGGGCCACATCAAGCTCGACAGCGATCCCGAGCACAGCCACGGGGAGATGTGCCGACATCTGAAGCCGAGCCGTGAAGTCTATGGGCTCTGGCTCGCCTTCAAGGAAAGCCTCGTCGCCGGCGCGCCAGGTCTCTTGAAGTAGTTCAGGGGTGGGGGAGCGGGGAGGCGGCCCGTTCGCCTCCCCTGCTTTACGCCAGGCGGGACGTCAGCGCCCGGTCCGCCCAGCCCACGCCTCCCGGTCAGAAAGAACGCGTTCGTCGCGTCGATCGCCTTGAAGCACCGTCGCGATGGTCTGTGCGATGATGCGCAGATCGAGCCAGATCGACCAGTTGCGAACGTACCATTCGTCGAGGGCGTTCTTTTCCGAGGGGGCGATGAGCCGCCCCCCATGGATCTGCGCCCAGCCGGTCAGACCGGGCGCGACCGAAAGCCGCAGGTCTCCATGTTCGGGCTGGTCAGACTTGAGCAGCGGACGCGGCCCGACGATCGACATGTCGCCGCGCAGCACATTGACGATCTGCGGCAGCTCGTCGAGCCGCGTCGCGCGCAGCAGCCGTCCGACGCGCGTGAGACGCTGCTCCTCGGCGAGCTGGACGCCGTCCTTGCGGAACGGCGCCCGCAGCGTTCTGAACTTATAGACGAAGAGCGGCTCGCCATTGCAGCCGACGCGCTGCTGCCAGAAGATCGCCGGCATGCCGACGGTGAGCAGAACCGCGAGATAGACGAGCGAAAACAACGGCGCAAGCAGAACGAGCGCTAGACAGGCGAAATACACGTCGAAGATGCGTTTGAGGCGTCGATTGCGCGCGTCGCCGAGCCGTCCCTGCGTCACGGGCGGCGGCGCGCGCGACTGGTCGTCGATCTCCGCCACTTCATAGAAGGGGCCCAGGCAGTCGACGACAGCGTCGCACTCTGCGCCGCGTTTCTCACAGACCGCGGACAGAAGCCCCCAAACTTCGTCATCAACCTCGGCGCGTCGGCCGGCGACGACGACGCGCTGGATCGAGACGCCGTGAACGGCGTATTCCTCCATGATCGCGTCGATCTCATCGACGCGTCCGACGATCGGAAGTCCGTGGATCGTGCGTCCGCGCAGCACGGGATCCGCGTCGAGCACGGCGACGATCTTCTGCCCGCCCCTCGCCATGCTGTCGACGATGTGCGCGTAGAGCCAGGTCCATTTGTTGGCTCCGATGACGAGGATGTTTCTCTGCGCCGGCTGCCGTCGCGGAAGGGCCCGGGGGTCCGCTGCTTCGTGACGCCAATCGCGCGCCCAGCGCGCGGCGGCAAGCGCGGCGAACAGAATCGTCAGGTGGATCAGAGGGAGGGTGCGCGGAACGCCGACCATGCGCGTCGTCGCAAACAGCGCCGTCACCGTGAGCGCGACGGAGGCTGCGGAGACCTTGACGATGGAGACGAGCTCCTCGCGCGCAAAATAGCCCGGCAGCCCGCGTCCTAGACGTGAGAGGGAAAGGAACGCGAGGGTCGCGCCGGCGCCAGCGACGTCATAGGCGACGAGCGTCTCGGCGTTCTCCCAGTCGAACAGCGAAGGATCTCGCAAAGCGAAGGCGACAAGCGGAGAACCCGCCGCCGCCGCGAGATCAAAGCCTCCGAGACGGAGGCTCGGCTTGTATCGGGACGACGGCAATAAAGATCGACGCACGGGCCACTCCCGCTTCGACCCTTCGACGGGGTGGTAAAGCGACGGTGAAGACATAACATGGTTTCAAGCCCGGCAAAAAGTCGCGCCAGACCGCGCCGCGCCGGAAAATCCATCCTTCGTCATGAAGCGGGCCGATTTCCCTGCCATCGCAGAGCGAGAGGCGGCGCCCGGCGCGAGCCTCCCTCGAGCGGCGGCAATCCGGCTTCGAGCAGGGGCGCCGTCGGCAAGGGGGTCCGCGAGTCGGGATCATGATCGACCTGCACTGCCACATGCTGCCGGGGATCGACGACGGCGCATCCAATCTCGCGGTCGCCGTGGAAATGGCGCGGCTGGCCGCGGAGAACGGCGTCGAGACGCAGGCCTGCACGCCGCATATCCTTCCCGGCCTCTATCACAATAGCGGTCCGCAAATCCGCGCGGCGACCGAGAGCCTGCAGAAGCGGCTGGACGAGGAGGGCGTTCCGCTGCGGCTCGTCGTCGGCGCCGACGCGCATCTTGCGCCCGACATGCCGGAGAAGATCAGATCCGGGACCATCCCGACCTTGGCGGACAGCCGCTATCTGCTGGTCGAGCCGCCGCATCACGTCGCGCCGCCGCGCCTCGATGACGCCTTCTTCCGCATTCTCGTCGCGGGCCATGTGCCGATCCTGACCCATCCCGAGCGGCTGGACTGGATCGAATCCCATTATCCGGCAATCGTGCGCCTCTTCGAGGCGGGCGTGTGGATGCAGGTCACGGCGGGGTCGCTGCTCGGCGCCTTCGGACGCAGACCCCTCTACTGGGCCGAGCGGATGCTGAGCGAGGGGCGCGTCCATATCCTCGCGACCGACGCGCATGGCGTGGGGCGACGTCGCCCGGCCCTGGCGCAGGGCCGCGACGCAGCCGCGCGACGCCTGGGCGCGGAAGAAGCGCGCCGTCTCGTCTACGACCGCCCTGCTGCGGTCATCGCCGATCATCCCCCAAATCGTGTTCCCGCGCCGGGGTTTGACAGTCGCGGCGCATATGGTTCAATGACCGCGGCCCGATCGCGTGAAGGACGGGGCCGGCGTTCCGAGGGAGTTGTTCATGGGGGCGAGACGCGCTCTTTCCGCGCTCTGGAAAGGCGGAACGGCGGCGGCGCTCGCAGTCTGCTCGACCGCTTGCGAGCCCTCTTCTCTGAGTAGCGGCCGCGACGCCTTCGGCGCGGCGACGCCTTCGGCCACGACCCTATCCGCCACTCCCG